>JBEPTZ010000244.1:0-1884 GCA_041691815.1 Rhodospirillales bacterium | reverse complement strand
ATCAAGGTGGAGCGGCGCGAGGGCGAGGACATGCGCCGCACGCCACTCTCCCGCGAATGGGCCGAGCGCGGCATGGCACCGTCGTGGATGGCGCTGAACGGCAACAAGCGCAGCCTCACGCTCGACCTGCAGAAGCCCGAGGCGGTGGACATCATCAAGCGCCTGGCCGCTGGAGCCGACGTGGTAATGGAGAATTTCCGCCCGGGCGTGATGGACCGGCTCGGCATCGGCCACCAGGCCCTGGCGGCGGTGAACCCAAAGCTGATCTACTGCGCCATCTGCGGCTTCGGCCAGACCGGGCCGGATCGTAACGAAGCCGGCTATGACGGCAAGGTGCAGGCGATGTCCGGCATCATGGCGATGACCGGCCACCCCGGCGGCGACCCAATCCGCGCCGGCTTCGCGGTCTGCGACACGCTGAGCGGCATGACCGCGGCCTTCGCCGTCTCCAGCGCGCTGTTTCAGCGTACCCATACCGGCGAAGGCCAGTTCATCGACATCTCGATGCTGGAAGCGACACTGGCATTCCTCTCCGGCCCGGTGGCGGATTTCACCGTCGCCGGCCACCGCCAGGGGCCGATGGGCAACCAGGCGGTCAGCCGCAAGCCCACCGCCAACCTGTTCCGCTGTGCCGAGGGCCATCTGCTGATGTCGGTCAATAACGAGAAACAGTATCGCGCGCTGCTCTCGGCCCTGGGTCACGCCGACCTGCTGGACGACCCGCGCTTCGCCGACTGGTTCCTGCGCAACGAGAACGCCGCGGCCCTGCGCGCCATCATCGAACAGGCGCTGGCCGCCGACACTGCCAAATCCTGGGAATCCCGCCTCAATGCCGCCGGTGCCCCCTGCGCCAGCATCTGGAAGGTTGAGGAGATCATCGACCACAAGCAGATCGTCGCCCGCGGGGTGCTGCAAACCGTGCAGACCGCCTATGGCCCACTGCGCCTGATGGGCAGCGGCTTCCGCATGGCGCATGGCGGCGGCCGGCTGGACCGGGCGCCCCCGGCGCTGGGTGCGGACAACGACGCCGTGCTGGCCGAAGCCGGCTTCGGGCCGGCCGAGATCGCCGCATTGCGGGCCAGCGGCGTGGTCTGACCAGGCGGCGAAGCGGCGCGCGCGAGCGGCCGCATTGATGACGAATTCGGAAGCGACCGCGATTTGCGGCCCGAACGCGACGTGCCGGTCACGGCTCGGCCGACACACTCCGATATAGGATGTACTCGTGTCGGGAAGGCATTCCCGATGATGGCGGCGGTGTATCGAAACGTAAAATAAATGTTGTCGATCCGCCCGTGTTACGGTAATATCGCGTTAAATATTGAAATCGCTATGCGTCTCGAGGGAGCATTCCATGGCAACCTTCACCAGCTATGACGCAGCAGGCACGGTTGATGTGCCGAACAGCTTCTTCCAGGCAGATCCTACCCAGGGTGCCGCCTCCGCGTCCTCCGCCACTTACATAAATGCCGACGGCACCGCGGTTGTGCTGACCGGCACAGGGTTGACCTTCGATAAAAACGGGGTGCCGACCGGCGGGACCATTACCGGCGCCGTGTGGTACGACGCAACCCAGACGACGCAATTGGCGGCGTTTTCCGGGGCAGCGGTTGCTCTCACCGCTCTGTATGCCGACTGGGTAACCAGCTACCAGTACCCCTACACGCTATTTCTTACCGGCAACGACACTGTCATCGGCAACGACTACGATGACAACAACCTGCCTGGCGGCCCCGGCAATGACAGCCTGAGCGGCGGCACCGGCAATGACTATTTCGATCCCGGCAACGGCAGCGACACCATCAACGGCGGCACCGGCGGCTACGACCAGATATCCTACAGCGCCGCCAATTCCGACCCAACGATCACCCATGGCATCAGCATCGA
>JBEPTZ010000243.1:0-1892 GCA_041691815.1 Rhodospirillales bacterium | reverse complement strand
GCCCCGATCGCCCCGCCCAGCGCCGCCAGCCTCGTGGCGCGGCCGGCGAAACGCGCGGCGATATAGCTGTCGGTGGCGCCCAGGCCATGCACGATCTCGATCGCCTGGCGGCGCGCGGTCAGCCCGGCGCGGGTGGCGGCGGCGATCACCGCGGCGGCCACCGCCGCCACCAGCAGCAGCGCCGCCCAGGCGCAGGCCTGCAGGCTGCGCGCCAGCACCGACAGCCGGCGCACCCAGACGCCGTGGCTCTCGGTCAGCGTGCCGGGCGCCGCCTGCTCCAGCTGCCTGCCCAGCGCCGCCAGCACCGCCTCGGCGGCGCCGTCCTTCATGCGCAGATCGACCACCGCCGGCAGCGGCAGCGACAGCCGCAGCGCCGAACTGCCGAGCCAGGGTTGCAGCAGGTCGGCCAGTTCGGTGTCGCTGAGCGGCCGGGCGCTGGCCACCCCCGGCGCCGCCCTGGCCAGCGCCACCACCCGGGCGCGCCTGGTCTCGTTCGGGGCGTCGGCGGCCGGTTCGCCCGGCTGCGGCACCTGCACCGTCACCACCGCGGCGGCACCATGCTGCCAGTGCTGCGCCAACCCGGCGGCGCCGACCACGCCGGCCAACGCCAGCGCCGCCAGGAACGCCATCGCCGCCACCATCGAGGGCAGCATCCGGTCGCCAAGCGCGCGGCGCAGTCCCAGATCGTCGAACCGCGGCGGGCGCAGGCGGCCGCCGCCCTCGCCCGCATCACGCCTGGCCGTCGCCGTGCGCATCGCCGTGGCCGTGCGCCTAACCATCGTGCAGCAGCCGCCCGTGTTCCAGCCGCAGCGCCGGGCCGGGGTGGCGCTCCACCAGCGCGGCGTTATGGGTGGCCACAACCATGGTGGTGCCCAGGCGGTTCATCTCCGAAAGCAGCAGCATCAGCCGCTCGGCCTGGGCGTCGTCCAGGTTGCCGGTCGGCTCGTCGGCCAGCAGGATGCGCGGGCGGGTGACCACGGCGCGGGCGATCGCCACCCGCTGCTGCTCGCCGCCCGACAATTCCGCCGGCCGCGACGCCGAGCGCCGCGCGAGGCCCACCCAGTGCAGCAGTTCGGAGACATCGGCGCGGATCTGCCCCTCCGGCCGGCCGGCGATGCGCAGCGGCAGCGCCACGTTGTCGAACGCCGAGAGATGCGGCAGCAGCCGGAAATCCTGGAACACCATGCCGATGCTGCGGCGCAGCAGCGGCAGCTCGCCCCGCGCCGCGCGGCCGATCTCCGCCCCCAGCAGCGCCAGCCGGCCATGGGTCGGCCGCACCGCCAGGTGCAGCAGCCGCAGCAGCGAGGTCTTGCCGGCGCCGGACGGCCCCAGCAGCCAGCGGAACCCGCCCTCCGGCACGGAAAAGCTCAACCCGCGCAGCACATCCGCGCCGCCGGTTCCGCCATCCGTCCGTGCGCCGCCGCCGTAGCGCAGCCCCACCTCGTGCAAATCAATCATCGCCATCCGATCATGCAGCCCCCCTTTTGCCACCAATCGGCCCCGCGCCGGAAGCGCAAGACGGTGAAGCCGGTTGTCAAGCGTGGCGGCGTCGCGCACCATCGCGGGCAGGAGAGCGCCGAACATGCGGATCGTCTGCCCGTCCTGCCAGGCCGTCTACGACGTGCCGGATGCCCTGCTGGCCCCCGGCGAGGCGCGGCCGCCGGCCAAGCTGCGCTGTGCCCGCTGCGGCACGGAATGGGCCGCCGGCCTGCCCGAGCCGCCGGCACCGCAACCGCCGGCACCGAAGCCCGCAACACCGAAGCCCCCCTCTCCGAAGCCCCCGGCCGGCCCGACCCCCAGCCCGTTCGCCGACGCACTCGCCCAGGCGATCCCGGCCCGCCCGGCCGCGCCACCGCCCGCCGCCGCCCCACTCCTGTCACTTATACACAACA
>JBEPTZ010000242.1:0-2050 GCA_041691815.1 Rhodospirillales bacterium | reverse complement strand
GCTTGAATCAGATTTCAGCCCGCGCCGGAACCCCGCGATTCATTCAGAGGCGGACACGCTCTAGATCCACCAGGCGCCAGCGCACGACACCATCGATGGACGGGATCGGGCCACTCTCGATGATGCCCTTCAGCGCGCCCCGGTGCAGGTCGGTGAGGCGCGACGGCTGGCCCGGCGGCTGGCGATCGATCAAGCCATCCGGGCGGTGCGCATTGAATTTCACCACCCAGTCTCGCACGATCTGCACGCTCACCCCGCCGATCCTGGAGGCTGCCGTTCGCGAAGACCCGGCGTAGATCGCCGATAGCGCAAGCAGCCGGCGGGCCTGACCTGCGTCCTTGCTCGCGCACGCAGCGGCACGCAGACGCGGGCATCAACATCAGTCCGAAGCGGGAGTGGCGTGGAGAACCTCCGGTGTTCCCCCCTTTGAATCACGACCGTTCCGCGTCGTCGAAGCATTTTCGAGTCATACCTTCGGGGACGCGGCATCAGGGCGTTGGTAGAAGACCAATATAACCCGCAACCACGGAAGGGCGTTGCGCGGCGAGCGGCTTGTCGCCGCTGTGCCTCACGGGCAATGGACGACAATGACGTTTCTCGTCGGCCTGCGCACCGACGGCATCACCGCGCCCTACGTCTTCGATGGCCCGATCAACGGCACGTTGTTCCGCGCCTGGGTCGATCAGCAACTGGTGCCGACACTTCGCCCCGGAGACGTGGTCGTGCTTGACAAGCTCGGCAGTCATAAGGGCTTGGGCGTCCGGCACGCCGGATATAAGCCGCAATGATCCGGAGATGCTCTAACGCCGCATCGGCAGCAAGCAGGCGAACGCGGCGACGCCCACCGCGCCAAGGCCGGCGAAGATCCACAGTGACGGCACGGTGTCGACCAGCGGTGCCAGCAGCGTCGGCGCCGCCGCCTGGGCGACCAGCGCCGGCAATGCCAGACGGCCGAGCCGGGTGGCGTAGCCTTGCGCGCCGAACAGGTGCATCGGCAGGGTGCCCTTGTTGATGGTCAGGATGCCGTTGCTCAGGCCATAGCACAGCGCGAAGGCCATTGCCGGGGCGCCGCCGAGCACCGCCAGCACGCCGAGCGGCATCAGTGCCGCGCCGAGGCGGGCGGAGGTGACCGGACTCATGTCGCGGGCCAACTTCCAGTCGAGAATTCGCGCGCCGACCTGGGCCGGGCCGACCATCGCCGCCACCAGCACTGCCGAGCCGGTGGCCAGCCCGATGCCGCCGAGCAGCACCAGCAGATGCACCGAGATCACCGCACTGATCGCAGCCCGACTGGTGAAGAAGATCGCCAGCAGCACGAAGGCGAAGCCCGGCGCGGTTCCGCCGCTGACGGTGGCGCGCGGCGGCGCCGGCGGCGGCGGCGGGCCGGCGTGCGGGATGAACAGCAGCAGGATCGGCAGGATCACCGCGACCTGCAACGCCGCGAACAGGCAGCAGGCGATGCGCCAGCCATAGGCCTCGGCCAGCCAGGTGCCGAGCGGCCAGCCGATGGTGCCGGCGAAGCCCGCCATCAGCGTGACGCCCAGGATCGCCGGCCGGGCGCCGGCCCCCAGCAGGCGGCCGATGGTCGAATAGGAGGTGTCGTACAGCCCCATTGCCATGCCGACGCCGAGCACCGACCAGGCGCCATACCACCACACCAGCCCGTTCGACGCCGCCAGCAACAGCAGCCCGGCACAGGTGATGACGGCGCCGGCAACCAGGATCGGGCGGCCGCCGACGCGGTCGATGTAGCGGCCGATGCGCGGGGCGCAGAGCGCTGCGACGATCAGCGACCAGGAAAACCCGCCGATCAGCGCGGTGCGCGAGACCCCCAACTCGGCCGCCGCCGCGCCGGCCATGGTGGCGGGGACGTAATAGGTGGTGGCCCAGGCCAGCGTCTGGGTGACGCCCAACGCCAAGGCGAGGCGGCGGGCCAGCGGCAGGCCGAGCAGGTAACGCAGCATCGCGCCTCACAGGGAAGGGTTCTTTTTTGCAAAAAAGAAGCAAAAAAACTTTCCTGCTTACCCAGGATAGTCAGCCAGTTTGAGAA
>JBEPTZ010000241.1:0-2318 GCA_041691815.1 Rhodospirillales bacterium | reverse complement strand
CTATCCTGGGTAAGCAGGAAAGTTTTTTTGCTTCTTTTTGTTCACAAAAAGAAGATTCTTGCCTTCTTAATAGGGGAACACAATGGATCGCCTGATGGATGCGCTACGCCCGGCCCTGCCGGATGACGGGCTGGCCGGCGCGCTGGCCGGCAGGGTCTGGCGGCCGGAGCTGGGCGGGCCGAGCGTGGTGGCGATCCGCGCCGAGGGCGTGGTGGACATCTCCGCCGCCTGGCCCACCATGCGCGACCTGTGCGAGGCGCCCGACCCGGCCGCCGCCCTGCGTGCCGCCGCCGGCCCGGTGGTGGCCAGCCTGGACGCCGTGCTGGCCAACACCCCCACCGACAGCCGCGACCCCGGCAAACCCTGGCTGCTGACGCCGATCGACCTGCAGGCGATCAAGGCCGCCGGCGTCACCTTCGTGGTCTCGATGCTGGAGCGGGTGATCGAGGAGCGGGCGCACGGCGATCTGGCCGCCGCCGCCGCCCTGCGCGAGGAGGTGAAGGCGCTGATCGGCGATGACCTGCGGCGCCTCAAGCCCGGCTCGCCGGAGGCCGCGAAGCTGAAGCAGGTGCTGATCGACCAGGGTGCCTGGAGCCAGTATCTGGAGGTCGGCATCGGCCCGGACGCCGAGATTTTCACCAAGACCCAGCCGATGGCGGCGGTTGGCACCGGCATGGATGCCGGGGTGTATCCGGGTTCGTCGTGGAACAACCCGGAGCCGGAAGTGGTGCTGGTGGTGGCGTCGGACGGCCGCGTGGTCGGCGCCACGCTGGGCAACGATGTCAATCTGCGCGACATCGAGGGCCGCTCGGCGCTGCTGCTGAGCAAGGCCAAGGACAACAACGCTTCCGCCGCAGTCGGCCCGTTCATCCGGCTGTTCGACGCCAGCTTCGGCATGGACCAGGTGCGCGCCACGGTGGTGTCGCTGACCGTCGAGGGCGAGGATGATTTCCGCCTGGAGGGCAGTTCGTCGATGAGCCAGATCAGCCGCGACCCGGCCGATCTCGCCGGCCAGTTGCTCAACGCGCATCACCGCTTCCCCGATGGCGCGGTGCTGTATCTCGGCACCATGTTCGCGCCGATTGCCGATCGCGGGGCGGTCGGCAAGGGCTTCACCCACCACACCGGCGATATCGTCACCATCGCCGCGCCAAAACTGGGCCGGCTGGTCAACCGCATCCGGCCCAGCGACCAGTGCGAGCCGTGGCGGTTCGGCGCCGGCGCGCTGATGCGCAACCTGGCCAAGCGCGGGTTGTTATAACCCATACCTAACGGCGTTCCGGCGCCGATACCCGATCGCCTGAGCAACGGCGGCACCCGATAACGGGAGCCGCCGTTTTGCTGCCTGCGGCGCATGACGATTCCGGTTGTGCAGTCGGGCAAACAACGATACCTAAGACCTAAGCCATGGATTAGTCCATTCGGCTGTATTGCAGTGCCTGTTTGACGATTTCTGTAACTTTTTAGTCATATGGTGCCGGAATTATGGGCAGAAACATGCCTTCGATCGGTACGGATTGTCGCGGCGGCGGAATGCCGGGCTACGCGCTCTGGTGCCTGGCGGTGCTGCTTTCCGGGTTGTTCGCCAACCAGATCGCCGGGCCGTATCTGAATGCGCGGATGCAGCACTTCGGGCTGACGGTGATCGACATATCGGGAGCAACCCGGGCCGCATCGCGCGTCCAGGCGCCAGGGGCCTGCCCGGCCGCAGGCTGCGCGGTGCGTGGTGTCGCCGCCGCGACCGGCTATCCCGGCCTCGGCGCGCTCAACACCGGCGGCGGGCCGGCGTTCCTGGTGGCGGCAAGCCCCTCCGGCGGCTGACCTCCCCGGCGGCTGATCTCCATTGCAGCCGCCCCCCTTGCAGCGGCCGCCGCCCGCCGCGACACTCCCGTTGATCGTGGGAGAGTGGGCGTGGCCGGATTCAAGAGCACTGAGGACTACATCGCCTCGCGCGACCTGGAGGTGGCGGTCAATGCCGCGGTCACGCTGCAACGGCCGCTGCTGGTGAAGGGCGAGCCAGGCACCGGCAAGACCGTGCTGGCGCATGAGGTGGCCAAGGCGCTCGGCCATCCGTTGATCGAATGGCACGTCAAATCCACCACCAAGGCGCAGCAGGGGCTGTACGAATACGACGCCGTCTCCCGCCTGCGCGACGGCCAGCTTGGCGACCCGCGGGTGCAGGATATCGGCAACTACATCGTGCGCGGCAAGCTGTGGGATGCGTTCGACGCGGCGGCGCAGTCGGTGGTGCTGATCGACGAGATCGACAAGGCGGATATCGAGTTCCCCAACGACCTGCTGCTGGAACTCGATCGCAT
>JBEPTZ010000240.1:0-2472 GCA_041691815.1 Rhodospirillales bacterium | reverse complement strand
GCCCATCGCGTTGCGCTCGATGCAGGGGATCTGCACCAGGCCGCCGATCGGGTCGCAGGTCATGCCGAGATGGTGTTCGAGGCCGATCTCGGCGGCGTTCTCCACCTGCGCCGGGTCGGCGCCGAGCACTGCGGCGAGGCCGGCGGCGGCCATCGCGCAGGCGACCCCGACCTCGCCCTGGCAGCCGACCTCCGCACCGGAGATCGAGGCGTTGCGTTTGGCCAGCGCGCCGATCGCGGTGGCGGTGAGCAGGAAGGTCTCGGTGCCCGCCGGCGAGCCGCCGTAGTACTGGCGCCAATAGCGCAATGTGGCCGGGATGACGCCGGCGGCGCCGTTGGTGGGGGCGGTGACGACGCGGCCGCCGACCGCGTTCTCCTCGTTGGCGGCGATCGCCCACAGGCTGGCGTGGTCGCTGGCCTCGGTGGGCCAGGGCAGGTTGCGGGCGCGACGCTCGGCCAGGCGGGCGGCGAGCTTGTGGGCGCGGCGGCGGACATGCAGGCCGCCGGGCAGTTCGCCCTCGCCGGCCAGGCCGCGGTCGATGCAGGTCTCCATGGCCTCGGCGATCTGGGCGATATAGGCGTGGATTTCGGCCGGCGGGCGCAGCGCGCATTCGTTGTCGTATTGCAGTTCGGCGATCGAGCGGCCGGTGGCGGCGGCGGTTTGCAGCATCTGCGTGGCGTGGGTGAACGGGTGGGGCAGGGTGGCCAGTGCGGTTTCCGGCTCGCTGTCGCCGTCGCGCCGGATGAAGCCGCCGCCGAGGGAGTACCAGAGTTCCTCCAGCATGATCCCGCCGGCATCGTCTTCCAGGCGGAAGCGCAGCGCGTTGGGGTGGCCGGGTTCGACACGCTCGAAATCGAACACCACCTCGGCGGCCAGCCGGCCGAGGCCGGGGACGGCGAGCCCGCCTTCTTCGACAAGGCGGGCGGGCAGCGTGCGGACCAGGTCGGGGTCGGCGGTGGCCGGCTCCATGCCGGCGAGGCCGGCCAGCACCGAAGTGTCGGTGGCGTGGCCGCGCCCGGTCCAGGCCAGCGAGCCGTACAGCGTGGCGACGATGCGGGCGGGGCGGCCAGGGGCGGCGGCGGCCACCGCGTTGTGCACGAAGGCCAGCGCCGCGCGCATCGGCCCGACGCTGTGCGAGCTGGACGGGCCGAGGCCGATGCGGAACAGGTCGAACACGCCGATCAATTGGGTCACGTCGTCACCTTTCCAATAGGCCGACCGGCAGGCTAGACCGCTATGGCGGTACGGCCAAATGAGGGAAGCGGGGCAAATGAGGGAGGGCGGGATGGGCGGTGTGCTGGCGGGCATCCGGGTGGTCGAACTGGGCCAGGTGCTGGCGGGGCCGTTCGTCGGCGCCATCTTCGCCGATCTCGGCGCCGAGGTGATCAAGGTGGAGCGGGCCGAGGGCGGCGACGACGCGCGGCGGATGGGGCCGGATTTCCGCCATGGCGACGCGCTGACCTTCCACATCATGAACCGCGGCAAGCAGTCCGTCGCACTGGACATGCGCGAGCCGGCCGGCCGGGCGGCGTTCGAGCGACTGGCGGCGACCGCCGACATCCTGGTGCACAACCTGCGGCCGGACGTGCCGGCGACGCTGGGCATCGACGGTGCGGCGATGACCGAGCGGCACCCGCGGCTGATCTACGCGGCGATCTCGGCGTTTGGCCATCTCGGGCCGATGGCGCTGCATCCGGGGTTCGAGCCGCTGATCCAGGCCTATTCCGGGCTGTCCAGCCTGAACGGCGGCGAGGGCGACCCACCGCTGCGCGCCGCCGCCTCGATCTGCGACCAGGGCAGTGCGATGTGGACGGTGATCGGCACGCTGGCGATGCTGCAGCAGCGCGGGCGGACCGGGCGCGGCGGCGTGGTCACCACCTCGCTGCTGGAGACCGCACTGCTCTGGGCCGGGCAGAAGATCGACGCCTACATGAACACCGGCGTGCTGCCGGAGCGGCACCGCTCGGGGCATCCGGCGCTGGTGCCGTACGAGGCGTTCGAGGCGGCGGACGGGCCGTTTTTGATCTGCGCCGGCAATGACCGCCTGTTCGCCAAGCTGGCCGCGGTGCTGGGCCGGGCTGATCTGTCGACCGACGAGCGTTTCGCCAGCAACCGCGCGCGGCTACGCAACAAGCCGGCGCTGTTCGCGGAAATCTGCCCAGTGCTGGCCGGGCGGGACCGGGCGCACTGGATCGCGGCGCTGGAGGCGGTCGGCGTGCCGGCGGCGCCGATCAACGATCTGCCGGAGGCGCTGGCGCAGCCGCAGGTGCAGGCGCTCGGGATGTTCCAGACCGTGCCGGGCGAGGATTTCACCCTCACGGCGCTGCCGCTGAGTTTCGACGGCGTGCGGCCGGCGATCCGCCATGGCGCTCCCCGGCTCGGGGCGGATAACCCTCGATTAGGCGGATGACCAAAAATCAAGCAGACCGTGTGAAAACGCGGCGGAGTTGCAGTTCTGGCGAAATCGACGGT
>JBEPTZ010000239.1:0-2772 GCA_041691815.1 Rhodospirillales bacterium | reverse complement strand
CCGCCGATCTGCTCACCGGCGCCACGCCGATCGTCGACCCCACGCCGTTCCGCTACGGCCGCATGATCGACGGCATCCGGCTGCGCCCCAATGCCGGAGTCTGATCCGGCAGCCGGCCAGTCAGGCGAATTGTCAGCTGAACGTGATCCACCACCACTATCATGCGGGTGGGCCGCGCGGTTAGGCTGGCGGCGGGGAACCGATCAACCGCCCGCCTGATCAATGTCAGCCACCACCCTGGCGGGCATGACCTGGGAGACGACGATGACGCTGTTCTTCCGCTGGACCAAGACCGATGAGGAGAGCATCGCCGACTACAAAGCCGGCAAGCTCAGCTACCTGTATGGCGGCAAGCCGTCCCGCAAGGCGTTCTGGGTGTTCGAGCTTGCCTCGACCTACCGGCCAGGCCGCAGGATCATCCGCGACCGGATATTGCTGGCCTTCGACTTCGGCCCGCGCGGCGACACCGTGGTCAAGGATCCATCCAACTGGGTCCATTTCCCGTCCGGCGCATTCCTCGGCGAGACCAAGCATCCCGGTGGCGTCATCGTGAAGGACAACGAACCGGGTGCCTACGGTATCGGCCAGATGATCTTCGATCTGCTGCCGGCAGTGGCGATCCGGCTGGCGACCAAACCGGAAATCGCCCGGTCGCTCGACCTCAGCCTGCGGGAGATCGACTGGACCCAGCGCTGGCCGTGATCGCCGGCGCTCAGGTGACGGCGCGGCGGACGGCGAACTCCGGGCGGCGCCATTCCTCGCCCTGCATGACGGCAGAAAGCGCCTCGACGGCGGCAAAAACCTCCTGATAGCGGAGATAAAGCGGGGTGAAACCGAAGCGCAGCACGTCCGGCGCGCGGAAATCGCCGATCACCCCGCGGGCAATCAGCGCCTGCATGATCGCGTATGCATTCGAATGCGCGAGGCTGATCTGGCTGCCGCGCCGCTCCGCCGCCAGCGGCGTCACGCATTCGAATGCAGCGGCGCCGCAACGCTCGGCGACCAGGGCGGCGAACAGCTCACCCTGGCGCAGCGATTTGGCCCGGATCGCCGCCATCGGCGCCTGCAGCGCGATATCCAACCCCACCTCCAGCGCCGCCAGACTGAGCACCGGCGGCGTGCCGACCACCGCACCGGCGATGCCGGCGGCCGGGCGGTAGGAGGGTTCGAAGGCGAACGGCGCGGCATGGCCGAGCCAGCCGGTCAGCGGGTAGCGGGCGGTTGGCTGCAAGCCCGGCGCGACATACAGGAAGGCCGGCGCGCCGGGGCCGCCGTTGAGGTATTTATAGCCGCAGCCAACTGCCAGATCGGCGCCGGCGGCGGTGAGATCGACCGGCACCGCGCCGGCGGAATGCGCCAGGTCCCAGAGCGCTATCGCGCCGGCGGCATGGGTGGCGGCAGTCAGCGCCGCCATGTCGTGCATCGCGCCGGTGTGGTAGTTGACATGCGTCAGCATCACCACCGCGACGCTGGCGTCGAGCGCCGCCGGCACCCCGCCCGGCTCCACCAGCCGCAGCGTATGGCCTTGCGCCAGCAGCGCCGCGAGTCCCTCGGCAATATAAAGATCGGTGGGGAAATTCTGCCGCTCGGAGACGATCACCCGCCGCTCCGGCCGCGCCGCCAGGGCAACACCCAGCATCTTGAACAGGTTGACCGAGGTGCTGTCGCCCACCATCACGCTGCCTTGCGTCGCCCCGAGCAGCCGGCCGATCTTGTCGCCGAGCCTGGCCGGCATCGCCATCCAGCCGGCGTCGTTCCAGCTACGGATCAGCCCCACGCCCCACTCGCGCTCGATCACCTCGGTCACCCGCGCGGTCACCGCGCGCGGGCGGGCGCCGAGCGAGTTGCCGTCGAGGTAGATCACCCCCTCCGGCAGCGCGAACAGATCGCGGAACGGCGCCAGTTGGTCGGCGGCGTCCAGGGCCAGGCAGTCGGCGAGGGTGATGCTCATCCCCCCGGTATATCCGCCGCGCTATGCCGCCAGCAACGCCCGCACCGAGCTCACCGCGAAATACAGCATCAGCCCAGCGGTCGCCGCGTTCAGCCCCACCGCCCACCAGCGCCCGCCGGAGCCGGCACGGCGGCGCAGCAGCACCACGATCGCCGACCACACCAGCCCCCAGGCCAGCGCGCCGGCGATGATCGCCGCCACCATCGCCAACAGCGCCGCCGCCCCCTGACCGGCGAGTTCCGGCCGGCCGATCGCCGCCAGCCAGAAGGCGATGTTCCACGGGCTGGTCAGCGCCAGCGTCATGCCCAGCAGCAGGCTGGCGCGCCGGCTGTCGAACCGCGCCGGCCCGCTGACCGGTGCCGCCTGCCACGCCCGCCAGGCGCCACGCAGGAACATCGCCGCCAGGCCGAGCAGCAGCAGCACACTCAGCCCCCCGATCGCCAGATGCATGCGCGGGCCGGTGAACAGCAGGCCGACGCCAAGCGACACCAGCAACGCCCAGGTGGCATCACCGAGACAGGCACCGAGCAACAGGCTGAAACCGGACCAGAAACCGCCGGCCAGGCAGCGCCGGGCGATCTCGGCATTGATCGGCCCGGGCGGCCAGGCGACCGACCAGCCCAGCAGCACGCCGGTGCCCAACAGCGAGAGGTTCATCTAGAGACCGACAGGAGAAAGCAGTTCTTTTTTGAAAAAAGAACCAAAAAACTTTTTTTACCCGCCTTGCAACAGTTGGGGGGGGGGGGGGCCCGCGGGGGGCCCCCCCCCCCCGTGTGAAGCGGGGGGAAAAAAAAAATTTTTTTTTAAAAAAAAAAAAAGTT
>JBEPTZ010000238.1:0-2837 GCA_041691815.1 Rhodospirillales bacterium | reverse complement strand
GCGTCTTCTCCGAACTAAAATATGGAAGGCTATGTGCCGTAATTACGGGCTTTTCGAGGCGTTCTTGGGGTCGATATTGGTGCGGCCCGCTGCCTGGGTGAAGGTTGGCATGCCCAGCTGGGTGGTGGTGCGGCGGGTGGTGATTTGATCCATTTCGGCCAGTTTGGCGCGGGCGCCGGCGAGGCTGACTTTCAGGCCCTCGGCTTCCCCGAGCCAGCGGTGGGATTCGGCTTCCTTGATGCGCTCGATGAGGTTGTCCCGGATCTGGACCAGCCGGGGCCTGGCCTCGGGATCGGGCCGCAATAGCGGGCACCGGATGCAACTGTGTTCGTGGATGCAGGGTGTGTCGTAGGAGCGGCCGCAGTCCCCGACGGCGACCTTGCGGTGCTCGAAGTGCCCGATGAACTCGTCCCATTCCTCGTCGGTGGGGGTGCGGTATTCCTGGGCGGGCCGCAGGGCCCGGCGGCGGGCGATGAATTCGCGGTGGCCCTTGATGACTTCCTCGGGATAGACGGAGTTGTATCCCATGGTCGTGTTGATGTCGCGGTGGCCGGCGACCAATTGGGCGATGTGTGGGGGCATGCCGTGCATGATCGCATCGGTGATGAAGAGCCTACGGAAATCGTGGAAGGTGTATCGAAGCGGCTTACCGCCGCTGTCCTTGACGCCGATGCCACCCAACGCATGGTCGAGGTAGTGACGTAAGGCGGTTTCCGAGACCCCCCGGTTTTCCAGGCGCCGGTGCCATTGGAACAGGAGGGGCAGGGGAGCGTTGAAGACGCGCTCGTTCTTGTCATACGAGACGACCCGTGGAACGTCGGGCTTGCCGGTCCGGATCCGGGAAACTACCTGGGAGAGGACATCGGCGAGTTCCGGCGAGATGACCAGCAGCCGTTCGGCATCGGTCTTGGACGGGGCGATCTGCAGCAGGGGAATCAGGGCGCCGGTGTCGGGCAGTTGGTATTGGATCAGGCTGTGGTGCGAGAGTTCGGTGAGTTCCTCGATGCGGATGCCGGTGTGCCGCAGCACCTCGACCATCGCCCAGGTCCAGAACCCGCGATGTTCCTCGAACATGAGGTCAACGCGTGGGCCGCCGTCAGGGGGTTCGGCCCAGATTCGGGCGCCACCGGGGACCTTCATCACCGATCGGCGCATCCGTTGCCCGGAGACGGTGAAGAGTTCGCCGGGTTCGGTGCGCTTGGCGGCTGCGAGTAGCTCGGTCGTGCGTTCCCGTTCGGCTTGCACCCACGAGACCAACGCCGGCAGCACTGGCAAGCGTTCGCGGGTGCGTTGGTCCGTCCGGGATTTGCGGGCCAATCGTGCCTTTTTATGGGAGACGTCGGTGGCGTTGACCGGGCATCGCACCGCCCACGGGCCCCACCGGGCAGGGTCGTCATCTGCCCACTCAGCCAAGTCCAGGTAGAAGACGCGCACCGCAGAGAGCACGCTGCGCGCGTCCAGGCGCTCCATGGTCTTCTGGATTCTTTCACCGCTGGCGGTAGTGCTGGTGAAGGTGCGGCTCATGACACGCTTTTTCCATGAAGCGGAGATGTCGCGCGGAATTTTCAGCGAGTCGATCCCCGGATGGTTGGCCTCCAAATCGGCCCAGAACAACTTGCCCACCAGATAGGCTGTGCGTTGCAGCGAGGAGAAGTCCATCGCCACCTGGCGTTCACGCAGGTAGTCCACGAGCACGTCCCTCACCGGCCGACATTTGATGTTGTAGCGGTCGATGAGCTGTTCGCAGGTCGGCTGACCGTTCCCGGAAAACATCTCCAGCGCCGCGGGTGCCTCCTCGCCCAGGACCCCATGCCAGCGAAGCAGCTGATAAAACAGCGAGCTATGGGAATAGCCGTGAAAAGTCTTCGGAAGGCCGGCAACGCCCTCCATTACTTCGACGCAGTCGCCAACCTCCACGGCCGCAACAAGGCCACCCTTGGCGGCCATGATCACGGCAATCTGGGTCAGCGCCAGTTGTCCGGCTTGCAAGCCCACCTGCTCGGTGACGCAGGTGTGGTTCATGGCGGAGAACGCCTTGCCGTCGCGCGTGCGGGCCATCTCGATGGCCAAGGTCCGGCGCACCGGTGCGAAACGCAACAGCCAGCCAAGGCTTGGACGGATGATATCGGCACAAACCAATACCAACAGCCCGCTGCTCAGATGCGGCGCCTGTGAATCGGGCGATCGATCGGCGGGTTCCCTCTTGAACAACTCCCGCCAGTCCTTGGCGGCCTCGGCCCCGCTGGCCTGCCAGCGCTGTTGCCAGCTCCCTCCGGGGATGGTTGAGAGCCGGTCCAGCACCGCCAGAACCCCCTTCCGGCGGTCATTCTGACTGGTCGCATTCTCCAGCCTGAACGGCGCGGCGAAAACCCGTTCAAGCACCGCCGCGCGGTCCAAGCAAGTTGAAGGCCAGGAGGACCCGGGAATGCGGGCGGGGAACCCGGCCTTCAATTGCGCCCCCGCCGGCGCGGCCACCCTGCCCGCGGTGGCGTGGTCCGCAGCAGTGTGGCTGTCCACCGGAATATCTGTCAGCTGCTTGTTCCCGCTCATGAGGGGTCCTTTCCGAAGAGGACCTGCATGCTTTCGGGCCGGTAGCCCGGGGCAGGAGTGGGGTCCGGGTCCCGCATCAGCTGCCGGGCATGGAAGGCCAATACCCCGGAGATCACCTCCTCGGTGACTGGGTTGAGATAGCGCTGGGTGGTCGACAAAAATGCGTGGCCAAGAACCCATTGCACGTCCGTGAGCGGCATCTGCGGGTCACGTGCCATCCGGTACGCGGCCGTATGTCGCAGGTCATGCAACGTCCAATGCGTGTCCATCGAGGCATTGGCTCGGTT
>JBEPTZ010000237.1:0-2963 GCA_041691815.1 Rhodospirillales bacterium | reverse complement strand
GCATGGCGATGGCGCTGCACAGCGCGGCGCTGGCGGTTCGCTGCTACCTGAACGGGGTGGCGCCGGCGGAGTATCACCGGCTGTTGCGCCGTGATGCGGCCCGACCGATCCGTCGGGCTCTGGCGCTCTACCGCATCGGCCGCTGGGCGCCGGGGCAGGCTCTGCTGGCGCAGGCGCTGCGCATGTCGCCACGGCTGCTGGGGCGGATCGCCGCCGCCACGCGCATTGCTGAGGCAGCATGGCTGCGCGAATAACCGTCGCGTTGCGGTCCGGCCGCCGCGCTTGGTTTGCCGTCTTGCTGCTGGCCGCACCGTTGACTGCCGCCCTGCCCGGCGTGGCATTGGCCAGCGTGGTATTAACCAGCATGGCATTGGTCGGGCCGCCCACGCCCGCCGGGGTTTGGCGGACATATGACGACCGCACCGGCAAGCCACGCGGCGTGGTGCGCATCGAGCAGCATGACGACGTGCTCACCGGTCGCGTGGTCAGCACCCTCGACCCCGCTGACGCCGCGCATCGCTGCGATGACTGTGCGGGCGATCGACAGCACCAGCCGATCATCGGGCTGGAAATTATGCGCGGCATGCGCGCGGACGACCGCCCCGGGGATGTTCCGCTCTCGGTTGAAATTGGCGAAACCGGCGCGGCCGCCTGATATGGCCGCTATCTCGACCGTCTTCATCATCAGCTACGTCGCCACCATGCTCGGCGAAGACGAGGACTGGCTCCACCAGCTATCGATCGACATGTTCCTCCGAGGGTCGCTGTCTACATGTCTACGGCGTGGGTGTGGACGGCGTAACCGCCTTCACCCAATATGGCCCAGTTATATAGCCGCATCGCGGAAGTCCAGCCTATCGCAGGAACATCTCCAAAAAATAGCACGCAGAAAAAAACGCGACGCTGGATACCAGCATCACGATTGTTAGTTCCCATTTGCTGTCGGTCATCGCGGCGCCCCCTTGCAATAATATCAATCTGGGGTGTTTTTTCCTGATCAACAGAAGCGGAATATACTCAGTTTCGCCACATCCGGTGCCGCCAGCCGAAAGTGGAACGCCAAACCGCCGAGGCCGGGGCCTCAGTCGGCGACTTCCGCCCAGCGCGGCGGAGGCGCGGCGGGGGCACGGGAGAGTGCCGGCACCGGCCGGCGGCCCGCATGCACACCGGCCCGCACAGCCGGCGACACAAGGTCGCCATACTGCGCCAGGTAGCGGCGGGCCGACACCGCCCAGCCGAAGTCGCGCCGCATCGCGTTGCGCTGCAGCCGCCGCCAGGCGGCCGGCGCGCGGAACAGGTTGTCCGTGCGGCGCAGGCACGCCGCCAGCGCGTCCACCGTGGGATCGGAGAAGACGAAACCGGGGCCGGCCGTGCTGTCCGGATACACGGTGTCGATGTCGGTCGCCGTGTCCGCCAAGCCGCCGACGTCGCGGGTCACCGGCAACGCCCCGTAGCGCATCGCATACATGGTGGTCAGCCCGCAGGGTTCGAAGCGCGATGGGGTCAGCGCAATGTCGGCTGCCGCGGTGAGCCGGTGCGCCAGGGCTTCCTGATAGCCGATGCGCACCGCGCAGCGGGAGGCACAGCCGGCGGCGGCAGCGAGGAAGGCCGCCTCCAGGTCCGAATCACCCTGGCCGTGGATCACCAGCTGCGCCCCCTGATCGAGCAGCGCAGGCAGCGCCTGCAACACCACATCGGCCATCTTCTGCCGGGTCAGCCGGTTGACGCCGACCACGAGCGGCCCCTCGGCCGCCGGATCGAGGCCGAGTTCCCGCTGTATCGATTGCTTGGCGGCGCGCTTGCCGTCGAGATGGTCGGCGTCGTAGCGCGCCGGCAGGGCGTCGTCATCGGCCGGGTTCCACAGCGCGGTGTCGATGCCGTTGAGGATTCCCATCAGATCGCCGGCGCGCGCGCGCAGCAGCCCGTCCATCCCGGCGCCGAACTCCGGCGTGAGGATTTCCCGCGCATAGGTTGGGCTCACGGTGGTCAGCCGGTCGGCGTAGCGGATCCCCGCTTTGAGGCACGAAAACTGACCGTAGAACTCGGCGCCGTCGGACGTCAGCAACGACTCCGGCAAGCCAAGCGCCCGCGCGGCGTCGAGCGGGAAATTCCCCTGGAAGGCAAGATTGTGTACGGTGAACAGGCAAGGGGGATGCCGCCCCGGATGCTGCGCCAGCAACGCCGGCAGCAAGCCGGTGTGCCAGTCATTGGCGTGCACGACGTCGGGCTGCCATCCCCAGCCGTCCCCTTCCCGCGCCAGGTGTGCGGCGGCGCGGCAGAAGCTGGCGAACCGGCGGAGGTTGTCCGGCCAGTCGCGCTTATCGGCGTCCTGGTAGGGACCGCCGGGACGGCGAAACAGCTGCGGCCAGTCGAGCAGATAGACCGGAAGGCCGGTATCTTGCGTGCGCCCGAGCAGCAACGTGCCGCCGTCGGGCCCGCGCCCCAGGGTGCGCTTGTCGCGCAGGGTATCGAGCGCCGGGACATATCCGGGAAGTACCGCCCGGACCTCGGCCCCGAGCCGCACCAGCGCCGCCGGCAGCGCAGCGCAGGCGTCGGCTAGGCCACCGGTCTTGATCAGCGGATAGAGTTCCGCCGTTGCAAACAACACCCGCAGGCGAGGCCCGGGCGAGCCGACGCGCGCGCTGTCCATCTCGTCGGTCATTCTTGAAAGCACCGAGTGCCGCCTATACTGCTGAGTAAGTGCATATCCCTCTCCCTGATCTGGTCGCCCACCCGGCGGGCGCGACGTGAGGACCAGGCGGTTCTGCTCGCGGAACCGCCGCAGATTACCGCGCGACGACGCGGCCGGGGGAGGCCCGGAAACTACCTAGATGGGGTGACGAGCCGGCTCGGGGCTCGATCAAGCATCATTGGACAGTTTGTCGGCTAACCCACGGGCGGTTCCTGCCGGCAGCTTCGGAAACTACGCAACTGGCGCGGAAGCGTCCTCTGCCGCAGCAGCC
>JBEPTZ010000236.1:0-2978 GCA_041691815.1 Rhodospirillales bacterium | reverse complement strand
AGGCCGCGGCGCAGGGCTGCCCGTACGCGCCGCGCTGCCCGCTGGTGCAGCCGCGCTGCCGGGTGGAGGTGCCGGCGCTGCGCGATCTGGCCGGCCGGCAGGTCGCCTGCCATCTGGCGACGCCCGGTTAGACTGGAGCGTCTTGTGCGCTTTGGTGAAGATCAGAAAGGAAGAGTCTTCTTTTTGTGAACAAAAAGAAGCAAAAAAACTTCATCCGCGCTGCGCGGCTTCAAACGCGGGCACCATCGTGCCAGCGCGGGCGAAGCCCCGGATGAAAGTTTTTTGGTTCTTTTTTTTCAAAAAAGAACATTCTTTGCTTCCTCTGCCAGTTGGCCTACGGCGAGAAATGCACCCCGCCGAGCCGGATCAGCCCGTCCGGCACCTGCACGAAGCCGTCGAGATTTTTCTTCATCCCGACGATATTGCTGGCGGTCCACAGGTAGATCAGCGGCAGGTCCTGGCGCTGGATGGTCCATGCCTGGGCGTACAGCGCGCGGCGCTGCCCCACGTCGGTCACCAGCCGCGCATCGTCCAGCAGCTTGTCGAGCGCCGGGTTGCTGTGGTGGCCGTAATTGAACGTGCCGCCGGTGTGCATCAGCGCCCACATATTGCCATCGGCATCGGCCCGCCCGGACCAGCCGATCATGTAGGCCTGGAAATTGCCGGAATAGCCGGCCTGCAACGACGAGGCAAACTCCATCGCCCTGATCTTCACGTCGAACCCGGCCTCGGCGGTCATCGACTGGATCACCTCGGCGGCCTGCAGCAGCGCCGGGCTGTTCGATACCGTCAGTTCCACCGGCACCCGCCCGGCCACCCCGGCCTGCTCCAGCAGCGCCTTGGCGGCGGCCACGTCGCGCGCCGGCGGCTGCACTGCCGGCACGAAGAACGGCGAACTCGGCGGGTTGGCCTGGGCGGTGGGGGTGAACATGCCATTATAGACCACTTGCAGCAGCGCCTTGCGGTCGATCGCCAGCTCGAACGCGCGGCGCACCAGCGGGTTCTCGCCGAGCAGCGTTTTGGCGGCGGGGCCGTTGTTCACGTTGATGTTGATGCCGGTGTAGCCGAGGCCGTCGCTGATCATCAGCTTCAGTTTAGGGTCGGCCTTCACCGCCGGGATGTCGGAGGGGGTGACGTATTCGGCCAGGTCGAGGCTGCCGGCCCGCAAATTCGCCAGCGTGACTGATGAGTTGACGATCGGCAGATAGATCACCTGCTCGAAATGCTGGTCCTTGTCGTTCCAGTAGCCGTGGTAGCGCTTCAGCAGGATATGGTCCTGGGCGACCCGCTCGGCGAACGCATAGGGGCCGGCGCAGACCGGGTGCTGGCCGAAATTATCGCCCTCCTTGGCCAGTGCGCCGGGCGCCATGATGATGCCGGCGCGGTCGGTCAGCTGGGAGAGCAGCTGGGCCGCCGGCTGCTTCAGCACCAGGCGGATCGTCGCCGGGTCGATGATCTCGATCTCCTTGATCGCGTTGATTTCGCCCACCCGCATGCTGCGCTTCAGGGTCAGATGGCGCAGCAGCGAGGTTTTCACCGCCTCGGCGTCCATCTTCTCGCCATTCTGGAAGGTGACGCCGGGACGCAGCGTGATGACCAGGTGGGTGGGGTCCTCGTAGCGGAAGCCGGTGGCGAGCTGCGGCACGATGTTCAGCTTGGCATCGAGGTCGAACAGCTTGTCGCACATGCCGGCATAGACGATGCGGCCGACATAGGAGGAGCCGAGCGTCGGGTCGAGCACATCCGGGTCCTCGCGCAGACCGATCCGCAGCGTGCTCTGGGCGGTGGCGGATTGGGCGTGTGCGGTGATTGGGGCCAGGGCGAACGGGACCATGGCGAGTGGGGCGAGGGCGAGCAGGCCGGCGGCGGTAAGCAGGAGGCGGCGCATGCGGGGTCTCCGTTGATATTCAGGGAGAGGGGATACTCAGGGCAGCGGTTGGCCGTTCGCGGCGACGTCGGCCTCGGTGATGGCGCGGTCGATGGTGCCCCAGGGATGCGCGGACCCCGGCATGTGGCGCCGCAATACCGCATGGCGCACCAGGCTCAGCCGGTGCAGGCGGCGCAACTCGGCCAGCGGGTCCGGGTGGTCATCGGCGCGAATGTCAAGGTCGGGATAGGGGTCGGCGGAGGCGACCTGCAAGGCCGCCGATTGCTTGCCGCGCTTGTCGCCGCCAGCCGCTTCGCCGGCTTCCATCGCGGTCAGCAGGCGTTCGGCGAGGCTGCCGGTGGCGGCGTTGAACGCCTCCAGCGTCGCGCGCACCACCTGCGGCCCGGCCAGCATGTTGCCGGCCACCGAGACGTTCGCGCCCTTCACCATGCCGGCCCAGTCGACGCAGTCCGGCCCGCTATGCTGGGCGAGCCGGCCCTGGGCGTCGAGAATATGCACCTGCCGCTGCAACCGGCCGGGATCGCCAAGCAGCAGCGCATCGACGATCGCCTGCGGCGCTTCACAGGCGCGCAACCGCGGCATCGCAGTGCGGGTATGCAGCGGATTGACCAGCGCCTGGGTGGACATCGCGCCGACCCCGCCCTCCACCGTAATGCAGACGGCACCGACCGCGAAATAACGCGAGGCGACCGCGGCGCCGAGCGCACCGGTGGCGGGGTCGCGAACCAGGATCGACCATGTCATCAGCGAAGCTTATGCGGTCCGGGGTATTGCGCAAGTCAGGAGGGAGGAAGCAGCTCTTTTTTGAAAAAAAGAACTTTTTCATCCGCCTTGGAACACCGAGAGCTTGGAGACACTGGCGGGGACCAGCGGGAGGTGGTGCAAGGCGGCGAAAATTTTCTTTACGTGATCATGCCGGTCAATCTTTCGTAAATGGATGCGGCGAGAAGATGTTGTCCAGCGGGGAAAAAGCCGGCATGGTAGGGAGTTGCCATGAAGCCAGCGCGACCGATTGAAGACGCGGTATTAGCGCGGCTGACGCGCTTCAAGCGACACGCGCCCCCGGAAATCGGGGCGCTTGGCCCGGAGA
>JBEPTZ010000235.1:0-3059 GCA_041691815.1 Rhodospirillales bacterium | reverse complement strand
ATGGCGGCTCCAGCGGGCGTGCTGATACGCGCGACAGGGAATCAGTCACGGCCGTTCCCGGCAATGGCGGTGCCGCCGGGGCCAGCGGAGCCGCCGGAGCCGGCGGGGCCGGCGGGGCCGGCGGTGACGGTGGCGCCGGCGGGGGCAGCGTGTTCGGCGGGGGTATTGGTGGCGATGGCGCCAACGGCTGGGACGGGGATGCCGGCGACCATGGCCTCGCGGGCTTGCCCGGCCAGACCGGCCTAGCCGGAACCGGCGGCACGTATGGCACCGGCGGCCATGGCGGCTCCAGCGGGCGTGGCGGCAATGGCGGCACCGCCGCCGCCGGCGGCACCGGCGGTGCCGGAGGCGGGGGCGGTGGTGGCCTCGGCGCCGGCGGCGACATCTTCGTGGCCCAAGGGGCCTCGCTGACCATCGAAGGGGGCACGCTCAGCGGCGGCCAAGCTATCGGCGGCGCGGGAGGGAGCGCCGGCAGTGGTGGCGCAGCCGACGCCACCGCCGGTACCGCCGGCCAGGGCTACGGCACCGGCATCTTCCTGATGGGCAACCAGACGCTCGACCTCGCGCCGCTCAGCGGCCAGACACTGACCATCGGCGACCAGATCAGCGACCAGTCCGGCTCCGACCCCGCCAATTCCTATCACGATCCTGGCTCGGGCGCGCTGCTGGTCAACGGCGCCGGCGTGGTCGACCTCACCACCGCCAACAGCTTCACCGGCGGCATCATTCTCCAATCCGGCACCTTACAACTCGACGCGCGGGGCGCTGCCGGCAGCGGCGCGATCACCTTCGACGGTACTGCTACCCTCGCGCTCAACTACGCCGTAGGCAACCCGATCGGCAGCGTGCCGATCAACGGGCTGGCCGTGGGCGACCGGATCGTCCTGCTAAACACCAACCTCGCCAACGGGAACGCCGTGGTCTCGGCAACGATCGGCACCAGCAACGGCAGCCAGGCGTTGCTGCTAACGGAGACCACTGGTACCACGGTCACCACCCAGGTGGCCGCGCTGCGGCAGCTGACTATCAACGGCCCGACCGCGGCTCGCGATCTGTCCGACGATTTTTTCCAGGTTTCCACCAGCGACAACGGCGCCAACACCATCTTGACTCTGGAACAGGGCAATCCGGTCGATCTCGCGGTCAATGGGCCGAATGCGCGGCTCGCATTTGGCGTCGATGGTAGCAGCTACACCAGGGGCGGCATCACCCAGGCCATTACCATCGGCATCATCTCGGACAGCTTCGGCACCATCGCTGCGGGCTCGCCGCTGCTCGGCGCCGCTGTCACCATCCTCAATGACGGCGCCGGCATACATGAAGGCCAGGCGATGGCCGACATAGTCCATGATATAGCGCCTGGCGCCGCAATTGCCTTCTATGCTTCTCTTACGCCGGCCGACTTTGTCCTCGGCGTCCAGTCGCTGAGGACGGCTGGGGCGCAAATCATTGTCGATGACGAAGGCTTCGACCCGACGATTGATACTCCCACCGGCGCCGTTCAGCAGGCGATCAACAGCGCGGTTGCCGCCGGCGTGGTCTTCATCTCCGCCGCCGGCAATAACCGCAACTTCGGCATACCGATCTATGGCCACCAGGCTGATCCGGCGGTGCTGAGCGTCGCCTCGATGAACATCCTGGCAACGCCACCATTGGTCTCCTCGGTCGGCGGTTCGCTGCCGATCCAGACAGAGTCCGACTCGTCGATCGGCGCCGATGCCTTCAAGCCGGATATCACCGGCCCGGATGGCGGGCCGACCAGCCTGCCGCTTGACCCCACAGGGCTATCGCCGTTCTTCGGCACCTCAGCAGCAGCACCTGCGGTTGCCGCCGTCGCCGCCCTAGTGTTGCAGGAAGACTCCGGTCTCGTCGGTCAGCCAGGCTCGCTTGATTCCTTGCTGGAACGGAGCGCCTATAAATTCGGCGAGCCGACCGACCATATGGGCGCCGGCTTGGTGCAGGCCAATACCGCCGTGGCGCTGGCCGCCCTCGATGCGGTGGCATGCTATGCAAGCGGGACCCGAATCCTGACGGAAGCAGGTGAAGTCCCGGTGGAGGCTCTGCGGCTCGGTGACTGCGTGCGCTCAGCCTTCGGTGGCGTCGCCTCGGTGACCTGGATCGGCTATCGCCGGGTCGACTGCCGGCGCCACCCTCGACCATGGGATGTCTGGCCGGTGCGGATCACCGCCGGCGCCTTCGCGCCCGACATACCACACCGCGACCTGCTCCTCTCGCCCGACCATGCCGTGCTGTTCGACGGTCGGCTCATCCCCGTGCGTTATTTGGTGAACGGCACCACCATCGCGCAGGAGCGGGTGGCAGAGGTTACCTACTGGCACGTCGAGCTCCCGGCGCACGATGTGCTGATGGCTGAGGGGCTGGCAGCCGAGAGCTATCTCGATACCGGCAACCGCGCGGCCTTCGCCAATGGCGGCAAGGTGGCACAACTCGACCCAGAATTTGCTCGCGGAGTCTGGCAGGCCGAGGCCTGCGCCGAGTTGGTCCTCGATGGCCCCTTCCTCACCGCCGCGCGAGACCGCCTTCTCACGCGCGCAGCGGCGCTAGGGCACTGCTTAACCGGCGATCCGGATCTACAGGTGATTGTGGCTCGTCGTCGGCTCAATATCAGCATCGTCGGCACGAAATGCCTGGTGGACATCCCGGCAGGCACCTCCAACCTCGCCCTCGTCAGCCGCGTCTGGACGCCGGCACATACTGACCCATCTTCGCAGGACGCGCGCCTGCTCGGCATCGGCGTCCTGCGGCTCGAACTGGATGGCAGCTTGATCCCGCTCGACTCGCCAGCGCTCGCGGCAGGCTGGCACGCGCCCGAGCAAGACATGCGCTGGACCGATGGTCACGCCAGCATCGCGGTCGCGGGCAAGCATCAGGCGAGCTTCGAGATCGCGTCGTGGGCCCGATACTGGGACACTCCGTCCCAAAACGCCGAAAGGCTTGAACGCTCTATAGCGCGGCACGAAGGCAAGTGTCCGTTCCGGAAGTCTTGCAGACCGTGTGAAAACGCGGCGGAGTTGCAGTTCTGGCGAAATCGACGGTTA
>JBEPTZ010000234.1:0-3131 GCA_041691815.1 Rhodospirillales bacterium | reverse complement strand
CCGCCGGGGGCGCGGCAGCCGGGGCGGGGGGCGGCGCGGGCGGCGGCGGTGGTTCGGCGGCGGCGATGCGGCTGAGCCGGCCGCGCAGCGCGAACAGGCCGGGGCCGGTCGGCAGCAGCCGGGCCGAGAGCGGCTGGCCGGGGTCGCGCAGGCAGCCGGCCGGCAGATTGGCGACCAGCGGCATGCCATGCGCCTCCAGCGCGATGCCGAACCAGGCGAGCCCCGGCGGCCGGGCGATGCGCTGGATGCTGCGGCCGTTGACCAGCGCGCCGGCCGGAGCCAGCACGCCGTCCGGCAGCGCCGCGTCGCGGATCAGCAGCAACTGCTCCGAGGTGACCAGCAGCTCCTGGCCGGGCTGGCCGGGGCCAAACGCGCCGGGCAGCAGGCGGATGGCGGCACCCGGGGCGGGCGGCGATTCGCGCGGCTCGATCGCCCGCAGCTGCATCGGGCCGCTGGCGGTGATCAGGGTTTCGCCGGGCTGCAGCGATTCGATGGCGCGCTGCTGGGGGCCGGCCGCGGTCTGCACATCGACCGGGGTGCCGGCAGGGAAGCATCCATCGCCGATCATGCCCGTCCTCCGCCCGCTATGCCGCAGCGTGGCATTGGTAGCAGCAGACGGCGGGGAATGGGAGGGGGCGGCTCAGTCCTTCAGCCCGCGTCAGTCCTTCAGGAGCATGACGGTGGCGACGCCGCGGCTGAGGATGCCGAGTTGGGCGGCGGCGGCGCGCGACAGGTCGATGACGCGGCGGCGGGTGCCCGGGCGGTCGTTGATGGTGACGACAACGCTGCGGCCGGTGTCGACAACGGTGACCCGCACCTTGCTGCCCAGCGGCAGGGTGGCATGGGCGGCGGTGAGGTCGTTCTCGTCGTAGCGGTCGCCGCTGCTGGTGCGCTTGCCCTGCCAGTGCTTGCCACCATACCAGGAGGCGATGCCGGTCTGCCGCCAGCTGCCGGAGGCGTCGGACCAGATCGGGGCGGGGTTGGGGTTGGCGGTGTGCTGGCGGGCCTGGTGCGGGGTGTGGCGGATGAGGTGGTGTGTGGGCTTGCGGACGGTGTGGTGCGGCGTGGCGGCGCGGGCGGCATGCGGGTTGGCGGCTGCCAGGAGCAGCAAAGACAAGGCGGCACCCGGTAGTGCCATTCTGGCGCGGTAGCTCATTCTATTCTCCATCCCGACAATCATGGCGGCGTCGGTCTAACTAAACCCTGCGGCGGTATAGACTAGACATTGTATCCGCCGTAATATATCGACGCGAGCCAATGCGGAGCGGCATCCAGGCGCTGCAATCAGCGTCATTCAGCCGTGATCCGGGGGGGAGATCAACCACAATCCTTGTCCGATGGCAAATGATGCTGTGGCCAATCGTGGCATGACTGTGGCGGGTTTGCAGATGCTGCCTTCGATTGGCGAGGTAGGTGATTGATTTGACGCCATTTCAATATGGCGGGAATGTGGCACGGGGCAGGGCGGCGGCTAGGATTTTTCGCCACACATCCGGCGGCCGGGGGGCGGGGGAATCACCGAATCAGGAATTTTTGCCTGAGACGGTATTTTTTCCTTCCCATCCGCCCCAGAAAACCCTATAGATCACTGCATCATCGGCGGCGTGTGCGGGCAACCCACACGCCGCCTTTTTGTTGCCGCCGACGGAGGGCCGATGCCACGCACTGCGCCGCCAATGACGCTGTTGCCATGGTGTCGGCAGGTGCTGAAACCGCTGGGGCAGCAGCCGGAGCGGCATCACCGCTATCTGCTGCGGGCGCTGCAGGGGTTGGCGGCCGAGCGTGGCGCCGACCGGCTGATCGTGCTGATGCCGCCGGGGAGCGCCAAATCTACCTATGCCTCGCTGCTGTTTCCGGCCTGGTGGTTCTCGCGGCATCCGCAGAGCGCGGTGATCGCGGCGAGCCATACCGCCGAGCTGGCGGCGCATTTCGGGCGGTCGCTGCGCAACCTGGTGGCCGAGCATGCCGAGGCGCTGGGGTATGGGCTGGCGAAGGACAGCCACGCGGCGCATCGGTTTCGCACCACCGCGGGCGGCGAGTATTTCGCCACCGGGGTGGACGGGCCGATGACCGGGCGGCGGGCCGACCTGGTGCTGATCGATGACCCGATCAAGAGCCACGCCGAGGCGGACAGCGCGCAGGCGCGGGAGCGGCTGTGGGACTGGTATCGCTCGGAACTGGTGACGCGGCTGAAGCCGGGCGGGCGGATTGTGCTGGTGATGACTCGCTGGCATCAGGACGATCTGGGCGGGCGGCTGCTGGCGGCCGGGGATGCCTGGAAGGTGCTGAAGTTTCCGGCGCTGGCCGAGGCGGGGGATGCGCTGAAGCGTGCGCCCGGCGAGGCGCTGTGGCCGAAATGGGAGAATGCCGAGGCGTTGGCGCGCAAGCGGGAGACGGTGGGCAGCCGGGTGTGGCAGGCGCTGTATCAGCAGGCGCCGACCTCGCCGGAGGGGCTGCTGTTTCCGGCGCATCGGATTGGCGTGGTGGAGGCGGCGCCGGCGGGGCTGCGGCCGGTGCGGGCGTGGGATTTGGCGGCGACGGCGGCGGCGGAGGGGCGCGATCCGGACTGGACCGTCGGCGTGAAGCTGGCGCGCGACGGCGACGGGCGGATATTCGTGCTGGACGTGGCGCGGCTGCGCGGCGGGCCGCACGAGGTGGCGGCGGCGATATTGGCGACGGCGCAGCAGGATGGCGTGTCGGTGCCGGTGGGGCTGCCGCAGGACCCAGGACAGGCCGGCAAGGTGCAGGTGGCCTGGCTGCAGGGGCTGCTGGCCGGGCATCGGGTGGTGGCGTCGCCGGAGACCGGCGCCAAGCTGACGCGGGCGACGCCGGTGGCGGCCCAGGTGGAGGCGGGCAATGTGAGCCTGCTGCGCGGGGCGTGGAACGAGGCGTTTCTTGAGGAACTCAGGGAGTTTCCGCAGGGGCGCAAGGATGACCAGGTGGACGCGCTGGCTCGGGCGCACGGGCTGCTGGCGGCGCCCACGCTGGCGGCGCGGCGGGTGCGGGTGGCGTTGCTGGCAAGGTGAAGGAAGGTCTTCTTTGTTTGAAAACAAAGAAGCTCTTTCATCCGCCTTGCAACAGCGGTGGGGGGGGGGGGGGCGGAGTGGGGCACCACCCCCCACATGGGAGGG
>JBEPTZ010000233.1:0-3147 GCA_041691815.1 Rhodospirillales bacterium | reverse complement strand
ACAAAAAGAAGCAAAAAAACTTTTCATCCGCGCTGCGCGGCTTCATGCGCGGGCATCATGGTGCGAGCGCGGGCGAAGCCCCGGATGGAAGTTTTTTGGTTCTTTTTTTCAAAAAAGAACCCTTTTTTGCTCCGCCCAGCCTCGCACCATACGGCGGCCGGTGGCTGGTCGTTCAGGCCACCGGCCGGGCCAGATGCGCCAGGCAATCGCCGCGCTCGGTCCGCGCCGGATGCCGCTGGCAGACCACATCTCCGGCCGCCTCGAAATACAGCGGAATCGGCGCGCGCCCCGGATTCTCCGGAAACAGCAACTCGCCGCACAGATCGCCCTCGGCAACCGCATCGCCCAGCCGCACCGCCGGCACGAACACCCCGGCATCCGGCGCATAGACATAGGCGCGCGGCCCGAACACATGCATCACCTTCGGCGCCGGCAGCGCGTCGGGCACGGCGTCGGTGGCGCCAAAGAACCCCAGCAGCCGCCGCACCGCGCCATCCACCAGCGCGATGCCCTCCTGGGTCAGCGCGCCGGTGCCGCCATATTCGCCGTTGAGATAAATCCTGCCGTGCTGCCTGGTCGCGGTCGACATGCCGCCACCGCCGCTGGCGGTCTCGAACACCATCACATGCGCCAGCCCCAGCGCCTTCACCGCCGCCAGGCTGCGCTGCTTCACCTCCGGCGTGCTGTCCGGGGCAAAATGCGTGCTGGCATGCGGCCGATACGCCAGGCTCGACCCGCCGCAATGAAAATCGCCGACCACCTCGACCATCGGCACCAGATGGTTCTGCACATAATCGGCAATCTTCCAGGTCGGCCCACCATCCGGATCACCCGGAAACGCCCGGTTCAGATTGCCGTCATCGAGCGGACTGACCCGCGCCCCGGCCATCGCCGCCGGCGTGTTCAGCGACGGAATCACGATCAACCGACCCCTGATATCCTCGGCCTGCAACTGCCGCACCAACCGGGTAAGCACCACCTGGCCCTCATACTCGTCGCCATGCGTCCCCCCGGTCAGCAGAATCCGCGGCCCCTCGCCATTGTTGAAAACCGCCACCGGAACCGGAATCACCCCATACGCACTGCGCGTCACCGAATGCGGCACCCGCAACCAGCCGATCTGCTTGCCGCGCGCCGCGAAATCAACCGTCGCCGTAATCTGTGTCATCGCCCCGCCCGTCCCGAACTGCCTCGCTGGCAACGTCACAATATCCGCGCGACCTCGGCTGTCAAACGATCCGCAACGGGATCACCACGCTGGCCTCACCTGCGGACCCGCCGTCCTGCCCCGCATGGCGCCAGCAGGAAAGCGAAGTCTTCTTTTTGTGAACAAAAAGAAGCAAAAAAACGTCCCTCGCGCCTTTGGCCCCGTCCGTATATCCCCGCCCGATCGCAGCAGTTCAACTGCGGTTACCCAATGGCAAGGAAAACGGCCAGACCTTGGGTCGCTTCTCAGCGACACACTGCAATGCTCCTGGGTCAGTTCTCAGCGGAATTCAACAATTGCCGCCAATAGAAGGCGATTTACGTTCGCAGTGAGATCAAACAAGGAGAAAGAGAGATGTCTGCAACCTCAAAAGCTACCATTGTATTCTGTCACGGCGTCTGGGCCGACGGCTCGTGCTTCAGCAAAGTGATTCCGGCACTGCAGGCGGACGGGCACGAGGTCATCGCGGTCCAATATGGCCTGGACTCCTTCGAAGAGGACGTTGCGACGGTCAAGCGCACGCTCAATCGCGTCGGCAGCCCCGTCATCCTCGTTGGCCATTCCTACGGCGGTGCCACGATCACGGCTGCTGGTGTCGATGAGCGCGTGGTTGGCCTGGTCTACATCGCCGCGGTCGCTCCCGATGCCGGCGAAACCGTGCAGGACCAGCTCGAAAAATATCCATCGGACATCTTCACACGGGTCGAGGTCGCCGACGGGCGCGCCTGGATGCTGCCAAACGGCACCGAGTTCTTCGCCGGCGATCTCTCCGAAGCGGACCAGAAGCTCGTTTGGGCTACCCATTATGCACCCGTCTTCGATCTGTTTCATCAGCAGAAGCTGACCGCCGATCGTGTTGCCTGGAAGTCGAAGCCGAGCTGGTACGTGTTGGCTACCAAGGACCACACCGTGCATCCTGATCTTCAGCGCTGGGTTTCGAAGCGCATGCAGGCCACTGTCACTGAAGTGGCAAGCAGCCATGTGCCGATGCTCTCCCAGCCCGCCGTCGTCATCGATGTGATCCGTAAAGCCGCGACCGCAGTTCAAATGGCCTGACGACGGCCGTCAGCCCCCGGTGGATGTGCCGAGACCATGCAACCACAGGGGCGCGGGCGAGTTGTGGATGCTCCACAGGCCAAGCATGGACCGCTCGCGCCCACCGACCCCAAAGAACGCGGCCTGCCGCGTTGGCACGACATGGGTCAATTCCAGCCCCACAACATCGCGGTAAAAGGCGATGGAACGGTCCAGATTGGCGACGGTGAGATGGCTTTCATAAAGTCCCGAAACGGGGATCATCGCGTTGCTCCGTGACTGCCATCCGAAGCGTAATGGCAAATGACGCCAACGTCAGCCTTGGGACAAAACGGACCCTCGAGATGGTAGAGCAGTCCTGGAATTCGTACATGGTGCCTCGGCGCGATAGCCTGAACCGGAGGCGCCAGCACCCGAGAAAGGACTCCCCCATGCCCCAGTTCACCGGCGGTTGCCTCTGCGGCAAAATCCGCATCACCGCCACCGGCAACCCGTACCGCGTCGGCATCTGCCACTGCATCGACTGCCGCAAGCACCACGGCGCCCTGTTCCACGCCTCGGCGATCTTCCCGCAGCACGCCGTCACCATCGAGGGCAACACAACCGCCTATGCCGGCCGGCATTTCTGCCCAGACTGCGGCTCCACCGTGTTCGGCCGCGGCGCCGACGAAATCGAGATCAACCTCGGCTCGCTCGATGCCCCAGACCAGCTGACCCCAACCTACGAACTCTGGACCATCCGCCGCGAATCCTGGCTGCCGACCTTCCCGCTCACCACGAAACACCCCCAGGATCGCGACCCCACCCACCGCTCCGAGCCATAGCCGGCACCCCGGCCGAAGGCCCAGACAAAGTTTTTCCTGCTTACCCACCTTGCTCAGCCGTTTGGAAAGTTGTACGAAACA
>JBEPTZ010000232.1:0-3252 GCA_041691815.1 Rhodospirillales bacterium | reverse complement strand
AGACAGACCTGCGGGCGCTCGACGCCGACAGCCTGGCACTTTCCGGCCACAAGCTCGGCGGCCCGGTCGGCGCCGGCGCGCTGCTGCTGGCCGGCGATCTGGCGCTGGCGCCGCTGATCCGCGGCGGCGGGCAGGAGCGCGGGCGCCGCGGCGGCACCCACGGCCTGCCGGCAATCGCCGGATTCGCCGCCGCCGCTTGCTGCACCACCCCCGACCTGGCCCCGCTGCGCGATGCCGCCGAGCAGGCCGCCATCGCCGTCGGCGCGCGGGTGATCGGCGCCGGCGCGGCCCGGCTGCCCAACACCACCTGCCTCGCCTTGCCCGGAGTCGCGGCGCAGACCCAGGTGATCGCGCTCGACCTCGCCGGCATCTGCGTCTCGGCCGGTGCCGCCTGCTCCTCCGGCAAGGTGGCGCGCAGCCATGTTCTCGATGCGATGGGCCTCGGCACCCTGGCCGGCGAGGCGATCCGCGTCTCGCTGCCGTGGAACACCACCGAGGCCGACATCGCCGCCTTCATAACCGCATACCAGGGCATGGCCAGGCGCCTGTCGCGCCATGCCGCCTGACCCCATATTGCCGCCATGAGTGATCGCCCAAACCGCCCGATCTACCTGGACAACCAGGCCACCACATGCTGCGACCCGCGCGTGCTGGCGATCATGCTGCCGTGGTTCAGCGAGTCGTTCGGCAATCCGCACAGCGTCGAGCACGTCATGGGCCGCACCGCCGAGGCTGCGGTGGAGGCCGCCCGCGCCCAGGTCGCGGCCCTGATCGGCGCCGAGCCGCGCGAGATCGTGCTGACCTCCGGCGCCACCGAGAGCAACAACATCGCCATCAAGGGCGCCGCCCGCTTCGCCGCCCGCATGGGTAATGCCCGTCGCCGCATCGTCACCGTCGCTACCGAGCATAAATGCGTGCTGGAATCGGTCGCCGACCTCGCCGAGGAGGGCTTCGAGCCGGTATTCCTACCGGTCGGCGCCGATGGGCTGCTCGACCCTGAGGCCCTGCGCGCCGCGCTGGAAGTGCCGACGCTGCTGGTCAGCGTCATGGCGGTCAACAACGAGACCGGGGTGATCCAGGATATCGCCACCCTGGCCGCCATCGCCCGCGCCGCCGGCGCGCTGTTCCATACCGACGCCGCGCAGGCCGCCGGCAAAATCCCGCTCGACGTTGCGGGCCAGGGCGTCGACCTGCTGTCGGTCAGCGGCCACAAGCTGTATGGCCCCAAGGGGGTCGGCGCGCTCTACGTCCGCCGCCGCCCCCGCGTTCGCCTGGTGCCGCTGTTCTCCGGCGGCGGGCAGGAGCGCGGCCTGCGCTCCGGCACCCTGCCGGCGCCGCTGGTGATCGGCCTTGGCGAGGCCTGCCGGCTCGCCGCCGCCGAGATGGCCGAGGACGCCGCCCGCATCGCCACCTTGCGCGACCGGTTGCTGCACCGGCTGACCGCCGCGCTGCCCGGCCTCGTGGTCAATGCCAGCCGCGCACACCGCATCGCCGGCAACCTCAACCTCACCTTCCCTGCCGCCACCGCCGCCGAACTGATGCGCCGCGCGCCGGACCTCTGCGTCTCCACCGGCTCGGCCTGCTCGTCTGCGGCGATCGAGCCATCCTATGTGCTGCGCGCGCTGGGGCTGAGCGCCGATGCGGCCGCCCGCACCTTGCGTGTCGGGATCGGACGCTTTACCTCGGCGGCCGAGATCGACACCGCCGCCGACCTACTCGCCCGCGCCCACGCGGCGGCGTCCCCCGCAGCAACCGAGGCCTGAATCCACCGATGCCTAAGATGATCTTTATCGACCCCAAAGGCGGCCGCCGCGAAGTGGACGCCCCACTCGGCCTCTCGGTGCTGGAGATCGCGCATATGCACGGCATCGACCTCGAGGGCGCCTGCGAAGGCTCGCTGGCCTGCTCCACCTGCCATGTCATCGTCGACCCCAGTTGGTACAAGAAACTCAGCAACGCCACCGAGGACGAGGAAGACATGCTCGACCTCGCCTTCGGCCTGGAAAAAACCTCCCGCCTCGGCTGCCAGATCGTGATGACCGAGGCGCTGGACGGCCTCGAGGTGCGCCTGCCCGCCGGCAGCCGCAACATGATGGGGGGATAGCCCGATGCGTATCCTGGTGGCAATGTCCGGCGGTGTCGACAGCAGCGCCGTCGCCGGCCTGCTCGCCGAGGCCGGGCATGAGGTGATCGGCGTCACCCTGCAACTCTACGACCACGGTGCCGCCACCGGCCGCAAGCACGCCTGCTGCGCCGGGCAGGACATCCACGACGCCCGCCGCGTCGCCGACCATCTCGGCATCCCGCACTACGTGATCGACGCCGAAGCCCGCTTCCGCGCCGCGGTGATGGAGGATTTCGCCAACAGCTACGCCGCCGGCGAAACCCCGGTGCCCTGCGTGCGCTGCAACCAGAGCGTGAAATTCACCGACCTGATCGCGCTCGCCGGCGATCTCGGCTGCGAGCGGCTGGCCACCGGCCATTACGTGCAGCGCATCGACGGCCCGGATGGCGCCGAGCTGCACCGCGCCGCCGACCCGGCCCGCGACCAGAGCTGGTTCCTGTTCGCCACCACCGCGGCGCAGCTGGAGCGCAGCATGTTCCCGCTCGGCGCCCTGCCCGACAAGGCCACCGTCCGCGCCGCCGCCGAGCGCCTGGGCCTGCGCGTCGCCGCCAAGCCGGACAGCCAGGACCTCTGCTTCGTGCCCACCGGCAACTACACCGACGTACTCGGCAAGCTGCGGCCGGAAGCGCTGACCCCCGGCGAAATCGTCACCGAGGACGGCGCCGTGCTCGGCCAGCACGACGGCATCGGCCGCTTCACCGTCGGCCAGGCCAGGCGCCTCGGCACCGCCCAGAACGGCCACCGCGTGGTGGTCGCACTGGACCCCGCCCACCGCCGCGTCGTGGTCGGCCCAGCCAGCGGCGGACGCCAGGAAGTCCGGCTGCGCGAGGTCAACTGGCTGGTGCCGCCCGCCGCCCGCGCCTGCACCGTCAAGCTGCGCGCCCGCGAGGCGCCGCACCCCGCCGAGGTAACGCCCACCGCGGACGGCGCCCTGGTGCACCTCGCCACCCCGAGCCGCGCCGCACCCGGGCAGGCTTGCGTGTTCTACGATGGGGATCGGGTGCTGGGCGGCGGGTTTATCGAAAGGGAAGCAGCGCTTTTTTGAAAAAAAGCGCGCAAAAAACTTTCATCCGCCTTGCAACAGCGGTGGGGTGGAGACTCCGGAGTGGCCACCCCACCCGCGTTGG
>JBEPTZ010000231.1:0-3276 GCA_041691815.1 Rhodospirillales bacterium | reverse complement strand
CGGTGCCGGAGATGCCGGCGAGCCGGCCATGCGCATCCAGCTCGAACGCCCAGTCGGTGCCGAATAGCGGTTCGGCGGCAGGCGAGGCGGGGCGTGCGCGCGGGATGGCCAGCAGCAGCCCGGCGGCCAGCAGCAGCAATTCGACGCCGCCGAGCACGCCCAGGCGGAACCGGCTCGCCGGCCAGGCGCGCAACAGCGCCGCATCGCGCGGCAGTTGGGCGATGACCCGCAGGTTGGTGTGCCGCACCGGCGCCGACGCGCTCACCACCGGCGGGGTGTCGAGCCGTCCGGCGAAGGCGAGCAGGGCAGGGCTGGCCCATGCCTGCTCGATGCCGGCGTCGCCGGACGGGTCGGCGGCGCCGCTGGTGGTGGTGGCGACCGGCTGGCCGGTCTCGGTGGTCATGGCGATCACGGTACCGGCCGGCGCCCAGGCCGGCACCGCCCAGGCTGGCATGACCGAGGCTGGCGTCGGCTGGTCGAGCGGCGGCTGCGCCGGCAGCAGGGCGCCGATCAGGCCGAGCGGGGTGCCGTCGGCCCTGGTCAGCACTCGGGTCAGCACGATGCCCGGCCCCGGCCGCAGCCACGGGGTTTCCACCAGGGTGGCCGAAACCGTGTCGTGCGCGCTTCGCATGCCGGCCCGGAACCAGTCTGATGCGGCGACATCCAGCCGGCCGGCCGGCAACGGCGACGAGGCGGCGACGAGGTTGCCCGAGGCATCGACCAGGAACACCGCGCTGGCCGCGTCGAACGCGGCTTGCACCCGCAGCAGTTCGGTGGTGCTGCGCATCCGTGCGCCGGGCGCCAGGTCGGCGGCGGCGAAGCTTGGCGTCAGCGCCAGGAAACGGTCGGTGGTGCGGCCCATGGCGTCGGCGACGGCGTGGGCCAGCGCCGTGGTTTCACCGGCGGTGCGGGCGATGGTATTGCGGACTTCCAGGGCGGCGGCGGCGAGCCATATCCCGGCCAGCAGGGCAACCGCCAGCGCGATGACGGCGCATCGCGCCAGCAGGCGAGGAAAGCGCGGGCGAAAGCGGGCCATGAGATCCCCGAACGGTGGCGGCTGGAGCGGGATGCCTGCCGGCGGGCGACGGCATTGTACTCCAGCGTTTTGTTTTGTCGCGCGATTCAGACCTTGTGTGATTTCACCCTCGGTCATCAGGTGCTAGCGTGTACATAAGTTAACAACACAGGCTAACAAAAAAATTACCGGTTTGCCAGATTGTAACTGCGACGGGGTGGCGCGGCGGCGATGGCGCGGCTCAGCGCTGGCTGCGGACGCAGTCGAACCAGGTCTGGCCGGCGGCGCCGGACGCCGGCAGCCGCAGGCGGCGCTGGGCGGGCGGGGCGTCGCCGACCGTGAGCATGCCGCCACTCAGCAGCGCCAGGACCCGGCCGGCTGAGCGCTCGCCAGGCGCGATATAGGCGACCAGGTCGTGCGATGCACGCGCCGCCGAGAGCAGGCGCCAATGGCCGGCCGCGCCGCTGAACACCCAGGCAACCCGGCGTCCGGCGGGGGTGGCCAGGGCCGGCAGGCCGGAGACCTTCAGTTCGATCGGGTCATGCCCGCTCACCGTGATCTCCAGCCGCACCGCGCCGGCGCTGGCGGTTACGTGGCATGCCTCGGGCGCCTGGGTGAACGACCATGCCAGCCGCAGCGGCGGCAGGGGGGCCGCGACTTGCGGCTCGGCCGGCGGCAGCTTGGCCGGGGGCTGTGGCGGTGCTGGCTGGCAGGCCGCGAGCGCCAGAAGCAGCGCCATCGCCACGAGGTGGCTATGCTGTAGGGGCGTTCGGACGTGGTGTTGAGCTGCCAAGGTGTGGGCCCTGTGCGGGGTTTCGGTGCCAGCGGCCTGCCGGCTGTGGGGCAAGGCGCCAGTGCGGCGTGGCCGGGGCAAATATGATCACAGGCAGCGAGCGCCGTCATCTCATGCTTTTTGGGTCATGCTTTTTGGGTCATGCTTTTTGGGCGGTGGCGCCGGGGCGGGGCGGGCAGGGACGCCGATTGCCGGCAGGCCAGCGCCGCTCCGCCCTGCCGGATGGCGAAGATTTAAGCTGCGCGGTGGCGGCTGCCCGGAATGTCGCCATTATTTGCGCCCTTTGCTCTGCGGGCCAGTTGGAGCGTTGTGTCATGCGCCTCTCCCATCTCGCCCGGCGGTTGTCGTTGAGCGCGGCGTTGCTGTTGAGCGTGGCGTCGCTGGCGCCGCATCCGGCGGTCGCGCAGTTTGCCGTCGGGGTCTCGGTGGCGGTGGCGCCGCCGGCGCTGCCGGTCTACCAGCAGCCGCCGGTTCCTGGGCCGGGGTATATCTGGACGCCGGGGTACTGGGCGTGGAATGACGGCGGCTATTTCTGGGTGCCTGGGGAGTGGGTGCTGCCGCCGGCGGTCGGGCTGTTGTGGACACCCGGCTACTGGGGGTGGTCGGATGGCGCGTATCTCTGGAGCGCGGGATACTGGGGGGCGCAGATTGGCTATTATGGCGGCATCGACTATGGCTTCGGCTATTTCGGCCACGGCTACGACGGCGGTTATTGGCGCAATGGCGCGTTCTTCTACAATCGCTCGGTGAACAACATCCGTGATGTGCGGATCAGGAACGTCTACAGCCGGACGGTTATTCGCAATACGACGATCAACCGGATCAGCTACAATGGCGGGCGGGGCGGGGTGATGGCGCGTCCGAGCCAGAATGAGCGTGGCGCGATGGCCGGGAGGCATGTGTCGGCCACGGCATTCCAGGCCCGGCAGTTCGACGCGGCGCGCGCCAGACCGGGCGTGCCGGGCAGCCAGCCGCTGGTGCATCGCGGCGCGCCTGGTCCGGCGATCGGCGCCCCGCTGGCCCGTGGCGCGATGCCGGCGCTGCGTGGGCCGGGCGGTGGAAACGCGCCGATGGCCGCTGCCGGGGTTCAACATCCGCGGAGCAATTTCGCTGGCGTGGCGGGCGCCGGGTCGAATTTCCGCCAGCCTCAGGGCGCGGTTGCACAAGCGCCGCGCCAGGCTTATCGCCCGGCGCCGTCCCCCTATGCCCGGCAGGCGGCGCCCGGCGCGCAGTCGGGGTATCGCCCGCAGCAGGCGTATCACCCGGAGCAGGCTTATCGGGCGCAGCCGGCCTACCAACCGCAGCAGGCTTATCGGGCGCAGCCGGCCTACCATCCGCAACAGGCTTCTCGGGCACAGCCGGCTTACCATCCGCAACAGGCTGCTCGGGCGCAGCCGGCTTACCATCCGCAACAGGCCTATCGCCCCGCCGCACAAGCTCAGCCCAATAATGGCCGGCGGCACCGCGA
>JBEPTZ010000230.1:0-3553 GCA_041691815.1 Rhodospirillales bacterium | reverse complement strand
TGTGCGGCTACACGAGGCAGGCCTTTTGACCCGTCGGTTTGGCATCCGGGGTCGCTGCGAAGGCGCCGAAGTTGAGCGCAATGGAAAGTCCAACGCCCGAGATCGCGAACACGATACGATGGAACATGCTTATCTCCCTTACTCTGAAGGCGCCTGCCAAGGAACGACACAATGTGCCCGTGGGCTGCACCCCAGCCGGCTTGCGGATGCTGCAGGCAGCGGTTGTTGTTTGTCAATTACATATAGCGATAGCGCACCGCTATCGCTGGAATGCCGAAACACCAGCCAACTAATTCACCTAGGCGTGATAAGGGATATTACTGCGGGTAAATAAGGTCCGTGGGCGAGGCAAACAGGATCGCCAACCGGTGACCCGATGCAGAGTGCGGCCCAGAAATCCAGCTGTCCAGCGAATTGCGGACCTTGATGGCTGTGACAATGAATATTGGCCCACTTGTGCTGACGAATATTGGCCCACCTCCCGGTGTTTGATCTGTTGAGCCGGGCCGAGGCCGGGCTCAACAGATCAGCGGCGCTGCTTGGGGTCCTCCCGTCACGGTTTGATGGCCTTCCGCTGCGCGGTTGTCCGACGGAACCGGTAGGAGTCGGTGCCGGTCGTGATGATGTGCGCCTGGTCGGTCAGCCGATCGATCAGCGCCTTGCAAAGCCGCGGATTTGGAATCACCTGCGACCATTCCGAGAACGGCAGATTGGTCGTCACGATGACTGCCGCTTTCTCCGCCCGGTCGGCAATGACCTGGAACATCAACTCGCAGGCGGTTTCGGCAAGAGGAACGTAGCCCAATTCGTCTATACAGATCAGGTCGAGCCGCTCCCATCGGCCTAGTGCGCGGCTGAGTTGGTTGGCATGCGCCGCCTCGGCCAGTTCGTTGATCAGCCCTGTCGCCGTGGTGAACCGCACCCGCCGCCGCTGGCGACAGGCGGCGACGCACAGTCCCGTCGCCAAATGCGTCTTTCCCGTACCGGCCTCGCCGACCAACAGGATCGGTTCAGCCCTGGTTACGTAATCGCCCTCTGCCAGCGTACGCAGTTGCCCGGCCGAGACGCCGGAGCGGTCGAACTCGAACGCCTCCAGCGTCTTCATCCGCGGTAGCCGCGCCTCATGCAGCAAACGGCTGATCGCGCGGCTCTCGCGTTCCTCCATCTCGGCCACCAGCAACGCCTCGAGGTAGCCGACATGGGACTGTCCCTCGCGGCTGGCCGCGTCGGCCAGTCGGGCAAACTGGCCGCCGATCGTCGGCATCCGCAGCGTCTTGCAGTGCTGGCGGACGGCCTGGTCCTGAAGCTCGCTCATCAGACTGTCCCCGCGCAGGGACCCGAGAGCAGCGTGTCGTAATCCGCGAGAGTGGGCAGCGGCCGGTCGTAGCGAGCCAGCATACCGACATCGACCGGTTCGGGCCGGGCTTTGTGCAGCCCCGCCTCGGTCAGCAGGTAGCGCACCGCAGCCACGTCGCAGGCCCCCAGCGATACCGTCGAGGCCACCGCCGTGCACAGGTGGTCATGGCCGAACTCCCGTCCCAGAGCCAGCACCGCCACCATCGCCCGGGTGCCGTTCTGCTTGCCGTGTCGCGCTCGCAGCCGGTCCCACAGTTCGTCGTAGCAGGCGGGCCAGCGACCCGCCGCGCGCCACTGCGCGAGCGGCCTGGACCCAGCAAAGGCGCCGGGCTTGTAACTCAAAACGTCCAGGTAATGCTCCAGATCCAGCACGTGCTGGCGGCGGCTGTGGCAGCGCTCGTGGCGGGCAATCCGGCGCCCGGTGTGCCAGATCTCGACGTGCAACGGATACACCCTGGCCTCCACCCGGATGCCGGGACGAACCGGCACCGAGTAGAAATTGGTCTTCACCGGCACGCAGCCCTGCTTGTCCACCAGCGGGAACACTACATCGGCCAGATCGAAGCCTTCGCTTACGCGTGACAGCAAATGGCCGCGCTCTTCGGACATCGCGGTGCCGATGGATTGCCTGCGGCCATCCAGCACCCGTGTCTCGTCCTCGCGGCAACCGTTCAGCAGCAGCGCATTCAGCGCATCAAGGTCGGCGACACTCGGCACTGGTACCAAATGGTTGCGCCGGAAATAGCCGCCCTCGCCCTCGACGCCACCCTTCTCGTGCCCTTCGCCCGGCGTGCAGAATTCCGCGGCAAACCGCCAATGCGAGCGGAACGCGATGAACCGCACCGTCTCTTCGCGCCGGTAACCGCGCAGGATTTTGCGCACCGCACTGGCCAGATTATCGTAACGCAGCAGCTTAAATACGCCGCCGAAATAGGCGAAGGCGTGCTCATGCGCCTCGAGGAAGGCCTGCTGCGTGGCATGCAGGTAAGCCCGGTGGAACGCCGCCCCGCTCGCCATCGAGCGCATCGCGAACACCTGCACCTTGGTCCGCTCATCGCCGAGATCGACCCAGGCCTCATACCAGTCGACCTGCGCCTCCTGAGCCCAACTGTAACTTTGCGGCACAAACGTCTCGCGCCGTTCCAGTCCCATCTGGCGTTTGCGCTCGCGGACGTGGTTGCGCACCGTCGACTCGGCAACCGCCGTGTCGGGGAACTCCCTCAGGATCCGCCGATGAATGCGCCGGGCGGTGTGGCGCTGCTTGCGCGGCCCGCGACGGTCCTCGTCAAGCACCTTGTCGATGAACTCCGCCACCGCCCCCAGCTTCGGCTTGGTTCGCTGTGGGTAATGCTGCACCGGTGGCAGCGCGCCGCCGATCGCCCGCCGCACGACGCGCCGATGAACACCAAACTTCGCGGCCACGCCCGCGATCGTGCCGATCCCAAACTCGTGCTCCCGACGGAGTTGCTCGAACAATTCCACTTTGGCTTTCCAGTCCACGAAAGGCCCCCCGATCCGATCGGGCTGACCGTAGGTTCAAGGACGGGGGTGGGCCAAAATTGGCCAGCACTCCTGGGCCAAAGTTCGATAGCATTGCCAGTAGTGGGCGAGACTTCTAGCGCGGAAAGTAATCCACTACCCAGACGCAAGCCCGCGAGATCAACGAGCAGTGAACTGAGATTGCCGTCTAACATCCAAAAGGACGCAGCCCCATCGGCGCTGGCCAGGATCTCTGCGATCGAATGGCCCGTGCCCGCCAGATGAACGGCGCCGTTCATGGCCCCGCTGCCCCGGGAGCCGCCAGTCGCCCGCATGAGGCGAGAAACGTCTACTCTCTCAAGCTGGAGGTCTGCACGTGTTTGTACGCTTCCATCCGTCCGAGGGGTTAACTGGATGTCGCCGGAAATCCGCCCTTGCCCGATCCCAATGTTGAGCTGATGGAATGTCATCGCGCCGTCTACGATATCGACGCCGACGGCGAAATTATCAAGCGGCATGGAACCGCCGTGGATCCGTTGCGCGCGAGCGGTCAGATGCACATCCGCCCAATCGAGTTTTGCAACGTGCAGCGGCTCATGAGGCAGCACCCGTGGGCTGGCCGAAGACTTCCTTTCGGGCCGTGCCGCTTGAGCCTGCTGCGGAGGCGGCCGGCCAGGCTTACTCCCGACCGGGCTCCCGAGGTCGCGGAGGTCTATGT
>JBEPTZ010000229.1:0-3672 GCA_041691815.1 Rhodospirillales bacterium | reverse complement strand
GGACGATCTGCTGCGGTTAATCGCCATCGAGGCCGATGCCGCCGGCGCCCTGGTGATCGGCGAGGATCTGGGCACCGTGCCGGAGGGCTTCCGTCCGGCGATGGCGGCGCGCAGCGTGCTCGGCATGCGGGTGTTGGCCTTCGAGCGCGACCACCACGGCGCCTTCATCCCACCGGAATGCTGGCAGCCGGACGCGCTGGCGATGACCTCTACCCACGACATGCCGCCGGTGGCCGGCTGGTGGCAGGGTGGCGACCTGGACTGGCAGGCGCGGTTGCACGGCGCCCCGGCCGCCACGCAGGAAGCTCATGCGGAGCGCCAGGCCGACACCGCCCGCCTGTGGCAGGCCGCCACCATCGCCGGCCTCGCCTTCGGCCCGCCGCCACCGTCCGAACAGCCCCAGCCAGCGGTGGACGCCGCCATCGCCACGATTGCCGCCACCCCCTGCGCGCTGGCCATCGCACCGGTGGAAGACCTGCTCGGCCTCACCGAAGCGCCCAACCTGCCCGGCACCATCGACGAGCATCCCAACTGGCGCCGCCGCCTCGCCACGCCGCTGCCTGAGGCGCTGCATCAGCAGCCGGTCGTCGCCCGGCTCGCCACCCTCAACCGGCGGACCAGATCATGATCCCGCGTGCCACCTACCGCCTGCAACTGCATGCCGAATTCACCTTTGACGATGCCGCCGCCGTGGTGCCCTACCTCGCCGATCTCGGCGTCAGCCACGCCTACATCTCGCCGATCCTCACCGCGCAATCCGGCTCGATGCACGGCTACGACGTGGTCGACCCATCGCAACTCAACCCGGAGCTCGGCGGCGAACCCGGCTTCCACCGGCTGGCGGCCGCCCTGCATACGCACAACATGGGGCTGGTGGTGGATATCGTGCCGAACCATATGGGCGTCGGCGGCGACCAGAATCCGTGGTGGCTCGATGTGCTGCGCCATGGCCGCGCCAGCGCCTATGCCGGGTTCTTCGATATCGACTGGACTCCGCCCGACCCCTCGCTGCACCACCGCATGCTGGCCCCGTTCCTCGGCGCGCCGTATGGCGAGGTGCTGCAATCCGGCGACCTGGTGCTGGTCGACGAACCCGGACATGGCTGGGCGGTGCGCTACCACGAGCATCTGTTCCCGATCCGCCCGCAGGATGTGCCGGCGCTGGCCGCCGACCCCGACGCGATCGCCGCGCACAACGCCACCACCCCCCAGGGCCGCGCCCGGCTGCATAACCTGCTGGAACGCCAGAATTTCCGCCTGGCCTGGTGGCGCACCGGCGGCGACCTGATCAACTGGCGCCGCTTTTTCGATATCGCCGGCCTCGCGGCGCTCAATGCCGGGCGGGCGGAGGTATTCGCCGCCAGCCATGAGGTGATCTTGCGCCTTTACGCCGAGGGGCTGATCGACGGGCTGCGGGTCGATCATGTCGATGGGCTGGCCGACCCCGGTGCCTATTGCCGCACCCTGCGCGCCGCCATGCAGGCCGCAAGGCCCGGCCATCAGGGCTGGTTGCTGGTGGAAAAAATCCTCGCCGCCGGCGAGGCGTTGGAGCCGTCCTGGCAGACCGACGGCACCACCGGCTATGATTTCATGAACGATGTCAGCCTGGTGCTGCACGACCGCGCCGGCCTCGCGGCGTTGGTGGCGGACTGGAAGCGCCGTACCGGCCGTCCCGGTTTCGCAGTGGAGGAACGGCTGGCCCGCGCTCAGAACCTGGACCGCTCGTTCCACGCCCAGCTCAGCGCCGCTGCCGCCGCGCTGTACCACCTCGCCGCCACCAACCCAACCGACCGCGACCGTCCCGAGGGGGCGCTGCGCCGCTGCCTCGCCCGCATCCTGGTGCATTTCCCCCACTACCGCAGCTATGCGGCCGAGGGCCTGGGCACCGGCGCGCTGCACGAAGCCATCGCCGCCGCCGAGCCTAGTTGCCTGCCGCCAGATCGCGCCCATCTGCCGCGCATCGCCGACTGGCTAGGCAGCCCGCCCACCGGCCCGCACGCCGCGCTGCGCCATGAGGCGATCCGCCGGTTCGAGCAATTAAGCGCGCCGATTGCTGCCAAATCGGTGGAAGATACCGCCTTCTACCGCTACGCCCCGCTGCTCTCGCGCAACGATGTCGGCTTCGACCCCGGCGAGCGGGTTGGCAGCCTCGCCGGGTGGCACGCCGCCTGCGCCCACCGCGCCGCACACTGGCCGCACGCGATGCTCGCCACCGCCACGCACGACCACAAACGCGGCGAGGATCTTCGGGCAAGGCTGGCCGTTCTCAGCACCTTAGCCGAAGAATGGATCGCCTGCCTGGATCGCTGGCTGCCGACACTCCGCGAGGGGGGCCTCGGCGAGGCCATCGACCCGGCCGACGCGATCATGCTGTTGCAAATGGTGGTCGGCGGCTGGCCCCCCGGCATGGCGCCAGACGATGCCGAGGCCGCCGTCGCGCTGCGCAACCGCCTGGCCGAATGGCAGAACAAGGCGCTGCGCGAAGCCAAGCGCCACTCCTCCTGGTCCGCCCCGGATGTGCAGTACGAAGCGATCGCCGCAGCGGTGCTGGACCGGCTGCTGCTGGACCCGGCGCAGGCCGGCACGCGGGCGGAGATCGCTGATCTGGTTGGGTTTATCGCGCCGCTCGGGCTGGAAAACGGGTTGGTGCAGACGGTGCTAAAACTGACCGCGCCCGGGGTGCCGGATATCTACCAGGGCACCGAATTCCTCGATTTCAGCCTGGTCGACCCGGATAATCGTGGCGTGGTGGATTATGCCGCGCGGGCTGCCGGCGGGACTGGGGCGAACAGCGATAAACGGCGCGTCATTGCCACCATGCTCCAGCTGCGGCGTGACCATCCGGTCTTGTTTGCGTCCGGCGACTACCGCCCAATACCCGTCCCAACAGTACAAAAAGTCGTCGTTATTGCGTTCGAAAGGCGCATTGGCCGCACCATTCTGATGGTGATCTGCAGCCGCTTCGCTGCCGGTTCTGGGGCCGGTTCTGGGGCCGGAGGAGGCCTGGTGCATTCGAATGCTGTAGATGCCGCTCTCCGGACCCATCCCGATGTGACGCGGTGGCGGCAGGTGCTGTCGGAACGTCCGGTCACCGTTTTGCTCGGCCAGACTTCCGCATAGCGCCCAATTGTAATCCGGCCCCACCGGCTCATCTCGTTCAATGACTTACCGGGCCGAGCGGCGCCGAAACCGGACACCGATTCAAATAGCCAAGTTATACCCAATCTCTGTGATCAGAACCGATATGCCCAGTCGCGCAATCCGATGGACGTGATGACACTTGCCGCCGAGATCGGCGACTTCGGTCGGTTTGCCTCCTCTCGGCAACTGATGGCCTGGCTCGGTCTGGTACCCAAGGGAGCGCTCATCAGGCCGCAAAGTGGCGCGAGGCAGCATCACCAAGGCTGGCAACACACGAGCCCGACGGGTGTTGGTCGAGCGCGCCTGGACCTACCGCCTCCCGGCCCGCGTGGGAGAGGGCATCACCGGCCGCAACGAGGGACTGTCCGAGGCAATCAGGGCAGTGGCCTGGACTGGCTCAGCTCCGCGTATGCACCCGTTATCCGAGGCGCGAATCGCGCGCGCGAACAATGAATTAGAGCGTGATCGTTGCAGGCGGAACCGCCGGAAACGTGAATCACGCGATCAAACAAGGAGCTAGGAGCCCGTCCT
>JBEPTZ010000228.1:0-3684 GCA_041691815.1 Rhodospirillales bacterium | reverse complement strand
GGGCCGGCGGCGGCGCGAAACTCGGGGTCCAGCGCGTCGTCGGACTCGATCTGGGCGCTGTCGATCAGCAGGGTGCGCATGCGGGGCAGGCGGTTGCCGTAGTCGTCGAAGTTGCGGAATAGTTCCAGGCGGCCGTTGTTGAAGTTTTCGTGGCCCTGCTCGTCGGTGCGGGTGAAGCCGGAGACGTATTCGTAGACCAGCTTGGAGGTGGCGGTGTTGTTGCATACCACGATGAAGACCGGCGGCACGCTGATGCCGGCCTTCTCCCAGGCATCGAAGGTCTTGGCGTAGTGGCCGTAGAGCGCGTCCAGCGCGGTTTGTAGCTGGGTGGGCAGCGACAGCGGGTCCAGTTCACCGCCTTTGGAGGCGCCCTTCTTGGGCATCAGCTTGCCGATGTGCTCCCACAGGTTGCGGTAGAGCGGCATGTCCTCGCCGGGCAGGTTGTCCGATACTGGCACGCGGGGCAGCTTGACGATGCCGGATTCGATCGCGTCCATCAGGGAGAAGTCGCTGACCGTCCAGGGGAACAGGGTGCCCTCGACGTAGCCGGAGCCGCGCAGGAAGAACGGCGTGGCGGAGAGGTCGTAGACGGCGCGGACGCCCATTTGGCGCTTGGCGGTTTCGATGCCGGTGATCCAGAGGCGGGCGGCTTCGCTGTTCTGCTCGGCCTCCTTGCGTTCGTCGCCGGTCAGGCCATCCTTGCCGCCGGCGCGCTCGCGGTAGCAGTGATGCGCCTCGTCGTTGAGGACCACGAGGTTCTTGATGCCCATCAGTTCGGGCATCACGCGCTGGAGCATTTGGCCCTCGGTCTCGATGGTGCTGAGCGGCTCGCCGGCGCGCCCTTGCAGCAGCAGGCGGCCGGCGCGGGAGACCTCCATACGCTCACGGCGCTTGAAGGCATGGTAGTTGGTGATGACGATGATCGCGCGGTTGATGTCGGGTAGCAGGTCGGAGGGCACCAGTTCGCGGCGGGCGTAATAGCTGTCCGGGTCGTTCGGCTGCAGGACGCGCAGGCGGTCTTTGATGGTGATGCCGGGGGTGACGACCAGGAAGCCGCGGCTGAACCGGCGGCTGTTGGGGTGGCGGACGGCGTTGATGGTCTGCCAGGCGATCAGCATGGCCATCACCGTGGTCTTGCCGCTGCCGGTGGCCATCTTCATGGCGAGGCGGAGCAATTCCGGGTTCGCCTGAGCGTTGGCGCCCTCCACATGGTCCATGAACTTGCGGCTGCGGGCGCCGAGGGTGGGAGCAACCTCGGTGAGCCAGATCATAGTCTCGACGGCTTCGACCTGGCAGAAGAACGGGCGCTGGTTGATGAACTCATGGGTGCGCCAGTGCTGCAGCAGGCGGGCGGTGGAGGGGGTGACCTGCCACTGGCTCGGGTTGGGCAGGTTCCGCCAGGCGTCCACGAACTGGCGGATTTCGTTGATGATGGGCGTGGGGTTGTATTCGATCTCGGCGGTGGAGAGGTCGTCCTTGTCCTTCAGCACAAAACCGCCCTGCTCGGGCGGCGCGGCCTTGCCGCGTTGGCGCTTTGATTTCGGGACAGGGGTGATCAGTTCCGACCGGCGACGACCCTCGACCGGGGGCTGGTCGATCGGTTGGCCTTCGGCGTCCAGGGCGTGGTGGAACTTCGGCGGCGCGTAGGGCGAGTTGATAACAGGCCGCTCAAAAAACCGATCGCTCACGCCCGCTCCCCCTCGAATCGTTATGTTGACACACAAAACAGGGTTAGGCGCCCCCACGCAAGGCCGCGTGCCCGCGGCAGCCGTGTCGTCGGCAATTTAGGCCCGCAAACGAATATCAGGCGGCCGTCCAGGTTCACAAATTGCTCGCGTAGCCGAGCCTCCGACTCGGCCAGGCCATCCGCAGCGTCGCCGCTTTCCAGACGGATCGGTGGCCGCAAGCAGATGGATGTCCAGCACGGTGGAGCGTTTGCTACCGCAGCCAAAGCGCTGTGGGAGGCGGGCCTGTGCCCGATCCCCTGTGGCGGAGATGACGGCAAGCGTCCGCTGGTTGCCACCAAGCGCTGGGCCCACCGCCCGCCTCGCCAACGCGTTCAGGGTTGGGCGAACGACCCGCGTTTCCAGAGCGCCAACGTCGGCATTCTGACCGGGATGAGCAGGCTCACCATTCTCGATATTGACGCTCCCCACCAGGTGCCCACGCTGCAGGACCTGTTCGGTGCCACCCCGATCATCGTCGGCACGCCGAGTGGCGGGCGCCATTTGTGGTATCGGGCGTCCGGCGAACCTTCCGCGAACCTGCGACCTCAAGGTTTTGCCGCCGACATCAAAGGCGTAGGCGGTTTCGTGGTTGTCCCGCCCAGCACGCGGTCAGGTGGTAGCGGGTGCTACCGGTTCTTGGTCGGGACTTTGGCGGATGTCGGCCGTCTTCCGGCGATCGCGCCCGGAGGAGTTCGGCTCCTCAATCTCCGCCGCTCGATTGAGGTGGACGCTGGCCAGAAGATCGGCCGCGGCAAGCGCAACATAGAAATGTTTCGCGAGGCCCGCCTGTTGGCATCAACCAGCGAATCGGAAGCTGAGGTGGTCGATGAATTGAAGGCGCTGGACGCCATCATGTGCGATCCGCCGCTGCCCGATGCCGAGATCAAGCGAGCGGCACGCAGCGCCTGGGGCTATCAGATCTCCGGACGCAACTTCGTGGGCGGCAGCGGGGGCTTCGGCTGCACCCGCCGACTGCGCCAGCGTATTGGCGATCCTGATGCGTTCTGGCTGTTCGCCACACTCATGGAAGCCCATTTCGAGAAATTGGCGTCCATGATGCCTTTCTCCGTATCGGTTCGGGCGATGGTCGCAGCGGGGACCGCGGCACCGATGGGCGAGCATCGCACGCGCAACGCGCTGAAGCGGCTCGTCGCGGTCGGCGTGCTCGGGGTGGTCTATCAGGGCGGGCACGGCCCTGGTGATCCGAGCCGCTACATGTTCGGCACATTGGCCTGATCACAGGCGGCAACTTCGCCACAAGCCGGCATTCTCATTATCCGGATTGATCCGGCTGCGGCCGCCCCGCGCGTTGCCGTATTTCATCAATGCCAACATCGCGACCGAAAGTCTGGACGACTCGGGCAAGGGTGTGAAAATCCACCCTAATACATATACACGCCCCCCCCGAAGGGGGGAGTGAATAGGACAACCTTTGATGAGAGATGGACAGATATCGAATGACCGGCTGCAGAATCAGCAACAGCCGGATGACCCGCCGCAGGGTCATCAAATGCAGCGCGGTCGTCCGCCGACCCAGCCGGAGCCGAATGGCCAAGCGCAGGGTCAGCCAACGCCGAGCAGCCAACCGGAGAGCCGGAAGGGGCCCGGCGGCCAGCCAGACGGCCAACACGAGTGCGACGATATCGTCATCGAGGTTCCCAGCGATGGCCCTGGCTATCTGCCCGGTGCCCGCTTGCTTGCCGTCCTAGCGCGCCCTCCCATGCGCAAGGGCGACCTGGGATGGCTGACGGCCGAATGCGTTCTGGCTCGGCAGTTTATCGAGGCGCGCCTCCAGCTGGACCCGAGCTGGGGTGCCCAACCTCAGATGTTGATCCCGCAGCATGCCACGCTGCCGCTCGCCGTTGCCAACCGGCGCGCCAGGTCGATCATGAAAGTTTTGCACGCTCGCATGGGAACCGCCGACGTTCTTATCCGTCGGCTGCGCTCGGCGCCGCCG
>JBEPTZ010000227.1:0-3811 GCA_041691815.1 Rhodospirillales bacterium | reverse complement strand
GCGCACCGGGGGGCGCACCGGGGGGCGCGCCGGGACGGGCGGGGGCAGCGGCGCCACCGGCGGCAAGGGTGTCGCCGAGCTTGTAGTTGATGTCGTCGATCTGCTTCTGCAGGTCGTCGTGCAGCAGCTTGCGGGCGTTGTCGGCCTCGTCGATGCGGCCTTGCAGGGTGCGCACCTGGTCCTCCAGCCGGGCGATCCGGTCGACCAGCTTGGCGACCACGTTGCCGGCTGGCGTTTCGTCACCACCCGAGGACGGCGGCGGCTGGCGGTAGCCGCCGAGCGAACTGCTGCCCTGGTTGCGCAGGCCCTGCACCTCCTGCCGCAGTTCCAGGATCTCGTTATGCAGGCGGATCGCCTCGCGGCTGTCCATCTGGGCATGCGCCGGGCGCAGCGGCATGGCGGTAAACGGAATGGCCAGCAGCAGCGCGCCGAGCAGCAGGACGATCCTGCCGCTGGTGGCACGCGGCGGGATGGGGGCCAGGTCCATGGGGGTCACGTCTGGGCGCATCGGCAATCCTCCTCGCGGGGCGTTCGACTCGCGGCCGACAGCGTGCGGCCGGCATTCTCTGCCGGCTATGTAGGCGAATCGAGGGCAAAGAAAAACCGGCAGCCTCGCGGCTGCCGGTTGATTTCGTCGCGACGGAAGGCGAAGCGCCGCCTTACCTCACCGAAGTGATGGCGTTGCGGTTCTGCGCCCAGGCCTGCTCGTTGGAGCCGAGCGCCACCGGACGATCCTTGCCGTAGCTGATCGTCGCGATGCGTGCCTTGGCAACGCCCTTTGCCTCCAGATAGTTGGCGGCGGTGTTGGCGCGGCGCATGCCCAGCGCGATGTTGTATTCCTCGGTGCCGCGCTCGTCGCAGTTGCCGGCGATCTGCACCTGGTTCTGCGACCACTTGGCCAGCCACGCCGCCTGGCGATCCAGGGTCGCGGTGCCTTCGGCCTGCAACGAGGAGGCGTTGAACGCGTAGAACACGCGGTCGCCGACGTTGGCGACCAGGTCTTCCTGGCTACCCGGGGCCGGGCCAGCGGTGACCGCGGCGCCCGGCGTCGCGGTCGGGGTCTCCGACGAGGAGCATGCCGCCAGCAGCGCCACGGCGGCGAAGGCGCCCAGAATCTTGGTGTTCATGTCGAATTGCGTCCCTGGAAGAGGATGTGCAGCGGTTGAGTGCCCCTACGGGCGGGCGGATACAAGGCGGGAACGTGCATAGACGGCGCAACAGCTGTTGACCGTCTTCCACACGCAGCGATTAGCGCGCGAAAACCGTTGGGGTCAAGAACGAGTGTAACCCCAGGGCCACATATCATCCATGTGGCGATAATTTTACCACAAACAACCCCCTGTGAGCGTGAAATGGGGGCCAGCGCGAAATCGGGGGCAGCGTGAAATCAGGTTTGCAGCGGCGACCAGGCCGGGTCCGAGGCGTTGGTGGGGGTGGTCACCACCCGCTCGTTGAAGCCGGTGATGTCGATCGACACCAGCCGCGACGAGAAGCCGCCGCCCTGCGCGTTGCGCGATGCAGTCTGCCGGTAGAACATGATCACCCGGCCGTTCGGCGCGAAGGTCGGCCCCTCGACGAAAAAGCTTTCCGACAGTACCCGCTCGCCCGAACCGTCCGGCCGCATCACACCGATCTGGAAGGTGCTGCCGCTGAAGCGGGTATAGGCGATGAGATCGCCGCGCGGCGACCACACCGGGGTGGCGTAGCGCGCCTGGCCGAAACTTATGCGCTGCACGTTGGAGCCGTCGGAGCCCATCACATAGAGCTGCTGGTCGCCGCCGCGGTCCGAGTTGAACACAATCCTGGTGCCGTCCGGGCTGTAGCAGGGCGACACGTCGATGGCGCCGCCGGTATTGGTCAGCTTGCGCCGGCCGCCGCCGCCCAGCCCGACCGACCAGATATCGGCGCCCGGCCCGTTGGTCTGCGACAGGATGACGCTGTTGCCGTCCGGCGCGAAACGCGGCGACAGGGTGATGCCCTGGAAGTCGCCGAGGATGCTCTGCCGGCCGGTGCCGAGGTCGAACAGGTAGACCCGCGGCTTGTCGTTCAGATAGCTCATGAAGGCGATCTGGTCGCGGGTGGGGTGATAGCGCGGGCTCAGCACCAGGAAGCGGCCATCGGTGAGGAACTGGTTGCGCTCGCCGTCCTGATCCATGATCGCCAGCCGCTTCACCTGGCGGTCGCGCGGGCCGGTGCCGGCGATGTAGCAGATGCGGGTGTCGAAATAGCCCTTCTCGCCCAGCAGCCGCTCATAGATCACGTCGCTGATGATGTGGGCGATGCGGCGCCAGTTGGACAGCGTGGTGGTGTAGGCGGTGCCCTGGATCTGGGCCTGCGGCAGGATGTCCCACAGCCGGAATTCGACGCGCACCTTGTCGCCGCCGAGGCTCTCGACCTTGCCGGTGACCAGGGCCTGGGCGCCGATCACCTTCCAGTTGGCGAAATCCGGCACGTCGCCGCTGCCGCCCTTGATGAAGGCGGCCGGGTCGATGGCGCGGAACAGGCCGCAGCGCACCAGGTTGTTGGTGATGACGCCGGCGATGTCGCGGCCGAGTTGCGCGGCGTCGCCGCCGCCGGCCACCAGGTCGAGGATGGCGATCGGGATCGGCGCGGTGCGGGCGCGGTCGACGGTGATCTCGGCGCGGCCGGCGGCGGTGCCGGCCGGGGCGGCGGCCGCCGGCGCGGCCGGCGCGGTCTGGGCGAAGGCGCGCGGCATCAGCAGCGGCGAGGCCAGCAGCCCGGCGCCGCCGGCCAGCAGCCCGCGACGGCCGACCTGGATCAGGCCGGAACGCCCGGGCTGGCGGCCGGACAGGGTCTCGGTGTGGATCATGGCGCCCGGTGTCAGGCGATCGCCGTCACGCGTGTTCATGGGGCTTCGTGCTTCCTCGGGGGTTGGAGCGGACATATCGGCTTCATATAGGGCGGACTGGATGGCGGGTTCATGGCTTGAATCTGAAATACAGCTTCTGCTGGCCGGCGAGATCGCCCTGCGGGATCGGCAGGTTGGCGCAGCGTGGGCTCAGCACGGCGCGCCGCGCGCGTTCGGCGAAGGCGCGGAACCGCGGATCGCTGAGCTTGCCGGCATCCTCGGGCCCGACATTGGCATCGCGCGCGGTGCCGCTGGCGTCGATGGTCACGATCAATTGAACCGACATCTTGTCGAGATCGAGCGCGCCGGCGTCCTTGGTCCAGCATTCCCGCACCTTGTCGCCGATGGCGCCGCGTTGCGCCTCGGACAGCCGGCCGGTGAGGTCGCCGGCGCGGCGGCCGCCGGCCACCGGGGCGCGTGAGGCGTCCGGATTGGCGCGGCGGGTCGGCGGGCTGTTCTGCGCCTGCATGGCGCGCAGCTTCTCCAGCGTGTTCTCCAGCGACTTGCTGTCCGGCGCCGGGTTCTTGGTGTCGTTGGGCTGCGCGGTATGGCTCGGCGGCGCCGGCGGCGGCGGGGCCGGGGGTGGCGGCAACGGCAAAGGCGGCGGCGCGGCCGGGGCGGGAGGCGTCGGGCTGGGCGGCGCCGGGGTGGGCGGCGGTGGCGGGGGCGCCGGCGGCGGCGGCACCGGCGGCGGCGGTGGTGGTGGTGGCGTCGGGGTCGGCGTCGGGGTGAGGTCGGGCGGCGGCGGCGGCGGCGGGGTGACCACCGGCGGCGGCACGTCGGCCGGCGGCGGCGGGGTGACCGTGGGCGGCGGCGGCGGCGGGGGTGGTGGCGGCGGTGGTGGCGCCTCGATCGGCTGCTCGGTGGGCGCCTTTTCGGCCGGCGGCGCCTCGTGGGTGTCGGGTGCGGCGACGGCGGCGGCGACCGGGGTGTCTTCCAGGC
>JBEPTZ010000226.1:0-3830 GCA_041691815.1 Rhodospirillales bacterium | reverse complement strand
GTCTTCTGCAAGCGGGTGAGCTCCTCCTGGAAACTCCGGACGAATGCCTCCACCAGGTCGGGGGTCAACATCCGCGACCGCAGCGCGCCAAGCACCCGCGCCTCGATGCGCTGCCGGCTGATCAGGATGCGATTGCCGCAGGTGCCCTTGCCGCGCCGCGTCGCGCAGCCGAAGCGATCCTTGGCCATCACGGTATACGGTCCGCCGCAGCAGCCGCAGGTCAGCAGGCCGCTCAGCAGGAATTGCTGCCGGTGCACCCGGTTCAGCACGTTGCCCTCGCCGTCGCGCATCTCCAGCCGTACCTCGCCTTGCCGGGCCTTCACACGCTGCCACAGCGCGTCGTCGATGATGCGCAACTCGGGGACCGGGACCACCTCCCAGCTATCGCGCGGGTTGACCCGGGCGACCTTGCGGCCGGTGCGCGGGTCTTTGACGTAGCTGCAGCGGTTCCACGACAGCACGCCGACATAGACCGTGTTGTTCAGCAGCCCGGTGCCGCGATCGGCTTGGCCGCGGATGGTGGTGTCGATCCATGGCCGGCTGCCTGGGCCGGGAACTTTCTCGGCGTTGAGCACGGCGGCGATCTGGCGCGGCGATCGGCCGGCGGCGTAGTCGCTGAAGATGCGGTGCACCACCGTCGCCTCGGCGGGCAGGATGCGCCGCTCACCGGCCTCCTTGGCGCCGGGCGGCGGCGGAACCGCTTCGTAGCCATAGGCGAGGCCGCCTGGGATACGCCCGGCGCGAGCCCGGCCGAGTTGGCCGCGCTTGACCTTGTCGCCCAGGTCGGAGAGCCACATTTGCGCCATCGTGCCCATGATGCCGATATGCATGGCGGTCACCAGACCGAGCTTGACCGCGTGCAGTTGCACCCGCGCGAAGCTCAGCCGGTCGTGGAAGTCAGACACGTCGGCCAGCTTGCGGCCGAGCCGGTCGATCGCCTCGCAGACCACCACGTCGAACCGGCCGGTCTCGGCATCGGCCAGCAGGCGCTGAAAGCTGGGGCGCATGCGGTTGGCGCCGCTGATCGCCGCGTCGTCGTAGGTCGCGGTCACCGTCCAGCCTTGCTGCTCGGCGTAGCGCCGGCACAGCTCGACCTGGTCAGCGATCGACTCCTTGCGCTGCAGATCGGAGGAATACCGGGCGTAGATCACCGCGCGTAGGGGCACCGGAGACTCCAGCAGGGGGGAAAGGGGAACGGCAGTCTACCGACCAATGGCGGTCCCGACGCAACCAAAATCTGCGTGGCCAAGTTTCACCGATGGCACTGGAGCCGGTGCCCGTCGGACCACCGGCAATTAACTGGTTGATGCCGGCTGATATCCTCCCCACGTCTCCTCGCAACTGGCACGGGTCATCCTGGTGTCCACCAAACTGGCAGCAGCTCAGGTAAAGTTGTTCTCTAAACGTTCGCCCCCTAGCGTTGTCTAGCTAACAACCGACGCTCTGTCCCCACATAATGAGATGGACGACTACAAAAAGCTGGTGGAAATCGGGGGAGGGTGCTTGCCGCCGAGTGCTGACGAGCGCCTATTTCCGGGCACGGTAAGCAAGAACCAGAGGAGATGCTCTAATGACCTCATTTCCGTTGTCGCGCCGTGCAGCTGTGGCCGGTCTTGCCGCCACCGGATTGGCGGGGCAGGCGCAGGCGCAGGTGCGGGACAAGGTGCTGAAGGTGATCCCGCAGGCGGATCTCACGCTGCTCGACCCGATGTTCGCGCCGATCGCCATCACCCGCGCTTACGGGTTCATGATCTACGATCAGCTGTTTTCCTGGGACCACAACCTGCAGCCGAAGCCGCAGATGGTCGATAACTGGAAAACCTCGCCTGACGGCCTGACCTGGAGCTTCACGCTGCGTCCGGGGCTGAAATTCCACGATGGCCAGGCGGTGACCACGGCGGACGTGATCGCCTCGCTGCAGCGCTGGATGAAGCGCGACGTGGTCGGCCAGAAGCTGGGCAGCTTCACCGCCGGCATGGACGCGGTAAACGCCGAGACCTTCGAGATCAAGCTGAAGCGCCCCTTTCCGCTGATGCTGAGTTCGCTCGGTTCAGCAATCGGCCAAACCCCGATGATCATGCGGGCCAAAGACCTTGAAGGCGATCCCGCCAAGCCGATCGTTACGGCGATCGGCTCCGGCCCGTTCATCTTCGACAAATCCGCCCGCATCTCCGGCGCACTCAGCGTCTTCAAGCGCAACCCCGCGTATGTGCCGCGCAAGGAACCGGCGGATGGGCTGGCCGGCGGCAAAGTGGTGAAGGTGGATCGGGTGGAATGGCATGTGCTGCCGGACGCCGCGACCGCGTCCGCGGCGTTGCAGGCGGGCGAGATGGATCTCTGGGAGCAACCGTCGTTCGATCTCCTGCCGCTGCTGCGCAAGGATAAGAATATCCGGATCCAGCCTCTGACCAACATGGCCAATCAGGCGTTCCTGCGGCCGAATTCGCTGTACCCGCCGTTCAACGACCCGCGGGCGCGGCTGGCGCTGGCTTATATCATCAACCAGGACGACGTCATGACGGCGGCGTTCGGCGACAAGCCGAACTGGAGCGAATGCCGCTCCTACTTCATCTGCGGCGGCCCATACGGCACGCTGGCGGGAACCGAGGGGCTGAAGCAGGACATCCCGAAGGCGAAGCAGTTACTGGCCGCGGCCGGTTACAAGGGCGAAACCCTAGTGTTCCCCGCCACCCACGAGATCGGTTGGATCGGCAACATGGCTGAGGTGATCGCCGACGAACTGAAGCAGGCTGGCGTGAAGGTCGACATGATTTGGGCCGATTGGGGCACCACCGCCAGCCGGCAGAGCAACCAGGGCCCGCCGTCGCAGGGCGGCTGGAATCTGATCGACACCGGCTCCAGCGGCCCGACGATGCACAGCCCGCTGACCAATATCGGCACCAACATGGTGTGCAGCCGCCAGAACTTCGCCGGCTGGCCCTGCGACGAGCACGCCGAAAAACTGCGCGAGGCGTTCATCGTTGCCGATGACAGCAACCGCAAGGCGGCACTCGACGCGCTGCACGCCTATCTCGCCCAGGTGCAGCCCTACACGGTGCTCGGCCAGTTCGCCGTCCCAGTGGCGTTCCGCAGCAACATCGAGGGCGTGCTGAACTCCCCAGTAATAACGTACTGGAACATCTCCAAGCAGTAGCGCTCCCTGCGGCCCTGCCCATTCGCACTGCCGCGGTCCCTGGGGCCGTTGATCGGGTAAGCAAGGCCGGGGCGCTGCCCTGGACCCCGCCCATTCCAAAGATTGGGCGCCGAGTCCGGTGCTCTGCGCCGGCCCGCTTGCCTTCGCGACTGATGCTGCGTGAAACACAGCAAACCCCCACCAGAGTATGCTGGTGGGGGTTTGTGTCAGGGCAGGTCGGACGGCGCCGCCGGCTGGCAGATGGCGACCACGAGACCGATGATGGTGATGGTCTCGCCGCCGGACACCCGGTGTGAGCCTGGGAGCGGCCGAGGGCCGGGCAGCGGCTGCTGGTGGTGCGGGTGGGTCGAACGCTGCCACAGCCAGGGGTGGCCGTTGAAGTGCTCGACCTCGCGGACATCGACCCTGGTGCTGCCATTGGCGCGGCAGCGCAGGATCACCAGCGTGCCATCAGGCAAGTCGTCGTCGAGGTCCGCGGCCGCCTTGCACACCAGCAGGCTGCCGACCGGGAACAGGAGTTCCGCACCCGGGGCGGCGACCCGCACAATGAACAGACCGCCGGTCGGCGGCACGATGCCCTCCAGCACGGAGATATCGGCCGCGCCGCCGGCGCCCGCCCTGGCGGCATCCAACTGTGTGACATCCAGTTCCATGCCGTCCGGCTGGACGCCGGTGT
>JBEPTZ010000225.1:0-3897 GCA_041691815.1 Rhodospirillales bacterium | reverse complement strand
GCCATTCTGGACGCCATCACCGCCCTGCTGCGGCCCGACCGCCGGCTCGCCGGCCGCCACATCCTGGTCACCTCTGGCCCCACCCATGAGCCGATCGACCCGGTGCGCTACCTCGCCAACCGCTCCTCCGGCCGCCAGGGCCACGCCATCGCCGCCGCCTGCGCGGCACTCGGCGCCCGCGTCACCCTGGTCAGCGGCCCCACCACCCAGCCCGACCCCGCCGGCGTCACCACCCTGCGCATCGAAACCGCCCGCCAGATGCTCGATGCCTGCCAGGCCGCATTGCCTGCCGACGCCGCCATCTTCGCCGCCGCGGTGGCGGACTGGCACATTGCCCATGAATCCGAGTTGAAACTGAAGAAGACCCCGGATGGCGCGCCGCCGGCCATGGCGCTGGTCGCCAACCCCGACATCCTCGCCACCATCGCCGCCGCCGGCCCCGCCCGCCCGCGGCTGGTGATCGGCTTCGCCGCCGAAACCCACCAGCTCGAAACCCACGCCCAGGACAAGCGCCGCCGCAAGAACGCCGACTGGATCGTCGCCAACGACGTGAACCCGTCCACCGGCATCATGGGCGGCGCCGAGAACGAGGTGCATCTGATCACCGCCGAAGGCACCGAGAGCTGGCCGCGGCTGGACAAATCCGAGGTTGCAAGACGCCTCGCTGAACGCATCGCGCAGGCCTTGAGCGCCTGACACCTATCCCAACGGCGACAGCCGCACGCAGGGTGCGGCCTGCGCCACCACCCGCATCTGCCCGCCCTGGCTGCCGGACAGCAGCAGCATGTCGCCCGGTGCGAACATGTCGGCCGCCTCGTCGAAAAAACCGGGCGCATCCAGCCCGGCCAGCGGCGCCGCCGCCTTGTAGTGCCACAGCGTGAAACCCTGGGCATAGGCCAGAACGGAGAGATTGCGGATCACGAAGGCCATTGGCGACTCCTGAACAGACGACAAAAAGGCCGCTCCCGGATGGAAGCGGCCTGACAATCCGGCGAGCGAGACGCAATCAGCCCGTCGATACAGCGATTTAGGCCCGCGACCAGATAGCTGTCAAGGACTTTATTCCTACAACAGCCTTACGCCACGATGCCCTTGACCCGCAGCGGCCATTCCAGCCGCTCCAGCGCCTCGCTCCACAGCCGCCAGTCGCATTTCTCGCTGGCATAGGCCGGGTTCGGCGCCGCCTGCCTTGTGCCCCAGATGCGCAGGATGCGGGCGTGCACCAGGTCGATCCGGCGGCGCCGATACAGCATGTCGAGGCATTTCACCACGTCGTCGGGGTCGCATGGCCGGCGCGGGCCGGCACCGCCGCCGTTGGTCCCGTCCCGCCGCGCCGCCAGCGCCGCCATGGTCCAGAACCACGCCTGCTCGGCGTTATGGAACGGCTCGGCGCGCGGCACCCCGGCAGCGGCGAGCGGCGCGCGGCAGCGTGCGGGGGCGAGTGAGAGTGCGGGGAGGGTCATGGTGGCTCCTGTTGATTTGTCGGCATCGACAAAATGGAACAAAATGTGAACTTATGCTCACAGAACCCGCGCTTCGCTGCAAGAGCGATTCGGAATTTTTTTCCTAAATATACGATTTTTCCTATTTCACCCGGCGAACATTCCTAGCAAACTACATTCGACCCCGAGTCGCTCAGCGAGAACCGACATGAAACATGCCGACATCTGGCGCGCGCTGGACACGCTGGCCGAGGAGAACGGCCTCTCCGCCTCCGGCCTCGCGCGCCGCGCCGGGCTGGACGCCACCACATTCAACCCGTCCAAGCGCACCATGCCCGACGGCCGCGCCCGCTGGCCCAGCACCGAGAGCCTGGCCAAGGCGCTGGACGCCACCGGCGCCTCGCTGGACGGCTTCGCCGCCCTGGTCGGCGGCGCCCGCACGCTGCCCGGCAACAGCCGCGCCCAGGCCCGCCGGGTGCCGCTGATCGGCTTCGCCCAGGCCGGCGGCGCCGGCTATTTCGACGATGGCGGCTACCCGGTCGGCGGCAGCTGGGACGAGGTCGGCCTGCCGGAAATCGCCGACCCCAACGCCTACGCGCTGGAAATCAGCGGCGATTCAATGGAGCCGGTGTTCCGCGACGGCGACGTGGTGGTGGTCTCGCCCAACGCCCCGATCCGCCGCGGCGACCGCGTGGTGCTGCGCACCGTGGAGGGCGAGGTGATGGCCAAGCAGCTCGCCCGCCGCTCCGCCCGCCGGGTGGAGGTGCGCAGCCTCAACCCCGCCCACCCGGATTACAGCTTCGAGCTCGCCGAGGTCGCCTGGATCCACCGCATCGTTTGGGCCAGCCAGTAATCTGGGCCAGTCAGTAATCTGGGCCAGTCAGTAATCTGGGCCAGCCAGTAACATCATCCGCCACGCCGCCGCCGCTGCTTGGCCCGGTTGCCGCACACCGCCATCTCGCACCACCGCCGGCTGGCGTTGCGGGTCGCATCCAGGAACAGCCAGCCGCAGTGCCGCCCGGGGCACTGCTTCAGCCGCCCAGGCGACCGGGTCAGCAATTCCACCGCCGACAGCGCCACCGGCCCCAGCACCGCCGCCACGCCGCCATCCCAATGCCAGCGATAGCCGCTCTCGCCGGGCACCAGTCGCGCCTGTGTCAGGCACGCCGCATGCTCGGCCGCCAGCGCCGCCAGCCACCCCGGCGCCGCCGCCTCGCCATGCGCCCGCGCGCGCAGGATGCCGTAGATCGCCTCGCGCAACCCCAGCGCCCGCGCCAGCAAATCGCCATCCGCCGGCGCCGCCGCGCCCAGCACCCCGGCATGCACCGCCCAGCCGACCACGTCGGCGCCGTCCCGCAGATGCTCCTGATGCTCCGCCCCGCCCCGCCCGGACGAGGTGTTGCAGAAATCCAGCGCCAGGGCGCCGCCCACCAGGTCCAGTTCGGCGGCGCGCGACGCCGGCCAGGGATCGATCAGAGCCATGTAACCATCTAAACGATCTTTACCGGTGCCACCAGCGCCGCTACGCTCCCGCCTCCGCCGAGGAGACCGCCCCATGGCCCGCACCCCCGCCGCCACAGCCCTGATCTCCCTGGCGACGCTGCTCGCGCTCTGCTGGCCGGCCGCCGCCGCACCGCGCAATCCGGCGCTGTACCAGGCCACCGCCATCGTCACCGGCACCGACATGCGCCAGCGCCCTGCCGGCTTTGCCGAATGCCTCACCGAAGTGCTGGTCAAGCTCTCCGGCCGGCCGCAACTGCGCGACACCCCGGCCGTCGCCGCGCTGGCCGCCCATGCCGACCGCCTGGTGGCGCATTTCGACTATGTCGACCCGCGCGCCGCCCTGCTGCACCACGACGACCAGGGCACCTACGACCGCCCGCACGAACTGACCGTCTCCTTCGACCCCGCCAGGACCGACGCCGCACTGGCCAGCCTCGGCGTGCAGCCGTGGACCGGCCCGCGCCCGCTGCTGACCCCGGTGATCCTGGTGCGCAACCATGACCCCGAGCCGTTCTACCTCACCGCCGACACCCCGAAGGGCGTGGACATGCGCGCCGCGATGATCCGCGTCGCCAGCGCCTACGGCGTCGGCATCCACTTTCCCACCGACGCCGAACTGGCCGCCGACGGCCTGGACGTGATCGGCTTCCCCAACCCGCTCAACCCTCCCGCCCCAGGCCGCCTGCGGATCATCGGCACATTGTCGCTCAGCCTGAAGGCGGGCGGCTGGATCGGCACCTGGCGCACCCGCGCCGGCGGTCAGCCGCACCAATGGACAATCAGCGGCGTCGGCTTCGACACCGCCTTCGCCAGCCTGGTGCGCGGCGGCGTGGAACTGGCCGCCGGGACCGGGGCGCCGTAGGCAAGGGTTCTTTTTTGAAAAAAAGAACCAAAAAACTTTCCTGCTTACCCACCTTGCTCAGCCGTTTGGAAAGTTGTACGAAACAAGAAC
>JBEPTZ010000224.1:0-3976 GCA_041691815.1 Rhodospirillales bacterium | reverse complement strand
AACACGCTTTTTCATCCGCCTGCAACCCCCGATGGGGTGGAGACTCCGGCGTCTCCACCCCTCCGCTGTTGCAAGGCGGATAAAAAAAGTTTTTTGCGCGCTTTTTTTCAAAAAAGCGCTGCTTGGCTAAATCTTCAGTTCAGCGATTGCCTTGGCGAGGGCCTGGCGGGCGGCGTCGGCGGCGGCGGTGGCCTGGGTGATGTTGTCGGCGAGTTTGCCGATGCGGGTTTCCTCGGCGTCGAGTTGGCGGAGGATGCGGGTGTGCATGGCGTCGTTGGGTGGGACGGCGGCGAGGTTTTTGCGGATGCGGTCTTCGTTGCGTTCGGCCTCGGTGCGTTGGGCGATCAGGCGGTCGCGTTCGGCGATGCGGGCGGCTTCGGCGGTGCGCAGGGCGGCGAGGCGTTGCAGGGCGATGCGGGCGGGTTGGTCGAGACCCTGGAGGCCGAGCAGGTGGACGACCACGCCATCGTCGGTGGTGAGGGATAGCTGTTGCAGCTGCAGGCGGTCGACGTGGACGGTGAGGCTGCGTTGCTCGCCGGGTGCGAGTTTGACCGGCAGGCGCCAGGCGGTGGCGGTCTGGGTGACAGGGTCCAGGCCGGGGACCGGGACCAGGGTGCCGCCGGGGCGGCGGGGGATTTCGATCAGCAGGTCGCGGGGTTCGTTGGCCGGGGCGGTGAGGTCGATGCGGGCGGTCCAGCGGTGGCGCTGCTGCAGGTTGACCACGCCGGCGGCGGCGGTGAGGGCGGCGATGGTGGTGGCCTCGTCGGTGTGCCAGGTGGTGGTGGTGCGCAGGTCGCCGGCGAAGGCGAGCAGGCGGGTTTCGCCGGCGGGCAGGCCACCGAGGCGGGCGTCGCCGACGAAGGAGGCTTCGGCGCCGCTGTCGTAGAGGGTGAGGACGCCGGCGGGCAGGCTGGTGGCGGTGTTGTTGGTGAGTTCGATGGCGGCGAGCGGGTGGGGGCGGCCTTGCTGGACGAGGCCGATGCGGCGGGCGGTGACTTCGCGGTCGATGATCGGCAGCGAGGCGGTGTGGCCGGCGGCGAGGATGACCGGATGCGGCAGCGCGAAGACGGTGTCGACGGCGCCTTCGGTGCTGGTGACCTGCTCGGCGGGCAGGGCGATGCTGGCGACGGCGCCGGCGCCCATCGCCTTGGCGGCGCGGGCGGGGGCCATCATCGGCGCGGGTGCGGGCGGCGGCGGCGGGGCGGTGTCGGCGGCGCGGGTGGCGCGGGTGTCGACGTCGGGCAGCAGGTGGCCGAGGATTTCGACCGGGACTTCGGGGCGGGTGACGAAGTAGCTGCGGTAGATCGCCTGATGGAAGCTGACCGGGTTGCCGTATTGCAGGGCGAGCTGGATGCCGTTCCAGTCGGCGCCGGTGGTGTTTTCCAGCACCGCCCAGCCTTGCAGGCGGGCTTTGCCAGTATCCGGGGTGATGGGGGGGAGGACCAGGCGGTAGGAGGCTTTCCACAGGGCGGCGGCGGCGACGTAGCCGACGCGGACGGTGCGCTTGCCGTCGCCGGAGACGCGCAGGGTGAGGTGGCGGGCGCTGTGGCCGGCGTCGCGGCGCAGGGCCTCGATGGCGCGGGCGATGCGGGCGCGGAGCGCCGGGTCGGCGACCTGCACGGTTTCGGCGTCTTCGAGGATGAACTGGCGCAGGCCGTCGGTGGACAGCAGGGTGACGCGGGTGCGCGGGGTGGCGGGCTGGCCTTGCGGGGCGGGCAGCGTGATCTGCTCGGCGCGGAGCAGGCGGCCGGTCATCGGGCGGGGGCCGGTGATTTCCAGCGCGACGCCTTGCAGGCTGTTGAGGAAGGTGAGCGGGGAGTCCAGCGCTTCCGGGGTGAAGGGCACGTCGCCGAAGGCCGATGCGGTGCCGTCGCGGCCGGGGAGTTCGATGCCGCCGATGGCACCGGCGCTGTCGAACACCACCAGCGAGGTCAGCACGTCGTCGACCTGGTCGAGCGGGACGTCGAGGCCGATGGTGGCGGCGCCGTCGACCTCGGCTGCGTATTCGACATAGGCGACGCCGCCGGAGGACAGCATGACGCGCTTGAGGGCGAGGCCGTCGGCGTGCGCCAGCGAGAGCGGGGCGGCGGTCAGGGCGAGGGCGGCGAGGAGCCGGGCGGGGGGGCGCATGCGGGTGCTCCGGGGGCGGTGGGCAGAGCGAGCGTTTCTATCAGAGTTGTTTGCGGCGGTAATCTTGGAATTTCGAAACATTGTGTAATCGTGATCCGGTGAAGGCAAGGCAGGTTCACAAAGAGACGTAGAGGCGAAGAGGAGGAAGCGGGCGGTGCCTGCTGCTGTTCGCCTCACCGTCGCTTTGCTGCGGGGGTGATTGACCACGGGCGGCGGGCGTGGTGCGGTTGCCGCCTCAATCGGGGGAACGGGTGATGGCGATTATTGCGAATCAGGCGCTGGCGAAGTTGCGGGCGGGGAAGCTGGCGCTCGGGTTCGGGGTCAGCCATCTGCGCACGGTGGCGACGGCGCAGATGGCCAAGACCGCCGGGTATGACTGGCTGTTCGTCGATATGGAGCATGGCGCGTTCTCGGTGAACGAGGGCGCGCAATTGTGCCTGGCGTCGCTGGCGGTGGGGATCGCGCCGATCTGCCGGGTGTGCAGCGATGCGCTGGATGAGGGGACGCGGCTGCTGGATAACGGCGCGCAGGGGATTGTGGTGCCGCATGTGGATACTGCCGCACAGGCCAAGCGGGTGGCGGATGCGTTCCGTTATCCGCCGGAGGGGACGCGCAGTTGGGGCGGCGGGATTGCGCAGTTTGCCTTTGCGCCGCCGGCGACTGCCGAGGCGCAGGCGCAGATCAATGGCGAGACGCTGATCTGCTGCATGATCGAGACCGCCGAGGCGGTGGCCAATGCCGATGCGATCGCCGCGACGCCGGGGGTGGATACGCTGTTGATCGGCACCTCGGATCTTTCCGCCGATATGGGGATTTCCGGGCAGATGGGGCATGAGCGGGTGCAGGCGGCATACAAGACGGTGATCGAGGCGTGCCGCAAGCATGGCAAGCAGCCGGGGATGGGCGGGGTGTACGACGAGCTCTGGGCGAAGACCTACATGCAGTGGGGGGCGAAGTTCGTGCTGGCCGGGGCGGACGGGATGTTCATCATGCAGGCGGCGACGGCGCGGGCGAAGTTCATGAATTCGCTGGTGTGAGGAAGGAAGCAGCGCTTTTTTGAAAAAAAGCGCGCAAAAAACTTCATCCGTGGGACTCGGTGCCAGCACCGAATCCAGGGATGAAGTTTTTTTGCTTCTTTGTTTTCAAACAAAGAAGACTTCGCTTATTCCTTCAGCTTCCAGTCTTGGGGCTTGATGCGCGGCATCTCGAAGCGGTCGCGGACGGTGCTGTACCAGCCGGCGCCGTGCAGGCGGCCGATCAGGTCGAGTTTGGGGGTGTCGATGTGGCAGCGGGTGGGGTTCAGCACGCAGTCGTCGGCGACGTGCAGGGCCAGGATGTGGGCCATGACCAGGGTGCGGTCGGGGCCGATCTCGATGGCCATGTAGCGTTCGCATTCGAAGGCGACCGGGCTTTCGGCGATGCGCGGCGGTTTGACCTTGAGGCTGGGCAGGGTGGTGAGGCCGGCCTGGTGGAGCTCGTCGATTTCGGGCGGGAAGTCGATGGCGGTGACGTTCATTGCCTCGGCGTTGGCGTGGGAGACTAGGTTGACGACGAACTGGCCGGTGGCGCGGATGTTGGCGCCGGTGTCCTTGGCGTCGCCGGGGTGGCGGCCGCCGATGCCGATCAGCATCACCGGCGGGTCGTTGGCGAAGACGTTGAAGAACGAAAACGGGGCGGCGTTGAGGGTGCCGGCGGCGTCCTGGCTGACCACCCAGGCGATCGGGCGCGGGGTGACGGTGGCGACCAGCAGCTTGTAGCGGTCCTGGGCGGGGAGAGTGGTGAAATCGAACAGCATGCGGGGGCTCCGGGGGTTTGGCGGCAGGGTGGCGCGGGGTGGCTGGGGAGT
>JBEPTZ010000223.1:0-4079 GCA_041691815.1 Rhodospirillales bacterium | reverse complement strand
GCACGTCGCCATCATCGATGAGGCAGACAGCGTGCTGATCGACGAGGCGCGCACGCCCTTGATCATCTCGGCCGAGCGGAAAAACCCGGGCCTGGCGGAAATGGCCGAACGCGCGCTCGGCATCGCCCGCGAGCTGGCACCGCGCGAACACTACATCATCGATGCGCCGAGCCGCACCCTGCTGCTCACCGACGCCGGCGGCGAGCAGATCGCCCAACGCAGCGCGAGCTTCACCGGCCTGTTCCGCGCCCGCCACGCCCGCGAGCAGTTCGTCACCCAGGCGCTGACCGCGCTCAACCTGCTGGAGCGCGACCGCAACTATATCCTCGCCGAGGGCAAAGTACAGATCGTCGACGAATACACCGGCCGCGTCATGCCCGACCGCAGTTGGGAGCAGGGCCTGCACCAACTCGTCGAAGCCAAGGAAGGCGTCGAGCTGACCGGCGCGCGGGAAACCCTGGCGCGCATCACCTATCAGCGATTCTTCAATCGCTACCTGCAACTCAGCGGCATGACCGGCACCGCCCGCGAGGTCGCCGGAGAGTTGCGCGCGGTCTACGGCCTGCGCGTCGTCCGCCTGCCGCCCAACCGCAAGCTGCGCCGGCGCAACCTCGGCAGCCGGCTCACCGCGGACGCCACCGCCAAATGGAACACCGTGGCGACCCGCGCCAGGCACTTCCTGCACACCCGGCGCCCGTTGCTGATCGGCACCCAGTCGGTCGAGGCCTCCGAAGCGCTGTCCGCCGCACTGACCGCCCAGGGCCTGCCGCACGTGGTGCTGAACGCTCGCCAGGACGCCGCCGAGGCCGGCATCATCGCCGATGCCGGCCAGCCCGGCCGCATCACCGTCGCCACCAACATGGCCGGCCGCGGCACCGACATCGAACTCGGCCCGGGAGTCGCCGAGGCCGGCGGCCTGCACGTCATCCTCACCGGCTACCACGACAGCGGCCGCATCGACCGCCAGTTGTTCGGCCGCGCCGGCCGGCAGGGCGATCCCGGCTCGTTCGAGAGCGTGGTCGCACTCGACGACGAGCTGTTCAAACGCTTCGCGCCACACCTGGCCGCGACGATAGGGAAGGGCGGCTGGCTGGCCCGGCTGGCGCGAACCGCCCTGCGCCGCCGGGCCCAGGCAGCGGCCTCGCGGCGCTACGCCCAGCAGCGCCGCGAGCAGGTGCTCGCCGATGAGCAGTTCGACAAGGGCATGGGTTTCGCCGGCCGGGAGTAGCTGCCTACGCCGCCTTCACCCCGGCAATGAACTCGCCCACCTCGTGGCTCAGCTGCTCGGCCTGCCGCGACAACTCATCCGATGCACCCAGTACCTGGCTGGCCGCCGCCCCGGTTTCGGTCGCCCCCTGGCTCACCCCGGCAACGTTGGCGCCGACCTCCTGCGTCCCGGTCGCCGCCTGCTGCACGTTGCGCGCGATCTCCTGCGTCGCCGCGCCCTGCTCCTCCATCGCGGCGGCGATCACCGTGGCGATCTGGTTGACTTCGCCGATGGTCCCGGCAATCCCGCCGATCGCCTCCACCGCCTCGCGGGTCGCCACCTGGATCTGGCCGATCTGCTGCGCGATGTCCTCGGTCGCCCGCCCGGTCTGCTGCGCCAGCGATTTCACCTCGCTGGCCACCACCGCAAATCCCTTGCCGGCATCCCCCGCCCGCGCCGCCTCGATGGTGGCGTTGAGCGCCAGCAGATTGGTCTGCCCGGCAATATTGCTGATCAGCCCGACCACTTCGCCGATCTTCTGCGCCCCCTCGGCCAGCGCCCGCACGATGGTATCGGTGCGCCCGGCATCCGCCGCCGCCCGCCCGATAATCCGCGTGCTCTCGCCCACCCGCCGGGTGATCTCGGCAATCGACGCCGCCAACTCCTCGGCCGCCGCCGCCACCGTGCGCACATTCACGCTGGCCTGCTCGGCCGCCGCCGCCACCGTCGCGGTCTGCACATTGGTCTGCTCGGCGATCCCGGTCATGCTGCGCGCCGTCGCCTGCAACTCGGTCGAGGCCGAGGCCACCAGCCCGACCAGCTGCCCGACCCTGGCCTCGAACCCGCCGGTCAGCGCCACCAGCCGCTCGGCCCGGTGCTGCTTGGTCGCCTGCTCCTCGGCCTGGGCCGCCGCCAGCCGATCGCCCTCGGCGCCGCGCTGCTTCAACTCCACCACCGCCCGCGCCATCACCCCCAACTCGTCGCGCCGCGCCGTCCCCGGCACCTCGGTGCTCCAGTCCCGCTCGGCCAGCCCGCCCAGGGCTGTGGTCAGCCGCCCGATCGGCCGGATCATCCCGGACAGCGTGATCCAGATGCCGATCGCCAAGCTGAGCAGCACCGTCACCCCGAGTGCCGCGAACGACACCAGCCGCTGCCGCGCCGCCTCATGTCTCAGGCTGATCGCCGTCGCCTCGCTGCGATCGTCCAGCCGCTTGCCGAGATCGCGCATCGCCGCCACCGCCTTCGCCGCCGGCCCGGTGAACTGCTGGTCCATCAGTGTCATGGCGCCGGCGGTCTGCCCGATCGAACCCATCAGCCCGACCTTGCCGGCAACCTCCACCAGCCCCTGAAACGCCTTCTCGGTCTCATCCAGGATCGCCAGCTCGTCCTTGCGCTGCAACGTCGCCCGCAGCGCACTGACGTGGCTGGTAAACCCGCGCCCAAGATTCGGTAGATCGCCGAGCAGCACTTTTTCCCGATCCGGGTTGGTCTCGGCAATCATCGCATAGGCCATGCGCCGCAGATCGACGATACTGGTCGTCGTCTCGGCCGCCGAGAACGACCCGCTCGCCTCATGCTCGAGCAGCGAAGCATAGCCGTCGGACAGCCGTTGCGTGGTGGCGGCGTCATAGGTCGCCAGCCCCACGGCTGCAAACGACAGCAGCACCAGCGGCAGCACCGCCTTCTGCCAGAGACGAAGATTGGCGACAATACGAGACATTGGACCCCCACCCGACAAGCCGACCGCGCCGGCCGATGCCCGCGACCATGGCCGCATTTGATGGATGGCTGCTTAATGCCCGGCACCGCACATCGCCGCGGCACTCCCCCCGCCCGACGCAACAACCGCCGCCGGAAACGCTTGCCGCCGCCATCCTGACAGATCATGATCCATCAAGATCCCCCCGAAACCCGCAACCGAGGTGCGCCATGCCAGCCCCACCCCGCGAGAAATTCGCCACCCAGGTCAACGCCGACCTCCTCTCCGCCGTCCGCAGCCTCGCCCAGACCGAAGGCCGCCAGCTTCAGGCCCTGGTCGATGAGGCGCTCGCCGACCTGCTGGAAAAGCGCAAGCACGCCAACCCCCGCCCTCACGTGATGGCCGCCTACCACGCCAGCCACGACAAATTCAGCACGCTCTATAAAAAGCTGGCCGAGTGACCGACTACCTCACCCCAATCGAGGTCCTCGCCATCCACGCCGACCAGATCGACCGCTACGGCGGCACCCACGGCATCCGCGACCCGGGCCTGCTGGGAGCCGCCCTGTTCCGCCCCCAGACCGGATACTACGCCAACCTGATCGAACAAGCCGCCGCCCTCTGGGAAAGCCTGGCGCAAAACCACCCGTTCCTAGACGGCAACAAGCGCACCGCCTTCGCCGCCACGTACACCTTCCTCGCCATCAACAACACCCGCGTCACCGCCAACCCCGACGCCACCTTCACCTTCATCAACGGCCTGCGCCAATCCGGTACCTTCGAATTCACCCGCCTGACCGCTTGGCTGCACACCAACACCGCCCCCGATCGCCGGCCTTGAGGCGAAGGGCAGGGGAGACAGCAAGGCAAGCGGCATCAAGCCGGGGCGCCGCCCCGGACCCCGCCATAGCGCCAACACGACTCAAATTGCGTTCCCAAGAGCGGCAACATCGGCGAAAGTAACTTAGGCTGCTTTCCTGCTAGGTTCTGATGCGGTTTTTGTGAGGCACAGATGTTGACGGAAAAAGCTGTGACGCTGAGCGATGAGCTGGCGCTTGTTGGTATCGTAACGGCGATTGTGGTCGGAATCGTGACGTGGCTGATAACTTGGCTGGCTATGAGTGTCTGACTCAGAATGCGGGGTTTGATTTCAGGCTCTTGCGAGGGTACGGG
>JBEPTZ010000222.1:0-4110 GCA_041691815.1 Rhodospirillales bacterium | reverse complement strand
CCTGGCCACCACCGCGCTGGCCGCCCCTGGGCTGGCGGAGGCGCTGCTGGGGGTGGAGACCGGCGGGATCGCCCCGGAATTCTCGCCGCTCGACGAACATGGCCGGCTGACCCGCACCGCCCAGGCGCGGCTGGCGGCTGGCGGCTTCAGCATGGAATCCGCACTGGCGGCGATGCTGGCCGGGCGCAACCCGCTGCCAATGCCGGGGCCGGCAGCGCATGCCGCGATGTTCGCCGCGGTGGCGCCGTACCTGCACGCCATGCCGGCGCTGCCGGTGCCGCTGGCGCCACTGGCCGCCAGCAAGCGGCGCGAACTGCCGTCGCGCCGGGCCGGCTATACCCAGAAGGCCGGGGTGGGCGGGCATCGGGTATATCTGCGCACCGGCGAATATGCCGATGGCCGGCTGGGCGAGGTGTTCATCAGCCTGCAGAAGGAAGGGCCGGCGTTTCGCGGCCTGATGGACAGCTTCTCGGCCGCCGTCAGCCTCGGGCTGCAACATGGCGTGCCGCTGGACGAATTCGTCGATGCCTTCACCCTCACCCGGTTCGGCCCGGCCGGGGCGGTGGAGGGCGACCCGGCGGTGGCGCGGGCGACCTCGCTGCTCGACTACGTGTTCCGCAGCCTGGCCGCCAACTATCTCGGCCGCAGCGACCTGCCGGAAGCCGACGACGAGGAAGCCGATCTGCCGGCCGCCGCCGCGCCGGAGGGGGCCCCCTTGCTGCCGCTGGGCTGGCCGCGCCAGGATGGTGCGAGAATCCGCCGCCGGGCACTGAAGCTGGTGGCGAAATAACCGAGGGATATGACGATGGCAGGCAGGATCGAGGCGAAGCTGGCGGAACTGGGGATCACCCTGCCGACTCCGATGGCGCCGGTGGCCAACTATGTGCCGTATGTGGTCACCGGCGACCTGGTGGTGATCTCCGGCCAGTTGCCGATGGCGGATGGCAAGCTGGCGGCGGTCGGCAAGATCACCGAGGGGGTGACGGCTGAGCAGGGCACCGTCGGCGCGCGGCATTGCTTCATCAACCTGCTGGCGCAGTTGAAGGTGGCCTGCGGCGGCGATCTGGACCGGGTGCGCCAGGTGGTGCGGCTCGGCGGCTTCATCGCCGCACCGGCCAGCTTCACCCAGCACGCGGCGGTGATGAACGGCGCGTCGGACCTCGCAGTCGCGGTGTTCGGCGATGCCGGGCGCCATGCCCGCAGCACCATCGGCGTGCCGTCGCTGCCGCTGGATTCGGCGGTCGAGGTCGAGGGCATGTTCCGCATCGCCTAGAGCGTGATCGTTGCAGGTGGAACCGCCGGAAACGTGAATCACGCGATCAAACAAGGAGCTAGAGCGTGTCCGGTGATTCTATCATCACCGGACACGCTCTAGCGGCGGAACGTTTGCCGGGAGGCCGCATGCGCCTATGTTCGCAGCATGCCTGACGACTCTCGGCCGCTGACCCTCACCCTGCACAAGGCCATCGCGGAGATATCTCCCGAGGACTGGGATGCCTGTGCGGGGTCGGACAATCCGTTCGTCTCGCACGCCTTCCTGTCGGCGGTGGAGGATAGCGGTTCGGCCAATGCACGCACCGGCTGGCTGCCGCAGCATGCGGTGCTGACCGATGCCGCCGGCCAAATGGTGGCCGCCGCGCCGATGTACGCCAAGGCTCATAGTTATGGCGAATACGTATTCGACCACGGCTGGGCGCATGCGCTGGAACGGGCCGGCGGCGCCTATTACCCGAAATTGCAGGTGGCGGTGCCGTTCAGCCCGGTGCCGGGGCCGCGACTGCTGATCCGACCGGGTACCGGCATTCCGGTGGCGGCTCTGGCCGGGGCACTTGTGCAGGCATGTCAGCAGCTTGGAACCTCTTCTGTCCACGTCACATTCTGTACCGAGACGGAATGGCAGGCGCTGGGCGAGGCCGGCTGGTTGCAGCGCATCGGGGTGCAGTTCCACTGGCACAACCGCGGCTACAGAAGTTTCGACGACTTCCTCGGCGCGCTGTCGTCACGCAAGCGCAAGGTGCTGCGGCGGGAGCGGCGGGACGCCAACGCCGCCGGGCTCGACTTCGCCGCGCTACGCGGCCACGAAATCCGGCCGGTGCATTGGGATGCATTCTTCGATTTCTACCAATCCACGGTCGACCGTAAATGGGGCAGCGCCTACCTGACGCGGAAATTCTTCACCCTGCTCGGCGAGCGGCTAGGCGACCGGGTGGTGCTGATGCTGGCGCTGCACCACGGCGTGCCGGTGGCAGGCGCCCTGAACCTGGCCGGAACCGACACGCTCTATGGCCGCAACTGGGGCTGCCGCGGCGACTGGCCGTTCCTGCATTTCGAGCTGTGCTACTATCGCGCCATCGACTTCGCGATCGAACACGGCCTGGCCCGGGTGGAAGCCGGCGCCCAGGGCGAACACAAGATCCAGCGCGGCTACGTCCCCTGCCCCACCTGGTCGGCGCACTGGATCGCCCATTCCGGGCTGCGCCGGGCGGTGGCGGATTTCCTGGTGGAGGAACGGCGGGAGAAACTGGAACAGATGGAATATCAGGCGGCGTTCTCGCCGTATCGGCACGGCGAGGAAGATTAGGAAGGTCTTCTTTTTGTGAACAAAAAGAAGCAAAAAAACTTTTCGTCCATTTTGGAGGCTCCGGAGTCTCCACGGCTCCGCTGTTGCAAGGCGGATGATTTTTTTGGTTCTTTTTTTCAAAAAAAGAACTGCTTCCTCCCTCAATCGTCCCGGTGCACCCGCTCCATCCGCTCATGCCGTTCCTGGGCTTCGATCGACAGGGTGGCGATCGGGCGGGCTTCCAGGCGGCGCAGGCCGATCGGTTCGCCGGTTTCCTCGCACAGGCCGTAACTGCCGTTCTCGATGCGGGCCAGCGCCTGGTCGATCTTGTTGATCAGTTTGCGGGCGCGGTCGCGGGTGCGCAGTTCCAGCGCCCGGTCGGTCTCCACGCTGGCACGGTCGGTGATATCGGCTTCGTGGATGCCGCCTTCGGACAGGCTGGCCAGGGTGCCGTCGGCATCACGGAGCAGGTCGGCACGCCAGCGCAGCAGTTTCTGCCGGAAATATTCAACCTGAAGCTGATTCATGAATTCCTCGGAGTCCGAGGGTCGGTAGTCAGGCGGCAGTGAAACCATCATGCGTGGCGATCCTGCGTCGTTTCGGACGGCGGGGGGCGCAGGGCGCACCCGCCGATCTGCGTTGCACTGCCTCGACGGTTCGACCCCCGAGGCCGTTCATTCGCTGCGGCTTATACTCACGCATGGCAGGCCCGCCAAGGGGCATTAGCGCTGCGGCGGCGATGTAATTTTTGCATTGTCATGGCGGTAGCGGGCAAGTTCCACGCGGCACCGCAGCACGATCGCCGCCACCGCCTGGCGCAGTGCCGGGTCGGTGGCCAGCGGCACCGCTTGCGCCAGCGCGGCCAGCCGGTGCAGCCCGGCGGCCGGTATGTCGCCAGCAGCCGAGAGCAGGGTGCGTTGCAGCGCTGCCAGCTCGGCGAGCAGGGCCTGGCCGCGGCGGCGGGCGGCGCGGTCGCGCTGCTCGGGGTCGTCGATCTCCTGCAAGGCGAGCATGCCGGACAGCGCCACCTCGGCGGCCGCGGCGGTGGCCGGCGCGCGGCCGTGCTCGGGCACCCGGAAGCCGGCGGCCGGGCGACTGCCGCGAGGCGGTGCGAGGCCGGCGCGGGTGGCGGCCCCGAGTGCGTCGATTGCCATGCTGCGTCCTCCTGGGCCGATCGGTGCCGGCGATCCCTGCCGGGCGGCAGGGTTTGCCGGGTGGGTGGACGGCGATTCCCTGGCGGGAGGCCGGGCCGGGCGTGGCATGGGGTTTGCTGTGTCCCGGCTGCCATGACCCTGCACCCAATTGCTTTACGCTTCGTTCATTCCCGGCCCCTCGCCCGGCTGCTGCTGGCGGCCGGGCTGCTGCTGCTGGCGGCGCCGGCGCTGGCCCAGGTGCGGGTCAAGGACATCACCGATGTCGAGGGGGTGCGCAGCAACCAACTGGTCGGCTACGGGCTGGTGGTGGGGCTGGCCGGCACCGGCGACAAGCTGGATTCGGCGGTGTTCACCCGGCAGTCGCTGATCGGCATGCTGGAGCGGCTGGGGGTGAAC
>JBEPTZ010000221.1:0-4124 GCA_041691815.1 Rhodospirillales bacterium | reverse complement strand
AAAAAACCCCGCCCTTTTTCAAAAACCCACGAAAAACCTTTTTTACCCCCCTTGCAACCGTGGCGGGGTGGAGACTCCGGAATCTCCGCCCCTCCACTGTTGCAAGGCGGATGAAAAGACTTCTTTTTGTTCACAAAAAGAAGGCCTTACTTCATCGCGCAATCCGCCCCGGTCGTACCTGCATAGGGTGTCCAGGTCTGCGTGGCGCCGAATACTGGCGCCAGCACGTAGCCGCGCAGTTTCAGCTCGCCGTGCTGATCCAGCCGCAGGGTGCAGTGCCAGCTGGTGCTGTCGCTGGGGTCGGTGATGCGGCCGTCCCAGCTCTGCGCGTCGGCGGGCTGGGCGCGGAGGATTTGCAGGCCGCATTGCGGGTGGCCTTGCGGGTCGCGCGGCACCTCGCCGCCGGGCAGGTGCGGCACGTCCAGGCCGATGATGCGGCCGCAGAGTTCGGCGCCGCAGGGCTGGATTTCGATCACGCCGTCGCGGTCCTGGGTCAGCCAGCGGCCGAAGATGCTGGGGGCGGCGTGGGCGGAGAGCGGCGCGCAGGCCAGCAGGGCGGCGAGCGCGAGGCGCCTCAGGGGCAGTTGCATCCGGGTGTGGGGCCGCGATCCTGGCGGACCAGGTGATGGTCGATCCATTCGGCCACCAGCCGTCGGGCCTCGTTCAGCGACGCCTCCGGGTGATGGATGCGGTACAGCGTGGTGCAGGCCTGGAAGGCGTCCGGATCAGCGGTGCCGATGGTGCGAAGTTCACCATAGGCAGTGATGACCGCGCGTTCGCAATTGCGGGCGATGTAGCTGAAATCGCGTCCCATCGTCATCCTGGTCCTGGAGTGAACGCCTATAATAAGCGGTGCGACCACCCGGCGCAATCGCCGGGATGGCTTTTCATCCCACCCCCGATGGCGTCACCCGGCCGCGACGATCTCTGCCAGCGCGCGGCCGACTTCCTCGGTGCCGGACTGGCCGCCCATGTCGCGGGTGCGCGGGCCGCCCTGGCGCAGCAGGGTCTCGATGGCGGCGACGATGGCGTCGGCGGCGGCTTTCTCGCCGAGATGCTCCAGCATCATCGCACCCGACCAGACCTGGCCGATCGGGTTGCAGATCATGCGGCCGGCTATGTCGGGAGCGGAACCATGCACCGGCTCAAACATCGACGGATGAAGACCTTCCGGGTTGATGTTCGCACTCGGTGCGATACCGATGGAGCCGGCAACGGCGGGGCCCAGATCGCTCAGGATGTCGCCGAACAGGTTGGAGCCGACCACCACGTCGAACCAGTCGGGGTGCTGTACGAAATGCGCGCACAGGATGTCGATATGGTACTGGTCTGTTTTGATTTCGGGATAGTTATGCCCCATAAGGGCGAACCGCTCGTCCCAGTACGGCATGGTGAAGGTGATGCCGTTCGACTTGGTGGCGGAGGTCACTTTTTTGCGCTTGCGGGTCATTGCGAGCTCGAAGGCGTATTTCAGCACCCGGTCGACGCCGATCCGGGTCATCACCGTCATCTGGCTGACGAACTCGCGCTCGGTGCCCTCGAAATGCCGGCCGCCGCTGCTGGAATACTCGCCCTCGGTGTTTTCGCGCACCACGTAGAAGTCGATATCGGCCTCGGTGCGGCCGGCCAGCGGGGTGACGGCGCCGGGCATCAGCTTGCAGGGGCGCACATTGGCGTACTGGTCGAAGCCGCGGCGGATCGGGATCAGCAGGCCCCACAGGCTGATATGGTCGGGCACGCCGGGCCAGCCGACGGCGCCGAGGAAGATCGAGTCGCTCTCCGCCAGTTGCGCCATGCCGTCATCCGGCATCATCTTGCCGGTCTGTTTCCAGGTCTCGCAGGACCAGTCGTAGTGGTCGAGCTTCAGCGAGAAGCCGAAGCGGGTGGCCGCCGCGTCCAGCACGCGCAGGCCCTCGGGGGTGGTCTCCTTGCCGATGCCGTCGCCGGGGATCACCGCGATCCGATAGGTCTTGCCCATAACCATTTCCTCCGCTTCGGCGGCAAGTTGGCCGTGGCCGCCACACTTCGTCAATCGAGGGCCGCGTCAATCCAGCGGGAAGCGGCGGCGGATTTCGGCGGCGACCCGGCCGGCTTCGTCGAGCGGCACCCGCGACCACGGGCTGAGGGTGGCTTCAAACGGGCGCACCTGCCCGGCCTGCACCAGGCTGTCGATCAGCCGGCGGTGGCGCGGGCCGGCCAGTTCCGGCAGGGCGACGTAGACCGGCGCCTCGGTGGCGCAGGCCTCGCTGATCATCGACACCGAGTCGGCGGTGACCACGATGGCGTCGGCGCTGGCCAGGAAGCCGCGATACGGGTTCTCGCCGGGTTCACCCCAGCGGAACAGCAGGTTGAGCGCGGGCGAAAGGCCGGCGCCCAGCGCCTCGGTGGCCTCGCGGCCGGTGCGGCGCGAGGTGGTGGCCAGCACCGAGCCGCCGTTCGAGGTGACCAGCCGCGCCACCCGGCGGCCCAGCGCGTGGGCCATCGCCGGCTGCATGTCCTGCCCGCGCACCGGGCCGCCGACCAAGAGGGCGACGCGCGGATGCGGCAGGTGCGACAGCCGCTCGGCCCAGGCCTGCTCGGCCTGACGCAGCAGCAGCGGCGACAGGCGGTGCGGCGCGCCCAGCACCGGGAACACGTTGGAGGCCGGCTTCGGGCCGTCATGCTCGGGGATCACCAGCAGGTCGAACACCTGACGGTGCAGCAGGCCGGCGACGCCGGGGCTCATGCAATGCACGATGCGGCAGCCGTACTGGTGCTTCATCCACAGCGCCACCGCCGCCGAGCGCCTGCCGGCCGAAATCACCAGCCCGGGCGCGGCGCCGCCCGGCCGTGCCGCCTCGCGCGACGGGGCCGCCAGCCCGGCCAGCGAGCCGCCCGGCACCAGGCCGGCGACATGCGTTGCCCAACGCCAGGCCAAGGGAATCCGGCGGAATGGCACCCCCAGCCGCTCGGCGATACCGATCGCCTGCGCCGAGGTGCCGGGGCGCGGATCGTCCAGCACCCACACCCGCTCATGCGGCGCCGCCGGCGCGCGCGCGGCGGCGGGGGCGGTCAGTTTGCGTGCGTCTGCCATGCCGCCCAGCCGGTCATGCCACCTCATCGCCCCAGAACCCCACTTGCCGCCCCCCGCCTGCAATCTACAGCCCGATATGCGCCGGGGCATGGACGCGACCGCCGTGGAAAGCTAGGAAGCCGCCCATCGGATGTCACTCACAACCTGTAAATCGCATAGGGGCGGCGCGGATGGAAGACTCGCATGGCACGGACAGCCGCAGTACCGACTGGGACCGCGACGCGGCGCTGACCACGGCGCGCATTCTGCTGGAGATCAAGGCGGTCAATTTCCGCCCCGAGGAACCCTACACCTTCACCTCCGGCTGGAAGTCGCCAGTCTATATCGACTGCCGGCGGATCATCTATTTCCCCCGCGCGCGGACCAAGATCTGCGACTTGGCGGTGGAGAAGATCGGCCGCCATGTCGGCTACGAGACCATCGAGGCAGTGGCCGGCGGCGAGACCGCAGGCATCCCGTTCGCCGCCTGGATCGCCGATCGAATGGCGACACCGATGGCCTATGTTCGCAAGAAACCCAAAGGCTTCGGGCGCAATGCTCTGATTGAAGGTGACGTTCCCGAAGGCAAGCGCACGCTGCTGGTGGAGGACCTTACCACCGACGGCGCCAGCAAGATCCAGTTCGCCCAGGCGCTGCGCGACGCCGGCGCGATCTGCAACCACACCTTCGTGGTGTTCTATTACGGCGTGTTCCCCGGCAGCTTCGAGACGCTGAAGAAGATGGATATCAGCCTGCACGCACTGTGCACCTGGTGGGACGTGCTGGAAGCCTGCAAGGACGGAAAATATTTTTCTGAACAGGCGCTGGCCGAGGTGCGGCGCTTCCTGGAAAACCCGGTCGCCTGGTCGGCAGCGCATGGCGGGGTGGCCAGCTATGAAGAGGCGATGGCGCGGAAGAAGAAGGCGGATTAGCAAAGTCTTCTTTTTGTGAACAAAAAGAAGCAAAAAAACTTTTCATCCATTTTGGAGACTCCAGAGTCTCCACGACTCCGCTGTTGCAAGGCGGATAAAAGTTTTCCTGCTTACCCACCTTGCTCAGCCGTTTGGAAAGT
>JBEPTZ010000220.1:0-4154 GCA_041691815.1 Rhodospirillales bacterium | reverse complement strand
CGTCTGCTGTGCTCAACTGTGCTTGTCCGTGAATACAGACATCTTGATTCAGATCTGCATCCACCTAGTTTCACATATTCCGTCATACTTGCTTGTGGTGTGAAGCGGTGTGGAAGAAAGTGCTGTGGTTGCTGAAAATCTGCTGCTGATTTCGTTTTGTAGGCACAGGTTAAAGCTCGCAGGCGATGCAGATACAAGCAGTATCAATCGGCACGCGATTACCCTGTCTCCACCCCAGTACTGCTGTGCTGACTGTACAGGTGCGTACTGTTGCAAATTTGTCAATGCATGCAGCTGGCGCCGCATGATAGTGAGCATCTAGTACATTCTCTTACTTCAAGGCAACAGGAGAAGCACGTGGTCGCAGCTTGATAGCAGGCTTGATGATAGCAGGCAGGCAGGCACGGCTGTGTCCAGCTCGCCGCGCAGTTCGGTGACTAACTTGTGACCGAAAGGCTGACTGTCACCTGCTTCGTCCTCTAATTCCCGCCGTATTTGGTGAAGGTGCCGGATTCAGACGCCACCGACCGCGCGGGCGTAAGCTGCCCGGCAGCGCGCGCGGGCAGCCCGCCGAAGCGGGGGCCGGTCAGCCAGCGTTCCAGCGTCGCCGGGGTGGCCCCGGCGGTGCCTGGCGGAGGAGGAGCGGAAACGCTGTTCATGGCATGCCTCGGCAAGCGGGGAGGGGGTGCCGACCGGCGGCCGGAACCAGTCTGCGGATCGCCTCTTGGTGTACGCACCGCTGATACCATCTGACAAGCTTGGTCTTTCGTCTGGCCGGGCTTCACGCTATGAGTGCCGCTCGCGAAACCAATTGGCCGATCCAAGGATGCCGATGCAGATGCCGATCCGCCCCATCTTGCCGACCGCCGCACGGCAGCCCGAGGATCGCCGGTCCTGGGTGACCGCGTTGCGCGGGCCCCTGCTGGCGGCGGCCGCATTGGCGATGCTGGCCGGCTGCGCCACCCCGCCGCCGCCCGCCGACCACGAGGCGCTGGCCGAGTTCCACAGCACCAACGATCCGCTGGAGCCGACCAACCGGGTATTCTACGCGGTGAATGACGGGCTGGACGTGGTGTTCCTGCGGCCGATCGCGCTGGCCTATCGCAACGTGCTGCCCGACCCGGTGCAGCGCGGCGTGCACAACGTGCTCACCAACCTGTCGAGCCCGGTGCGGCTGGCCAACGACATGATGCAGGGCAAGCCGCGCCGCGCCGGCGACACGCTGGTGCGCTTCGTGGTGAACTCCACCGCCGGCGTGGTCGGCATCTTCGATGTCGCCGACGATCTCGGCTACAAATACCACGACAGCGATTTCGGCATGACGCTGGCAAGTTGGGGGGTCGACGAGGGGCCGTACCTGTTCCTGCCGGTGCTCGGCCCGTCAAATCCGCGCGATGCCGCCGGGTTCGGGGTGGACATCGCGCTGGACCCGCTTACCTGGGTTGGCAAGGGCAGCACCGTGACCGATCTCGGCCTGACCCGCACTGGCCTCAGCGCGGTGGATGCGCGGGTCGGCGTGCTTGATGATTTCGACAAGATCAGGAAGCAGGCGCTGGACCCTTATGCCACCGTGCGCAGCGTCTACCGGCAATACCGCCGGGCCAAGATCAAGGCGGCACAGGACGACAACCGCGCCACCTATCCGTCCGCCTGGAAAAAGTAACCGCCGGCTGCATTCCACCGAGGCCACGCGATGAGGCCGGGAGTTGCGCCGCAGCAACGGGATAGAGATTGATGCCAACACGCCGTAGCTTGCTCGCGACCGTACTGTTGGGCGGCGTCGCCTTGCGCGTCACTCCCGCGCATGCCGACGACGTCGCCACGGCAAAGAGCTTCATCAACAAGCTATTGCAGGACCTCATTAACGTCGTGAACGGCCCCGGCAGCGCCGGGCAGAAGCAGGCCGCGCTGCAAAAGCTGGTGGATGCGTCGGTGGACGTCGCCGGCGTTGCCCGCTTCTGCCTCGGCCGGTTCTGGCGTCAGGCCAACCCGCAGCAGCAGGCGGAGTATGTGGCGCTGTTCCGCAAGGTGCTGATGAACAATGTCACCGGGCGGGTCGGCGAATATTCCGGCGTCAGCTTCACCATGGCCGGCAGCCAGGCACGCGACGGCGGCATCGCCGTCTCCACCACCGTCACCCGGCCGCACAACGCGCCGAATCAGGTCGATTGGATCGTGGCCCAGGCCGGCGGCCAGCCGAAGATCATCGACGTGGTGGCCGAGGGCACCAGCCTGCGGCTCACCCAGCGCAGCGATTACGCGTCGTTCCTCGGCCAGCACAACGGCGACGTCAGCGCGTTGATCGCGGCGCTGAAGCGGCAGACATCCTAGCCGCGATGCAACGGCTGGCGGTCCGCACCGGCACGCTGGAGATCGCCTGCGAGGCGCATGGCCCGGCCGATGGCCCGCCTGTGCTGCTGTTGCACGGCTTCCCCGACGATGTGCGCACCTGGGACGGCGTGGTGCCGCCGCTGGTCGCTCGCGGCTGCCGGGTGCTGGTGCCCTGGCTGCGCGGTTACGGGCCGACCCGGTTTCTCGACCCCGCCACCCCGCGCTCCGGCGAGCAGGCCGCGCTCGGGGCCGATCTGCTGGCGCTGCTGGACGCGCTCGGCATCGGCCAGGCGACCCTGGCCGGCTATGACTGGGGTGGCCGCGCCGCCTGCATCGCCGCCGCGCTGTGGCCGGCACGGGTGCGCGGGCTGCTCAGCATCGGCGGCTACAACATCCAGAACATCGCCGCATCCGGTCGGCCGGCGAGCGCCGCGCAGGAGATGCGGTTCTGGTACCAGTGGTATTTCAACACCCCGCGCGGCGCCGCCGGGCTGGCGGCAGACCGGCGGGCGATCTGCCGCCTGCTGTGGCGGCTGTGGTCGCCCAACTGGCATTTCGACGACGCCACCTTCGCGCGCACCGCCGCCAGCTTCGACAACCCGGATTTCGTCGCGGTGGTAATCCAGTCCTACCGCCACCGCTACGCCGCCGCCGCCGGCGACCCGGCGCTGGCGCCGATCGAGGCGCTGCTGGCAGCGCAGCCGCCGATCTCGGTGCCCGCAATCGTGCTGGAGGGCGAGGCCGATGGCGTCCACCCGCCGAGCGTGACCGATCACGATCGGCCGCATTTCACCGGGCCGTATCGCCGCGCTTTGCTTCCGCACGCCGGGCATTTCATGCCGCGGGAGGCGCCGGAGGAGATTGCGGCGGCGGTGCTGGAGTTGGTCGGGTAAGGAAGAGTCTTCTTTTTGTGAACAAAAAGAAGCAAAAAAACTTTCTCCCACAAAACTTAACCAAAGCTGGTGGCCAGCCGGGCGCCGACTGCCAGTAGCACGGTGGCCAGGATCGGGCGCAGCACCCATTCCGGGATTTTTGCCGAGAGCAGGCTGCCCAGCAGCACGCCAGGCAGCGAACCGCACAGCAGCACCGCCAGCAGCCCGAAGTCCACCGACCCCACCGCCCAATGGCCCAGCCCGGCGATCAATGTCAGCGGCACCGCATGCGCGATGTCCGAACCGACCAGGGTGGCGAGCCGCCACTGCGGATACAGCACGATCAGCACCGTCATGCCGATCGCCCCGGCGCCGACCGACGACAGCGACACCAGCACCCCCAGCACCGCCCCGGCCAGCACGGTCAGCAGAGTGATCCGCCGGCTGCCGAGGCCGGCGCCCCAGCCGTCGGTCGCCGCGCGGATGCGGTTGCGCGCCAGCAGCGCCAGACCGGTCAGCATCAGGGTGACGCCGAGCCCGATGGTGAACAGCCGCGCCACCCCGGCATCCAGCAGCGCGTAACGCGACAGCAGCAGCATCAGCAGCAGCGCCGCCGGCACGCTGCCCGCCGCCAGCCGCCCGGTGATGCGCCAGTCCACCGTGCCGTGCCGCCCATGCACCAGCGTGCCGACCGCCTTGGTGGCCGCCGCGAACAGCAGATCGGTGCCCACCGCGGTCGCCGGATGCACGCCGAACAACAGCACCAGGATCGGCGTCATCAACGCCCCGCCGCCAACCCCGGTCTGGCCCACCAGCAGCCCGACCGCAAAGCCGGCCAGCAGATAGAGCGGGTCGATGATGCCGAGGAGCGAATCCATGCCGGGCTTCCTGCGCTTTAATCACAGGCAGATATGGGGATCACAGGCAGATATGGGGATCACAGGCAGATAT
>JBEPTZ010000219.1:0-4242 GCA_041691815.1 Rhodospirillales bacterium | reverse complement strand
ATCCCTTTAAACTCTCAAGGCATCCCGATTCGACTATTCCTGGGGGTCGCCTAACGGCCAGGGAAAGCGTCAGAACATGGGTCACTTCTCAGTGGAAACTTCGATCCTCCCGGGTCAGCTCTCAACGGAAATCAACAGCCGCCGCTCATGACCGTGCCGACCTGCCGGTGACGCTACGTCCCCGCTTCGGGTTGGCCGTCACCGTGGAAGGCGGGCGTAGAGCGCCACATGATAGTTATGCAAAAAACACAGTGCACTCATGCGATCCGGAAACCGAAACTCGTAGCCGAGACGCGCACCACCGCCGTGGATCGCGCGCGCGAGGTACGTTGTCGGTGCCAGATGCTGCGCCGCGAGGATGCAGTTCTGATATACGCGTCGGAATCGGTCATAGCCGAGTACATCGGGACAAAGCCCGGTCAACTCAACGACGAACGGTGCCGCCGCGTAATCGGCCGGGGTGGGGAATCCAAGGCGAACATTCGGCATCGCGGCGGTCGCAGCGCGGACGCGGGCGATGAAGGGTTGGGGGGTGAGTGTTTCATAAATCTATTTAGTGTCCGAGGGCATGATAGCTGCGCTCTCGCCGTGCACATCCAACGGCCAGGGCTGCGGCGCGAAGTGCCACGGCATGTGCCACATCGTGCATTTCGGACAAAAAGAAGCCCTGCTAAGTCATTGACTTAGCAGGGCAAGGGTACAGGGAGGCTTCACGTCTGGGAGACGTAGAGGTCAACCGACCTCCTTCTCGTCCGCGAGGACGAGAACTCTGGCGCTGCCGCTCGCAACAATATTGCCGGGAGCCGTTCGCAGGCTGCGGATCGTTGCGCGTGGCGGCAGCGAATTCGATGGACACGAGATATGCCGCACGGCGGCGGCGGGCCAGACCGAATTGCCCAACTCAGCCATGCCCGCCCTGCACGTCACATCATGTACAGTGGCGGCAATAATCTATAGATTGTTAGTATTTAACGATAATTTTATAGATCCATTGCGCCACCGGCGGCACCGTCGGGTTGCGGCATGGGTGCTGGCCGGAAACCTCATGGCTTCAGCCGCGCCCGCACTCAGCCGCGCTCGCACTCAGCCGCGATTGGCCAGTTGCGCCAGCAGGAAGTCGCGGAACACCGCGACGCGCTTGGAATTGCGCAGTTCCTCGGGGTAGACGAAGAACACATCGACCTTCGGCGCCTTCAGGTCGGGCAGCAGTTGCACCAGGCCCTCCTCATCCTCGGCGCGCATGTAGTCCGGCATTGCCGCGATCCCGAGGCCGCTTTTTACCGCCGACAGCATCGCTCGCAACGAGTTGACCTCCAGCAGCGGCCGCCTGGGGTTGCCGGAGCGGCGGCCGACATCGGCCAGCCAGTTGATGTCGGCCACCGGCGGGTGGTGGTCGCCGAACATGATCAGGCCGTGATCGTCGAGCTCCTCGGCGGTTTTCGGCGCGCCGTGCTTCTTGATGTAGTCGGCCGAGGCGCAGACCTGCCACTCGATCGACATCAGGTGGCGCTGCACCAGGTCGGGCTGCTTGGGGGTGTGCATGCGGATCGCCACGTCGGCCTCGCGCATCGCCAAGTCGAGGTCGGTGTCGTCGAGCAGCAGTTGCATGGTGACGTCGGGGTACTGCTCGAGGAAGCCCTTCAGGCGGGGGGCCAGCCAGGAGGAGCCGAAGCCGACGGTGGTGGTGACCTTCAGGCGGCCGGCCGGCTTCTCCTTGCTCTCGGTCAGCAGCGCCTCGGTCATCGCCAGCTTGGCGAACACCTCGCGCACCGTGCGGTTCAGGCTCTCGCCCTGCTCGGTGAGGATGAGGCCGCGGGCATGGCGGTGGAACAGCGGCACCTGCAATGCCTCCTCCAGCGCCGAAATCTGGCGGGAGACCGCCGATTGGCTCAGGTTCAGCGTGTCACCGGCATGCGTGAAGCTGCCTGCCTCGGCCACCGCGTGGAACACGCGCAGCTTGTCCCAGTCCATATTCAAGCCATCCCCTGCCGCCCGATTTTGCTCGCGGGTCGGCTCCCAAAACAGTTGATCGACGCATTTCATCCGGCGGCCGCTTGCGCGGCCAAAACAGCCAATCGTTATTCAGCCGCCATTTCCGACTCGGAGGCAACCTCGGCGAGCCACTTTTCGACGTCCAGCGCCGCCATGCAACCAGTTCCTGCCGCGGTGACCGCCTGGCGCCATATTTTGTCCTGCACATCGCCGGCCGCGAATACGCCGGCAACCGAGGTGCGGGTGCTGCCTGGCGGGGTCAGCACGTAGCCCTCGGCATCGAGCGCCAGCTGGCCACGGAACAGCGCGGTGGTGGGGGAGTGGCCGATCGCCACGAACACGCCGTCCACTTCGAGGTCGCTCTTGGCGCCGGTGCGGGTGTCGCTGAGCCGCACGCCGGTGACGCCTGGCGGGGTGCCGCCGGCCAGGATTTCCTCGACCCTGGCGTTCCAGACCACGGAAATCTTCGGGTTGGCGAACAGCCGCTTTTGCAGGATCTGCTCGGCGCGCAGGCTGTCGCGGCGGTGGACCAGGGTGACGTGGCTGGCGTGGTGGGTGAGGTAGAGCGCCTCCTCCACCGCGGTGTTGCCGCCGCCGATCACCGCGACCCGCTTGCCGCGAAAGAAGAAGCCGTCGCAGGTGGCGCAGGCCGAGACGCCGAAGCCTTGCAGCCGCTGTTCGGATTCCAGGCCGAGCCAGCGGGCCTGGGCGCCGGTGGCGATGATCACCGCGTCGGCGCTGTAGCGGTCCCCCGAGTCGCCCTGGCAGGTGAACGGGCGGCGGCTGAAATCGACCTCGGTGATCAGGTCCTGGATGATGCGGGTGCCGACATTGGCGGCCTGGGCCTGCATCTGCTCCATCAGCCAGGGGCCCTGGATGGTTTCGGCGAAGCCGGGGTAGTTCTCCACATCGGTGGTGATCATCAGCTGTCCACCGGGTTGCAGGCCGGCGACCAGGATCGGCTCCAGCCCGGCGCGGGCGGCATAGATCGCCGCGGTGTAGCCGGCCGGGCCGGCGCCGATGATCAGCACGCGGCTGCGATGGGTCTCGGGCATTGCGGGGTTCCTCGTCTGCAGGCCCAGGATATCGGCAGCCGCCGTTGCGGAACAAGCGAGGATCGCTTATGCCGCCATCCCACCGGTTTCGTGCAATAATATTGCGCGAACCACACCGAGACAGCAACATGAGCCAGCATCCGCCACCGCCCGAGGATATCCGCCCCAGCATGAAGCCGCAGCCCGCCGGACCGCCGGTCCTGGACGCCCCAATCCTGGACGTTCCGGTCCTGGACGCCATCGATCGCCGCATCCTGGCCGAATTGCAGGAAGACGGGCGGATGACCAATGTGGAACTGGCCCGCCGCGCCGGCATCTCGGCGCCGCCCTGCCTGCGCCGGGTGCGCCGGCTGGAGGAGGCCGGGATCATCCGCGGCTATCACGCCGACACCGACCCGCAACTGCTCGGCTGGGAGATCACCTTCTTCGCCATCGTCGGGCTGGAGTCGCAGAAGGAGCAGGTGCTGGCCGGATTCGAGCAGATGGTCGCCGCCTGGCCGGAGGTGCGGGAGTGCCACATGATCCGCGGCGGCGGCGATTTCCTGCTCCGGCTGGTGGCGCGCGACACCGCGCATGAGAACCAGCTGACCCAGCGGCTGACCGGTGGTGCGCATGTCAGCCGGGTGCAGACGCTGCAGACCATCCGCACCAGCCGCAGCCTGGCGGGGGTGCCGCTGTAGCGCGGCGACGCGCGGCGGTGTAGAAATTGTTTCAATTACATTGAGTTACCTCGACAAACTGAAATCAACGACCGATCCGCTCGTTTACCTTCGCTGAATACATAAATTTACGGTAATAATTTCGCTTGCAGGCGCCGCGCACCGAGGCGTGAAATACCCGCGCGACAGCAAAACGCAACGCGGGGCGGGCCATGGGGCAGATCACCTGGAAGACCGCATCCAGCGGTGACTTCTCGATCGGAAGCAATTGGGTCGGCGATACGCCGCCCGGCGCCACGGACGCGGCGGTCATCGATCCGGTCGGCAGCTACACCGTAACGCTGGACGCACCGGCCAGCATCGCCAGCCTGTCGTTGCAGGCCAGCGCGGCCACGTTCTCGATCGCCGAGACCAGTCTCACGGTCAGCGGCGATCTCGGCAATACCGGGCGAATTGATATCGACGACCAGTTCGCCGGCGCCGGCGGCAGCGTGGTCAGCGTCGGCGGCACGCTGAGCAACAGCGGTGTGCTTTCG
>JBEPTZ010000218.1:0-4248 GCA_041691815.1 Rhodospirillales bacterium | reverse complement strand
GCCGAGGCCGTCGACCACGCGGCCGAGCAGGCCCTTGCCGACCGGCACGTCGACGATGCGGCCGGTGCGGTTGACCGTGTCGCCTTCGCGGATCTGACGATCGTCGCCGAAGATCACCACGCCGACATTGTCGGTCTCGAGGTTCAGCGCCATGCCCTGCAGGCCGGCGCCGGGGAATTCGACGAGTTCGCCGGCCATCACGTTCTGCAGGCCGAAGATGCGGGCGATGCCGTCACCCACGCTCAGCACCTGGCCGGTCTCGGCAACGTTGGCCTCGGTATCGAAAGAAGCGATCTGCTTCTTCAGAATCTCCGAGATCTCGGCGGGGCGGATCTCCATATCAGGCAGCTCCCTTCATGGCGTACTGCAGTCGCTGCAGCTGGGACTTGAGGCTTGTGTCATACAGGCGGGCGCCGATCTTCACGACCAGCCCGCCCAGCAGGGTCGGGTCGACCCGCTTCGTGATCTCGACGTTGCTGTAGCCGGCCTCGATCAGCCGGGCGCGCAACTGCTGTTCCTGCACATCGGTGAGCGGATGCGCGGTTTCCACCTGGGCGACCACCACGCCGCGCTTCTCGGCGACCAGGGCGGCGAAGGTGGCGACGATGAGGCGCAGCACCGACAGGCGACGGTTGGTGACCACCACGCCGGTGAAATCCTGCATCATCTTGCCGAAACCCTGCTCCGCCAGCACGGCGTGCATCGCCTTCTGCGCGGTCAGGGTATCGACCAGCGGGCTGCCGAGCAGACGCCGCAGATCGGCACTCTGGTCGATCAACCGACCCAGCGCGTCCATCTCGGCCACCACGGCGTCGAGCACGTGCTGCTCGTCAGCCAGCGCATAGAGGGCGGAGGCGTAACGCCCGGGCAGTCCGCCGCCGCGTGAAATCGTATTGCCGCCAGACGCCAAAGCTGCGGTTCCACATTCTGAGGCCGCCCCGCGCGCGGGCACAGCCGATGAACAATGCCGGCACGCAGCCGGCGGGGGCCGTCTAGCACGCGCGATTTGCCCACGCAACACGGTGCGCGACAGAAAGAGCGCAGGAAAACACTACGCTGCCAAGCGCGGAGGCGGGCCGGTTGTTGCGAGGCTGTGCGACGCTATGCCGCGCGGCGTACTTGCCCGGTGATCTCCTGCACGCAGGCAACCCGGGTCACCCCGACCACCTGGCGCAGATTGCCCTCCACCACATGCACCATCTCGGCCGGCATCGCCGCCATATGGATGTCGGCGCGCACGCTGTCGCCGGTGCGATGGAACTCCAGCCCGTCGGGCACCAGATCGCGCTTGGCGAACGGCAGCAGCAGCCGCGGCAGCAGGCCGGGCGAGGCATCGGCGGTGACGGTGAAACGGGCGGCGGCATGCAGGCCCACCAGGGCCCACGGCTTGAGCGAAGCCGATTCGAACGACATGGATGACGACATGGGGAAAACGCTCCGAAAAGACGGTAACGGCACAGGCGAACGCCAGACCCGGCTGCTAGGCAGCCGGGGCGGTAATTCGCGTGCTGTTGGCCTGGAACGTCATAGTCGGTTGCATAGCAGGTCAGGGCACGGTTGACCAGAGCAAATCCGGCCATTGCAGATGCGGCAGGCGCAGCAGCGGAATCCGGCCCATAGTCAACACCCGGTCGTGCAGCACCAGCGGCACATCCACCTCCGGCGGGCCGCCGGCTTTCGGCTCATGCGCCATCAGCGCCAGCACCGCCTTGGCCGCCCGCGCCACCTGCGGCGCCAGCACGTGGCCGGCGGCCAGCGCGTCCAGCGTCTGGGACTGGCCGATCAGGCGCAGTTGCGCGGTGCCCGCCGGCTGCAATGCGCCATCCAGCGCCAGGGTCGCGCTGCCATCGAGGTCGAGCGGGCCCCAGCGCAGCGCCAGGCGGTGCACCGCCAGCGTGCCGCCGCCATCCCGCCAGGCCTCGGCGCGCGCCTGCGGGTCGGGCATGGCGGCGAGCGGGCCGTTCAGGTCGGCGGCCAGCGACAGACTAGCGATGGTGCCGCCAAGCGCCCAGTCCACACCGCCCGACGCCGGCGGCAAGCTGATCGCTTCGGCGTTCAGCACCACCGACAGCGCCGGTTTGCCCGCTGCCGCGTCCGGCCGTTCGGCGAGGCTCAACATCGCGTGCGCAGCCTGCAACTGCCGCCCCACAGGGCCGGCGCGCAGGCCGGTCAGCGCCAGATCCACCCGGTTCGGCGGCACCCCCGGTTCCAGCGGGATCACCGTGCGGGCCTGCGCCGCCTGCACCGGGATCGCCGGCCCCGGGCCAGCCCGCACTTGTTGCTGGCCGACGATGTCGACCACCAGCTGCTGCGGCCGCAGCAGCGCCACGTCCAGCACCACCAGCGGCGCCGACCACGCGACGCCGCCGGGCGGCCCGAACCCGCCGGCCAGCGCCACCGAGGGCACCGACAGCCTCGCATGCAGCGGCCAGCCGCCGCGCCCCGGCGTGCCGGTGGCGACACGCCAGCCCTGCGCCCGCCAGAACCCGATCTGCTGCGCCAGGCCCTGCTCCAGCTGCGCCTCGGCCCAGCGCCAGAGCAGGAAATGCCCGCCGGCCAGCAGCGCCAATACCAGCACCGCCGCCGCCGCCCCGTGCCGCCATCTCATGGGCGCCAGCCCGCCGCCGAACCGCTTTGGCGGTAGATCATCCCCAATCCTCCGGTTTCAGCATCTGCGGTCTCTGAGGACAAAATATACCCATCCATATCAATAGATTTCGGAATTTCCCTGGATCAGCATGCGAGCCCCGAAGGCGCGCTTCCCACAGAGTTATCCACATCCGGCCACGGCGTACCCAGCGCCGCCGCGCCATGTTCGAACTCGGCCGCCAGCCGCGCCATCACCTCGGCCCGCGACAGGCCGGGCGGCAGCGCTGGGCGGATCACGATATGGATCACCCCCGGCCGCTTGCGAAACGCCCGCCGCCCCCAGCACAGCCCCGAATCGGTGACCACCGGCACCACCGGCACCCCGGTCCGCGCCGCCAGCGCCGCCACGCCGGGATGCAACGGCGCGCGCCGGCCGGGCACCACCCTTGTGCCCTCGGGAAAGATCACGATCGCCCGCCCCTGCGCCACCGTCCGGTCGCCGCCGCGCAGCAGGGCGCGGATTGCCGCCGCACCGGCGCCGCGATCCACCGCGATCATCTCCGCCAGCGTGCACATCGGCCCGAAGATCGGGATGCGCGTCAGTTCGCGCTTCAGCACATAGGCGGGGTTGCGCAGCAGCAGCACCCAGACCAGCGTGTCGAACGCCGATTGGTGCATCGAGGCGACCACCACCGGCCCCTCCGGCAGGTTCTCCCGGCCGCTCACCTCATAGCGGATGCCGGCGATCGGCTGCATCCCGGCCAGCACCGTGGCGCCCCAGTGCCGCACCAGCCGCTCCGGCCAGCGGGCGGGGGCATACCGCCCCAGCAGGCGCAACGCGGCGCCGAGCAGCGCGTAGCCGATGGTCCAGCCATAGAACCACAGATTGAACAGGGTGGACCGCAGCAGGATCATCCGGCGTCCTTCTTATCGGCCGGTTCGCTCAGGTCTTCGCGGCCGCTGAACCGCGACAACCCCAGCTCGGCGGCGAGAAACTTGCTGTATTCCGCCACCAGCAGCCGCAGCGGCACGCCGTCGGGCGGCACCACCGGCACCGGATACAGTGCCACGCCGGGCAGGCTGCGCCGCATCTCGGCCATGGCGCGCGGCATATGATAATACGAGGTGACCACCAGCAGCGACGAAATCGCCCAGGTGTTCGCCCATTCCGCGGTTTCCGCTGCGTTGCCGCGGGTGGAATGCGCGGCGCGGCCCAGCGTCACCCGTGGCGCCAGAGCGGGGTCGACGCCGGCGCGATGCACCAGTTCGGCGAAGGTCGCCGCCGGGCCGACGCCGGAGATCAGCAGCCGGTCCGCCCTGCCCTGCTCCAGCAGCTTCAGCCCAAGTTCCACCCGTCCGGCGCCGCCGGTCAGCACCACGATGCCGTCGGCATGCGCCGGAAGTGCCGCCACTGCGCCGCCGGACGCGGCGAACCAGCCCAGCCCGGCCAGCCACAGCAGCACCAGCACGCCGAGCCCGAGCAGCCAGCCCCCGCTCCACCAATGACCGCCGGGCCAGGCCCGCCGGCGGGGTCGCCTCACGGCAGCCATCGCAGCCAGGCCCGCACCGTGCCCTGGGCGGTCGCCTGCCCGATCAGCGCCGCCGCCAGCGGCAGCCCCGGCAACGCCAGCCACAGCGCCACCGGCAACGCCAGCAGCC
>JBEPTZ010000217.1:0-4274 GCA_041691815.1 Rhodospirillales bacterium | reverse complement strand
GCCAGCGGCGCGCGAGATGGTCGAGCCGCGCCAGGGTGCGGCGCAGGCGGAACCAGACCAGCACCAGCAGCGGCGCTAACGCGCGATGGCGCGCGGCGATGTCGGCCAGGCCGGCGCAGAGATCGGCGATGTGCGGGAGATAGCGTTGGCCGAGCGCGGTGGCGGGAGTGGCTTGGTGCATTGATGTTAGTTGTAGTGACGCTGGCGCTTCGTTGCAAGGAAAACGAGGGGCGGCGTGGAAGCAAGAAAAGGATGTTCTTTTTTGCAAAAAAGAACCAAAAAACTTTCATCCGCCTTGCAACAGCCGAGTGGCGGAGACTCCGTACACTCCAATGGATAAAACGTTTTTTTGCTTCTTTTTGTTCACAAAAAGAAGATTCTTGCTTTATCGCCTAACACCCAGGCTTGGCCGGTAGCACCAGCGATGTCAGCACCCCGTGCATCACGAAGGTACCGAAATCCATCGACAGGTCATCGGCGATGCCGTTGGCCCAGTAGCGCATGCCCACCTCGTAATCCGGCATCAGCGCGTGCTTGCCGCGATCGAAAAAGCCGATATGCACCCGCGTGCTCGGCAGCGCCGCCAGCACCGGATAGCTGTTCGCCGCCGGCTTGTCCCAGCCGCTGATCGCCACCCCGGTGTTCTGCGGGCCATCCGGGCTGGTGCCGTCGAACAGCGGCAAGGCGATGAACCGCTTGCCGTCCCGCGCCGCCTCCAGCAGCTTTTCGGTATGCGCCATCGGGAACACCGTGCCGGCCGGCAGTTCCTTGGTGGTATCGGGCGGCATGTCGTAGGTCGCCGTCCCGGTGCCGCCGGTCCGCGACAGGCTGGCCTTGCCGGAAAGCTCGCTGCTCACCGCGTCCTCGGTGGTCTGGCGCAGCCGGAAGCGCAGCCGCAGCCCGTCCTTGCTCTCCCAGGTGGTGTAGTCGGAGACCATCTCGATATCCTGGCCATCGCGATTGGTCAGCGTCATCTTCAGCCGCTGCCGCACCGCCCAGGCGTCGCAGGCGTCGGTCACCTCATAGCCCATGCTGCCCGAGGCGGCGACCACATCGCCGCGCGCCGATTGCAGGGTCAGCGCATAGGTCGCCCGATGCGCCGCCAGCGCCAGCGGGCCCGCCTCGGCCGCCATGCCGGGCCGGGGTGCCAGCCCCAGCAGCAGGATGGCCGCAAGTATCGCATGACGCATACAAATTTCTCCGGACCCGATGCGGGGAACATAGGGACGACGCGCCGCCGGCGCCAGCACGCTCAGCCCTCGGCGGCAGGCTCCGGGTCCGCCCGGTCCAGCACCGTGTAGCCGACCGATGCCAGCAGCGAGTTGATCCGCTTCAGGTCGCGCAGCACCCCCAGATGCAGCGTGCTGCATTCCAGCGCATCCGGCCGGTCCGGCGACAGCCGCGCCAGATGCTGCGCCGCCGCCGCCCGCTCCCGCTCGCTGAGCCGGCGCTTGGCGTCGAGCAATTGCTGCGCGCCGCGGGTGTCCTCGGCCATCAGCGTCGACAGCGCCAGCACCAGGTCCTCCAGCACCTCGGCATGAAACGCCACCAGATCGGCGCGGTCGGCGGCGTTCAGGCTCAGATGCCGCTTGGTCAGCCGTCGCGCGCTGTCCACCAGGCTGCGCTCGGCGATGGCGCCGACATGACCGAGATTGACCGCGAATTCCAGGATCGCCGCACAGCGCCGCGCATCGCGCTCGGCCAGCGGTTCGGCGGCGATGCGGGTCAGATACGCCTTGACGTCCTCGCCCAGCGCGTCCAGCGAGCGCGACAGCCGCACCGTCTCGTCGGCCGCCTCCCGCTTGCCGTCCAGCAGCGCCTCCAGGCTGCGGCGCAGCATGGTCTCCACCAGGTCGCCCATCCGCAGCACCTCGCGCGCCGCATTGGCCAGCGCCAGGTACGGTGTCTCCAAGGCCGCCGCGTCCAGATAATGCGGCTGGCCGGGGTCGGGGCCGCGCGCCGCATCCGGCAGCAGCCGCACCAGCAGCGCCGCCGCCGGGTCCAGCAGGCCGATGAAGCCGATCGCCAGCACCACGTTGAGCAGAATATGGAAATACACCGCCTGCGCGCCGACATCGCCCGACAGGCTGGTCAGCGCCGTGGCGATCGGCGACAGAAACGGCAATGCCACCACGCAGCCGACGGCGCGAAACGCCAGATTGCCCACCGGCAGCCGCTTGCCGGCCGCCGTCGGCCCGCCCGCCTCCAGCACCGGCGACACCGCGGAGCCGAGGTTGGCCCCCAGCACCAGCGCCAGGGCTGCCACCGGCGGCACCACCCCGGTGCTGGCCAGCGGCACGATCATCAGCAGCACCGCCACCGAAGAATGCGCCGCCCAGGTCAGCACCGCCGCCAGCAGCACGTCCAGCACCGGCTCGGAGGTCAGCGCCTCCAGCAACTCACGCAGAACCGGCGCCGCCTCGGCCGGCCGCATCGCCTCCACCAGCAGCCGCAGCGCCAGCAGCATCAGCCCCAGCCCCATCCCCACCCGGCCGAGATTCTGCAGCCGCCCCTTGCGCGACGAACCGCTGCCGCGCTTGAAGCCGATATAGCCGGCGATCAGCAGCACCGGCGACAACCAGGAGATGTCGAAGGTCAGCAGCTTGACCATCAGCGCGGTGCCGACATTGGCGCCCAGCATCACCGCCAGCGCCGGGACCAGCGCCACCAGCCCGTCGGCGGCGAACGAGGTGGTCATCAGCGCGGTCGCCGTGCTGCTCTGCAACAGCGCGGTCACCCCGATGCCGGCCAGCACCGCGAGCCAGCGGCTGTTCAGCCCGGCGCCCAGCACCCGGCGCAGTTCCGAGCCATATGCGCGCACGATGCCGGTCTGCACCATGCGCGCACCCCACAGCAGCAGCACCACATGCCCGGCCAGAACCACCAGCAGATACGTCGCCGACATCGCCTCCCCTCACCACCCGCCAAACGTTGGCAAACCCCCAGCATGGGCCTTTCGCGCAGCACAGCGCAAGCTGTTCCCGCCCGGCGCAAACCGCCCTACACTGCCGCCAAACGCGTCGAGGGAGCACACCGGCATGAAGCGTATCCTGGCCGTCCTGGCTGGCCTGCTGTTGACCTCCGCCGCCCCGGCCAGGGCCGACATCACCATCGGCGCGGTGCTGTCGCTGACCGGCCCGGCCGCCTCGCTCGGCATCCCGATGCGCAACGTGATCGAAATGCTGCCGCGCCAGATCGCCGGCCAGACTATCCGCTACGTGGTGCTCGACGACGGCACCGACAGTTCGGCCGCGGTGCGCGCCTTCCAGAAGCTGGTCACCGAGGAGAAGGTGGACATCGTCATCGGCCCCAGCGTCACGCCGCCGTCGCTGGCGGTGCTGGACGTCGCCGGCACATCCGGCACGCCGATGATCAGCCTGGCCGGCTCCAACGCCATCGTCGTGCCGCAGCAGGGCAACCGGCGCTGGGCGTTCAAGCTGGCGCCGCCGGAAACCCTCATGCTGGCCGGCCCGATGCAGTATCTCAAGGACCACGGCGGCAAGACCCTGGTCACCATCGCCCAGGCCACCGCCTTCGGTGACGCCTTCGCCGCCGCCTCGAAGCAGGAGGCCGAGAAGCGCGGCATCAAGCTGCTGGGGGTGGAGAAATACAATCTCACCGATACCTCGGTCACGCCCCAGGTGCTGAAGGCGATGGCGCAGCGGCCGGACGGCGTGTTCATCGCCGGCAGCGGCACGCCCGCGGCACTGCCGGTGATCGAGTTGCGCAATCGCGGCTACAAGGGGCTGATCCTGCTCAACGAGGGCGTCGCCAACCCCGATTTCCTGCGCGTCGCCGGCAAATCCGCCGACGGCGTCATCCTGGCCGCCGCCCCGGTGGTGGTGGCCGAGCAATTGCCCGGCAGTTCCGACACCAAGCTGCCGGCGATGGCCTATGTGAAGCTGTACGAGGGCAAATACGGCGCCAACAGCCGCTCGCTGTTCGGCGCCTCGGCATGGGACGCCTGGCTGCTGATCCAGCGCGCGGTGCCAACCGCGCTGAAAGTCGCCAAGCCCGGCACCGCCGCCTTCCGCACCGCGCTGCGCGATGCCATGGAGCACGAGACCAACGTGTTCGGCGCCTCAGGCATCTACAGCATGTCGCCGACCGACCATAACGGCACCGACGCGCGCTCGCTGGTGCTGATCACCGTCAAGGACGGCCACTGGGAGTTGATGAAGTAGGGGAACTGCTAAAGTAACCGAGCCGCCTATCTGCCGAAGCCGAGAAACCCCACCGACGGCCGCGGCGTGCCGCCGTCATCGGCCACCACC
>JBEPTZ010000216.1:0-4498 GCA_041691815.1 Rhodospirillales bacterium | reverse complement strand
TGCTGGGCGCACTGTATAGAGAAGCGCGGACTGGCGTGCGCACGCGGCCAGAGCGAGCGGTGTCACCGGTGCGGCGCCACGCACCGGGTGTGATGGTGCTTGGTGGGCGACGCGTGCCTTCATCCGTGGCGCCAGAACCCGGCTGGCTGCGATGACGCCCGGTGTGCCGCCGCGCGCAACCCAGGTAGTGGGTAACTCCAACCTTCGCGTGACCGGAACCGCGGGGGTTCCCGCCGATCGTGCCGGCGCCCAAGATAGCAGGTACGAGGCAGCGGCCCGGACAGACACCGATATTATCGGGAGGCCGCGAAACGAAACCACCGAAAGCGGCGGATCAGTAGCGGTGCCGCTGCCGGGCGACGGGGCTAAGCGCAAGCTGGTGCGCCAGCTGTCGGGCGGCCGATGTTGCCGGGGATGGTGTGACACCTGGCGCTGGGGAATCTCCCGGCGCGCTGGTCGCCGGCCGGCCCATCTTGGCGGATTGGTTGCGTCCGTGGTCAGGGCGCGCCGGTTATGGCGGGTAAGGAAAGTGAGGAAATCTGCCCTGGCTCACTGCGCGCGCGATCGTGCCGACCGCGGCGCCGCACGCAATCCATTGGCTCCAGAGCTACGATCTCAGCGAAATAAGACAGCAACCCCGGCGGCAATTTGGCGATCTCGATCTGGATCGTGATGTTCACCTCGTTCGGCTGGGCCCACCGCCATGCGCGCCGTCCGGCGCCGAGTATGATAGCATCTGGTGGACGAAAGGCCCGCTGGGGCTGCTACACCCAGCGGGCCTCCGGGCTTAGCTGTCGCCTTCTGCCGGGTCATCCAGCGCCGACAAGGCGCCGCCGTTCGCCGGCACGTCCTGCGCTCCTGCCAGCCGCGCAGCAGCCTCAGCGGTCCACTTGATGCCGACGTAGGAAACGTCGCCGCCCGCCGCTTCCCGGGTGGCGCCGTAGAGCTTGCTGATCCGGCTGGACAGCGGCTTCATGCCGGTGTTGCTGGACCACTCGGTGGTGTCGATGCGCAGCGCTGCGGCCTCGATCCTGATCGCGGCCTGCACGTCCACCGACCGCACCCTCTCTCCCGCCGCAGCCTCGAACCACAGGTGCGCGACTTGCTCCTCCGGGGAATCCGGGAACTGCATCTGCACAATGTGCCGCGCGTTATCGGTCGGCAGCATGAACTCGCCGGCCTCCAGCATCGCCCCGACCTCACCGACCAGGAGATTGACGATGCCCGGCGCCTGCGCCCACACCTCATCCAGGAAGTTCGGGTTCACCGCGATGCCCTCGGCCATCTTCGGCACGCCGATGACCATCAGCCGCCGCTCGATCGAGCGGCCGCCCTCGCCAATGATCGGCAGCTTGTTGCATGCGAACAAGTGAGCCGCCTGCGGCACGAATGTCACCGGTTTTTCCCGGATCGGCCGCGCACTGACCGACTCACGGCTGGCTACGAGCTTGAACCACGCGCCCTTAATGACGCGCGCCGTCAGTTCAAGCTCCGTCACGGTGTTCAGCAGCACGCCGCGCAGGCTTGCACGGTGGTAGCCGTCGGACCAGAGATCGGGGGGGATGCTGGCCTGGAGGTGCTCGGGCACGAAGCGTTTCAGGAGTTCGACGACGGTCGACTTTCCCGACCCAGTCGGGCCGTGCAGAATCAGCACGGTCCGCAGCTTATCCAGTGCAGGCATGATCCCGAACAGCAGCGCCGCCATGAACTGCAGGAGGCACGCCGCCTTCTCTACCGCCCCGCCCATCATGGCCATCAAGGCGTCGACGAAGTCGCCGGCCTCTGCATCGGCGTCGTAAGCGAAGGGCAGCCGGAACGTTGCTCGATGGGCGGCCGAATGCGGCAGCAGCTCGGCGGCCCCGGTTGCGCGGTCAATGCTCAGATGGCCATTCGCCAAGCTGAGGCCAGGCGCCCTGTGAGAGAAGAAGTCATCGGGGACCCGGTTGAGCATGTAAAGCCGTCGAACGACTTCCCTGCGGTCGCTGGCCGTTTGGACCGCGGGGTTTCCCGCGTAGCGCATGAGCAGATCACCCTCGATCTGCTCGAACGATCTGGCACGCCAGTAGCCGGTCTCGGCCGCCGGGGTGTCCGCCGACTCGGCGTCGGCGTAAACAAACAGCTTTCCCTCGGTGCCGACGTAGGCGCCGTAGCGGCGGAGGTAATCGGCCTGAACCGCCTTCGCCAGTTCATCGGTGTTGTGCACGTAGCCATGCCCGGGCAGATAGGCTTCCGCGTCCGCGGTCAGCGCGCTCACCACCGCGCCGGTCAGGCCGGCCGCCCGGGCGATCACGCCCTGCAACAGCTTGGTCTCGCCCTGCGGCAGGCTGATGTTGCGCGCGCGGCGCAACAGCCGGCGCGCTTCCCGGTGATCTCCGGCCGAAAGCGCGCCGGCGCGCGCCATGAGCCTCTCGAACGCGGTCCGCCTTTGGACGCGCGGCCCGTTCGGCGCTTGCGGCTGGCCGGCGGCCAGTTCGCCGTCGGGGCCGCCGTCATCGTCGTCGTCATCGTCCTCCTCGCCGTCACCGGCGGTCTCGCCACCAGCCCCTTCCGCCGAGGGGGCCTTGGTCGGGGCGCCGCTGGTCGCGGGGCAAGCGTCGTCGCGGCCGGACGCGCCGTCCGGCTGGAACTTGGTCACCTTCATGTGGTCTACCCTAATGCCGGCGGATAATTCACGCCGGGGATCACCATGTATGGCGATGAATTAGAGATAACAACCCAAATCTTAGGCGATTTTGGTGTTTAGAGTAGATCTGTAGTAACATCGTTTACTATCATTTTATACTATATAGATGGCAACATAATCACGGTATTTACGGATAGTTGTCGACCTCATTTCTTTTCAGACACACCTGGTCACCGGACGGGGCGGCGGTTGCAGGCAGGTGGGCCAGCGTTCTGACGTCTCGAAAGTTTGGTTATAACCCGTAACAAAAATGCGGATACTTCTCTGAGGACTGCACTGCCCAACGACCGAATACTTGGATTTTTGTGTCGACATAGCAATTTTATGGCCTTCGGCGGTTGGTGGCCTTCGCCGCGCGCCGGGCTGCCGAAGTGGCAGCCATGGGTCGGTGAGGTGGTTCGCACGGTGCAGTGTCAGCGGCCGCAGCGCCGGATGGCAACGCAGCCCGGCCAGCATCGCCATCAGGTTCGCCGGCGCCAGCAGGGTGGCTGGCCCGATAGCACGCGCGGGACCGCGATCGGCATCGAGCCGTGCACGCAGCGGCTGGATAGCCTGGGCGGTGGCGGCAAACCCGCCAGCCTGCTTGACCGACACCATCAATGCGCGGTGTTCCCTGGGAGTATGAATACGCACCGGCGAGGGACGCCACCGAATTCGAGGAGGCTTCAATAAACTATCGCACCGATCGGCTCGGAACCCCGGCGCCGATCCACACGAATCCTCTGCTTCAGCTCGTGGCGCAACTCGCAGATCAGCTCTCGAAGCCGATCAATATGGACCACTGCCTCGCGCGCAGGCAGCGACATCGCGTATCAGCTGGCGGATGCCCTCGCGGTGCATCCGATCGGCTTCGCTCGCACCGACAGAAATTCCTCACATTCCTTACCTTGCGCACAGCAAACCGTTTGGGTGAGGAATGTGAGGATTCGCAGCTTGCCTGTACCCTGGCGGTGTGTACCGCCCTGGCCATCACTGTGCGGCCATCGCGCGGTGCCGTCGGACCGATGGAGTCCGGCGTCTGTTGGGCTGAGCATTGCGACGATCCGACACCGCCTCGCCAGCGTCGAGGCGTTCATCGCCACCGGTGTCCGATCGAGGGCCACCTCGAACGAAACGGGCGGCAATTCGGCGAGCTCACGATGTGCCCCCGCCGTTGCGCCAGCCGCCGGCTGAAGCCGGCTGAAGATAGAGATGAAGTTGCGGTCGCCGGGCCAAACGCGACCGCCACAACGCCCCCACTGTCGCCCCCTATGCGCATGCATCACGCCTGCCGAATTGCCATATCGCGGAGCCGGCGCGGGCTGATTGTACTGACTACGGCGCGATCTTGTGGCCTCATGCGCAGATGGGCGCATGAAACATGAGCGAGAATCCATAAGCACACGACGCCAAAATCAATACGTCCCGCCCGCTGGACACGCCGGCCGCCACCTCAGCCCTCGCGTATCAGCCGCTCGATCGCCGCGACGATGGCGCGCTCGCCGCTGACCCCACTGCGCGCGACGTATGCCTTGAACGCAACGTAGGTCTCGATGGACAGCGTCGCGCCGACCCGGCGCCCCTCCGGCTTGCGGCGCGGCCGGATCGTGGGCTCCGCCGGCGGCCGGGCCGTACCCTTGGCCCACACCATCACGCCCGGCCGCGCCTTGCCGCCGGTCACGCGCCGCGCCTCGGCGCCGCTGCCATGACCGGAAACCGCCACCGCACCGGCGGCCTGCCGGGCGGTGGCGCATCCAGGATGGCGCGCACCGCGGCCCACAGCGCGGCGATCTCGCGCGCCGCGGCGCCGGCCGGGTGGACTTCCTGCACGGTGCG
>JBEPTZ010000215.1:0-4670 GCA_041691815.1 Rhodospirillales bacterium | reverse complement strand
CCTTGAAGTCCATGTCGCCGAGGTGATCCTCGTCGCCGAGGATGTCGGTCAGCACCGCGAAGCCGCGATCCTCCTTGATCAGGCCCATGGCGATGCCCGCCACCGGGCGCACCAGCGGCACGCCGGCATCCATCAGCGCCAGCGAGGTGCCGCAGACGGTGGCCATCGACGAGGAGCCGTTGCTCTCGGTGATCTCGCTGACCACGCGCATGGTGTAGGGGAACTTGTCCTTCGCCGGCAGCAGCGGGTGCAGCGCCCGCCAGGCCAGCTTGCCGTGGCCGATCTCACGACGCCCCGGCGAGCCCATGCGGCCGGCTTCGCCTACCGAGTAGGGAGGGAAGTTGTAGTGCAGCATGAAGTGCTCGCGGTACTCGCCGGCCAGCGCGTCGATGATCTGCTCGTCCTGGCCGGTGCCCAACGTGGCGACGCACAGCGCCTGGGTCTCGCCGCGGGTGAACAGCGCCGAGCCATGCGCGCGCGGCAGCACGCCCACTTCGGCGATGATCGGGCGGACGGTCTTGGTGTCGCGGCCGTCGATGCGCAGGCCGGTGTCCAGCACCGAGTTGCGGACGATATCGGCCTCAAGCTCCTTGAACAGCCCCTTGGCGCGCTCGGCGTCCTGCCCCTCATCGGTCAGCGCCTTGGCGGCGGCCTTCTTGGCGGCGGAAATCATGTCCTGGCGGACCTGCTTCAGCGGCTCCTTGTAGGCCTCGGTGATGGCGGCACGGGCCAGCGCGTCGACGCGGGCGGCCAGCGCCTTCTCCTCGGCGCTCTGCTCCGGCAGCGCCCAGGGCTCCTTGGCAGCCACTTCGGCCAGCTCGATGATCGCCTGGATCACCGACTGGAAGCCGGCATGGCCGAAATTCACCGCGCCGAGCATCACGTCCTCGGGCAGTTCCTGCGCCTCGGACTCCACCATCAGCACGCCTTCGGTGGTGCCGGCCATCACCAGGTCGAGCGTGCTGGTCTCAAGCTGGGCGGCGGTCGGGTTCAGCACATACTGGCCGTCGATCACGCCGACGCGGGCGGCGGCCACCGGGCCGAAGAACGGAATGCCGGACAGGGTCAGCGCCGCCGAGCAGCCGACCATGGCGACCACATCGGGGTCGTTCTCCAGGTCATGGCTCAACACGGTGGCGATCACCTGGACCTCGTTGCGGAACCCGTGCGGGAACAGCGGGCGGATCGGGCGGTCGATCAGGCGGGAGGTCAGCACCTCCTTCTCGGTCGGCCGGCCCTCGCGCTTGAAGAAGCCGCCCGGGATCTTGCCGGCGGCGAAGGTCTTCTCCTGGTAATTCACGGTGAGCGGGAAGAAATCCTGCCCCGGCTTGGAGGTCTTGGCGCCAACCGCCGTGCACAGCACGATGGTGTCGCCGTAGCTGACCAGCACCGCGCCGTCGGCCTGGCGGGCGATCTTGCCGGTTTCGAGCACGAGCTTGCGCCCGCCCCAGTCGAGTTCCTTGCGGAAATAGTTGAACATTGCGTCTTTATCCCTCTTATGGCCTGTGCTGCGGAACCCAGGGAGGCGACCCGGACGTTGCGGTGCGGGAGACGGCGTCTCGGGCGGCATGGGGCGGTTGGCATCGCTGCCGCCGCGTCGCGGACCGCAAAGCGTCCGCTACCATGTGGCCGGAGGCGCCGCCGGGTCACCCGTCAACCGGGTTGCCGGATCGGCCTTCTGGCGGTCCGCCGCGCGAGGCGGCAACCGGAGCCCATGCTCCGGATTTCGGCTTGTCCGGGACGGATGTCCCTGTTTCAGGCTTGTCCGGAGCCCATGCCCCGGTCTCGGCGTAGCAGCGCGCCAACATGACGCGCAAAGCCGCCGGCATCCTCCCCATATGGGGCGGATGCCGGCGGTGGCAAACGCGGGCTGCTAGCGGCGCAGCCCCAGACGGGTGATCAGCGCCTGATAGCGGGCGTGATCCTTGTTCTTCACGTAGTCGAGCAGCCGGCGGCGGCGGCCGACCAGCATCAGCAGGCCACGGCGGCTGTGGAAGTCCTTGGCGTGGGTCTTCAGATGCTCGGTCAGATTGCCGATCCGTTCGGAGAGCAGCGCCACCTGAACCTCGGGGCTGCCGGTATCGGCCGGCTTGGTGGCATGCTCGGCTATCAGCGCCGTGCGGCGCTCCGCGGTAATCGACATCGGGGGTACTCCTGAAAAAGGTTGAAACGACCGCGCGGGTCCGGCCTGCTACAGCAGCCGTTCGGGTTTCAGCCAGCCATCCTCCAGCCGGCACAGCCCAAGCACGCGGGGCCCCGCCATGGCGCGGGCCAATCCACCATCGGGATTGGCCGCCCGTGGAATGCGGCCCATCAGATCGACCAGGCTGATCGCCTGTCCGTTCGAGAGGCCGAAGGCTTCCGCCTCGGTCAGGGCCAGCGCCGGGATGTCGGCCAGCGCGGTCACGACCGGAAGCAGAAAGTCCGGGGAAGTCGGCGGGGTATCCTCCGCCCGCTGCAATTTGTCCAGCGGAATCGCCTGCGCCTCGGTGAACGGGCCGACCCGCATCCGGCGCAGGGCGGCGACATGGCCGACCGTGCCGCAGGCCATCGCTAGGTCGCGCGCCAGGCTCCGCATGTAGACACCCTTGCCGGACTGCACCTCGAACACTGCGGTTTCGGCATCCGGGCGTTCAATGAGTTCGAAGCGGTCGACGCGGGCCGGGCGCGCCTCCAGCACCGGGGCGCGGCCCTCGCGCGCCATGTCGTAGGCGCGCTCGCCGGCCACCTTGATCGCCGAGAACACCGGCGGCACCTGCATGATATCGCCAGTGAAACCGGGCAACGCGGCGCGGAACTGGTCGTCGGTGGGCCGCACATCGCTGGTGGCGGTCACCTGACCATCGGCATCATCGGTATCGCGCGCCTCGCCGATGCGCAGCGTGAAGCGGTACAGCTTGGTGCCGTCCATGATGTACGGCACGGTCTTGGTCGCCGCCCCGAAGGCGATCGGCAGCAGCCCGGTGGCCAGCGGGTCCAGCGTGCCGCCATGTCCGGCCTTCTGCGCGTCGAACCAGCGACGCACGCGGTTGACCACGTCAGTACTGGTCAGGCCCTGCGGCTTGTCCACGATCAGCCAGCCGTCGAGCGGACGGCCGCGGGGCTTGCGATGGCGCATCATCTATCCGGGGGTCAGGTGTTGGAGTCGGTCTCGTCGGCCGGTTTGGCCGGATCATCCTTGGCAAGATCACGGGCAACTTCCGGCATGCGCAGCAACTGGTCGACATGCATCGCATAATCGATGCTGGTATCGGCCTGGAACGACAAATCGGGGGCGACGCGCAGCCGCAATTGCTTGGCCAGTTGCGCCCGCAGGAACGGCGCCGCCCGCCGCAGCGCCGGAAGCTTGGCCGCGATATCGGAGCGGCCAAGGCGGGTGACGAACGCCGTCGCCCGCTTCAGGTCGGGGCCGATCCGTACCTCAGTCACCGTGATATTGACATCGGCGAGGTCGGGGTCGCGGATCTCGCCGCGCAGGAACACGCCGGACAGCACATGCCGGATTTCCTCGCCCACCCGCAACTGCCGCTGCGTCGGCGCCTTGGCGGAATGCCGCGGCTTGGCTCCCCCGGCTCGCGCCGGAGTGCTCACCCAACGCTCCTCATCGGGGCGCTCCTCATCCGGGCACCATCTCGACCTCGAAGCACTCGACCACGTCGCCTTCGCGCAAGTCGTTGAAGTTGGCGAACGACAGCCCGCATTCGTAGCCGCGCGCCACTTCGCGCACATCGTCCTTGAAGCGCTTCAGCTGGGTCAGTTCGCCACTGTGGATCACCACCCCATCGCGCAGCAGCCGCACCCCGGCGCCGCGCTTCACCACACCCTCGGTGATCATGCAGCCCGCGACCTTGCCGGTCTTGGTGATGTCGAACACCTTGCGGATTTCAGCATAGCCGAGGAACTTCTCGCGGGCCTTCGGCGCGATCTTGCCCTTGACCAGCTTCTCGATGTCGTCGGCCACGTCGTAGATGATGCTGTAGTAGCGGATATCCACACCCTCGTGATGCGCCATCTCGCGCGCCTGGCTGGTGGCGCGCACGTTGAACGCCACGATCAACGCGCCCGACGCCTTGGCCAGCTGCACGTCGCTCTCGGTGATCTGGCCGACCGCGGCATTGAGCACCCGCACCCGCACTTCCTCATGCGCCAGCTTCAGCACGGTGGCCTGGATGGCCTCGCTGCTGCCCTGCATGTCGGCCTTGATGACGACCGCAACTTCCTTCTGGGCGCCGGCCTGGATGCGCGCCAGCATCTCGTCCAGCGTGCCACGCGCCGCTGCGGTGACGCCCGCCGCCTTGTCGCGCAGCTTGCGCTGGCGGAACTCGCTGATCTCGCGCGCCCGGCTCTCGTTCTCCACCGCGACGAACGGCTCGCCGGCCACCGGCACCCCGTCCAGCCCGAGAATTTCCACCGGCGCCGACGGCCCGGCTTCTTTCATCTGCTTGCCCTTGCCGTCCAGCATCGCGCGCACCCGGCCCCATTCGGCGCCGGCCACCACGATATCGCCCGGCCGCAGCGTGCCCTTCTGCACCAGCACGGTGGCCACCGGCCCGCGCCCGCGATCCAGCCGGCTCTCGATCACCGTGCCTTCGGCGGCGCGGTCCGGATTGGCCTTCAGGTCGAGGATTTCCGCCTGCAGCAGAATCGCCTCTTCCAGCTTGTCGAGCCCG
>JBEPTZ010000214.1:0-4794 GCA_041691815.1 Rhodospirillales bacterium | reverse complement strand
CACTCGCCCATCGCCATGTGGCGGCTGCTGGCGACGTATTCGCCGATCTCGCCCGGCGCCACCTCCCGCCCATCGGCGCCGAGCAGGCGGTAATGATGGTCGGCGGCCGGCACCCCCACCGGCAGCAGCGGCCCGGCGGCCACATAACCCGGCGGCACCAGCCATTGCGCCGCGATCAGCGCCTCGGTGGAGGCGTAGGTGTGCGAGATCGCGCAATCCCTGGGCAGCACGCCGCGGAACAGGTCCAGATCGGCCTGCGCCAGCCCGGCGGCGCCGATCCGCAGCATCCGCAGCCCGGCGAACGCCGCCGGCGCGCCGCCCAGCCGGCAGAGCGTGCGCAGGATCGGCGGCGCCAGCGCCGCGACATCGGCCGGCGTCTCCCGCGCCAGCGTCAGCAGGGCGGTGGCGCCCTGCTGGGCCAGGTTCACCGCCAGATAGCGCGCCCCGCTGAGCAGCGCCGCCAGCAGGAACGCCAGCCCGGAGCCCATCGCCGGCAGCGTCGCCGCCAGCAGCGCATCGCCACGTCGCAGGCCGAGATCGTCGATGGTGCTCCAGCTACGATACAGCACCGTGCGCAGCGACAGCACGATGCCTTTCGGCGTCCCGCTGCTGCCGGAGGTGAAATGCACCACCGCCGCCGCGTCCGGGTCATGCCCGACATCCGGCCGCCAGTGCGCCGCGTCCGGCCCGGCGAGCACCGCCGCGAGATCGATATGCGCCACCCCGCCCAGCGCCGCAGCGGCCAGCGCTGCACCCGACAGCAGCGCCGCCGGCATCGCGTCGGCCAGGATGGCAGCACAGCGGCCCGGCGGGTCGTTCGGGGTCAGCAGCATGGCCAGCCGGCCGGACAGCAGGCAGCCGAGGATGGCGGCGATCCCGGCGGCATCCTGCGGCGCCAGCACCGCCACCGGCCGCCCCGGCGGCACCGCGGCGGCAACCGCGGCCGCCACCCGCCTGGCATCGGTCAGCAGCGCGCCCAGCGTGGTCGCCCCGTCCCGCCCGATCACCGCCACGCCAGCCGGATCGCCGGCCGCCAGCGCGCCGGCCAGCGGCGCGGTCGTGAAGCCGTCCGGCGGCGGGGTCATCGCGGCTGGCCTAGCCCGGCAGGTTCACCAGGATCGCGCCGTCCTGCAGCTTCACCGCAAAAGTCTTCACGTCGTCCTCGATCGGCGCGCCCTGCCCTGCCCCGGTGCGCACGTCGAACTGGCCGGCATGCAGCGGGCATTCGATGATGCAGCCTTCCAGCCAGCCATCGGAGAGCATCGCGAAGGCGTGGGTGCAGATATTGTCGGTGCAGTAGACCTCGCCGTTTTCCAGGTGATACAGCGCCAGTTGCAGCTTCCCCACATCCACCGACTGCACCGTCCCCGGCGCCACATCGGCCAGCGCCGCGACGCGCACCCAGTTTCCTGCTTCACTCATGCCGGTCAGCCCCTCGGTTGCTCTGCGATACGCCATGATGCCGCAACCGTTTCAGGTTGTCGCCCTGCAAGGAGCCACCCGCCCGCATGTCAGAGCCGATCCACCTCATCATCGGCGCCGGCCAGGCCGGCGGCCACGCGGCGATCGCCATGCGCGGGGCCGGTTTCCACGGCCGCATCCTGCTGATCGGCGACGAGCCGCACCGACCGTACGAGCGCCCGCCGCTGTCCAAGGAGATGCTGATCGCCGCCGACGAACCGCCGCCGCTGTGGTTCCACAGCGAGGCCCGCTACGCCGAACGGGCGATCGAGACCCTGCTGTCCAGTCCGGTCGCGGCGATCGAGCCGGCCGACCAACGGGTGGTGCTGCGCGACGGCATGCGGCTGCCATATGACCGGTTGCTGCTGGCCACCGGCGGGCGGGCGCGGCTGCTGCCGATCCCCGGTGGCGAGCGCATCCTGCTGCTGCGCACGCTGGAGGATGCCCGCGCGCTGCGCGCCAGGCTGCGGCCCGGGCTGCGGGTCGCCTGCATCGGCGCCGGGGTGATCGGGCTGGAAATCGCCGCCGCCGCCAGTGCACGCGGCTGCCGGGTGGAGGTGATCGAGGCCGGGCCGCAGCCGATGGGCCGCTCGCTGACGCCCGAGTTCGCCACCTGGATCGCCGGGCTGCATCGCGCCGCCGGGGTGCGGCTGCATTTCAACGCCGGTGTGCAATCCATTGAACATGATAGAGTCATCTGCGGCAACGGGCTGGTGGTGCAGGCCGATCTGGTGATTGCCGGCGTCGGCATGCAGCGCAACACCGCGCTGGCCGAAGCAGCCGGGATCGCCGTCGATGGCGGCATCGTGGTCGATCAATTCGGCCGCAGCAGCGTCGAAAACATCTACGCCGCCGGCGACGTCGCCGCCTTCTGGCACCCGCGCTACCACCGCCGGCTGCGGCTGGAAAACTGGCGCCACGCGCAGAACCACGGCATCGCCACCGGCCGCGCGATGGCCGGGGTGCTGGAGCCATACGACGAAATCCCGTGGTTCTGGTCCGACCAGCACGGCGCCAACCTGCAAATGGCCGGGCTGCTGGATGGCGCCACCCGCGATGTCTGGCGCGGCGCCACCACCGACCGCAGCTTCGCCGCCTTCCATCTGGACGATGCCGGGCGGGTGCTGGCCGCCACCGGGGTCAACGCGATGCGCGAGGTGCGCGCCGCGCAGGCGATGATCCGCGCCGGCCGGCCGGTGGATGCGACGGCGCTGGCCGACCCCTCCAGCAACCTGCAGAGGCTCGCCAGGGGGTAGCTATGCATTCGAATGCACGGACCGCCGAATCAGCCCAGTTTTGCCACCGCCGCGAAGCCCGCATCGGCCGCTTCGAGCGCAAATTCGATGTCTTTTTTACCGTGCGCGGCGGATAGAAACATGTTGTGCCGGGGGTGAAAATACGCCCCGGCACGCAATGCCGCCGAGCAGAACGCGTTGCCGAGCGCGAAATCCGCATCGCCGTCGAACTGCATCAGCGGCATCTGCACCGGGCCACTGTGTTGCACTGTGATTCCATGCCGTTGTGCCGATTTGCTCAGACCATCCCGCAACATCTGCCCGGAAGCCACCATGGTGCCGATGCCGTCCTCGTCCAGCAACGTGCGGATCGTCGCAACCGCGGCTGCCATCGGCACCGCGGCGGTCCAGAACGAGCCGGTGGAATACAGACTGGTTGCGGCATCGCGGAAACGGTCGGTTCCGGCCACCGCCGCCAGCGCGTGGCCGTTGGCGATGGCCTTGCTCCAGGCGGATAAATCAGGCCTGATTCCAAGGGCTTCCCAGCTTCCCCCGGGATGTAACCGGAAGCCGGCGCGGACGTCGTCGAGGATCAGCGCCGCACCCGTGGCATCGCACAGCGCGCGCAGCTGGCGGCCGAATTCCGGGTCCGGCAGTTCCTGCGCGCGGCCGAAATCATGCCGCAACGCCGCCACCAGCACGCCGGCCAGATCGTCGCCGGCCTGCGCCGCCGCCGCCTCCAGGCTGTCCGGGTCATTATAGTTATATTGGATAACATGCGCCCGATCCTCGCTGGTCACGCCGACCAGCGAGGGCGAGCACCAGGGTACCGCGCCGTGATAGGAACCCTTTGCCACCAACAGCTTGCGCCGCCCGGTTGCGGCACGCGCCAGGGTCACGCAGGTGGTGGTGGCGTCGGTACCGTTTTTTTCGAACTGCACCCAGTCGGCATGCGCAATGGTCGCCACCAGCAGTTCCGCCAGTTCCACCATCACCTCGGCAGGGCCATTCTGGCAGTCGGCCTTTGCCGCCTGGGCACGCGCCGCCTGCTCCACCGCCGGATGCCGGTGGCCGACGATGATCGGCCCCCAACTGCACATGAAATCAACGTACTCGCGGCCGTTCACGTCACGGATGCGGCAGCCTTCGGCGGACTCGAAGAACTGCGGATAACCCTCCGGCAGGCCCGCCGCGTTCTGGTGCCCCCACATGCCGCCGGGCACCACCAGCGCCGCGCGGGCGCGCAGAGCGGAATCCTTTTCGTTCAGCAGCATTTCGTCCCCTGCGCAATTCTGTGCAACATGCTACGCGGTATCGGGGACCGGTGCCAGATTGGGCAAGGTCGCGCAGGGGGCGAGGGGCTGGATGGACAACGGGACGAGCGCAGGCCGCTGGGCGATTGCGGCGCTGTTTGGCACGCTGGCGGTGGCGGGTTGCAGCCAACCTCGCCAGTTGAGTGGCGCACCGACGTCGCGCCTCGCCGACGCGGCGCTGGAGGCGGGGTATCCGGAGATGGCGCTGAATGTGGCGGATAATATCCTGGCCCGCGACCCGCGCAACGTGCCGGCGCTGGTGGCGCGCGGCGATGCGCTGATCAACTCCGGGCGCACCGATGAGGCCGCCGATGCTTATGGCACGGCGCTGGCTGTGCAGCCCGACAGTTCCGGCGCCAATGCCGGGCTGGGACGGATCATGATCCGCCGCGACCCGCATGCCGCCGAGCGCTTACTGCGCACGGCACTGGCCGGCCGGCCGGACGATCCGGTGCTGCTGGCCAATCTTGGTGTGACGCTGGACCTGCAGGAACGGCATGTGGAGGCGCAGACGGCGTATCGGCATTCGCTGCAGGCGGCGCCCGATGTGGCGGCGACCAAGGCGAATCTCGGGCTGTCGCTGGCGTTGTCCGGCAATCGCGCCGAGGCGCAGCGCCTGCTGGCGCCGCTGGCGGCCGATCCGTCCGCGGCCCAGGTGGTGCGCGACAACCTGGCCGTGGCGCAGATGCAGGCCATCGCACCGGCTCCGGCCATGCCGCCCGCCGCCATGCCGGCCGCCGCCATGCCGGCTGCCAGCAGGCCGGTCGCCGCCGCGCCGGTGATGG
>JBEPTZ010000213.1:0-4812 GCA_041691815.1 Rhodospirillales bacterium | reverse complement strand
GGCACCGACGCCGTGTTCATGACGAAGAACCGTGGCGGCGCCGCCGCCGCCCGCGCGGTCGGCGCCACCTTGATCTATCAGGGCCCCACCGAACCCAGCCCGGTGCAGCAACTCCAGGCGCTGAACAGCGCGGTCGCCCGCAAGCCGGACGTGCTGCTGGTGGCGCCGGCCGACCGCACGCTGATGATCGCGCCGTTGCGCAAGGCCGCGGTGGAACTCGGCATCCCGGTGATCTGCGTCGACACCTATATCGGCGCCACCGACGGCAACTATCAAACCGGCCGCGGCGAGGTCGATTTCCCGCTCAGCTACATCGCCTCCGACGATGCCGCCGGCGGCGCGCTGGCCGCCCGCGCCATGGCCCGCGCCACCAACGGCGCCGGCCCGGTCTACGTGTCGTCCACCTGGCCCGATGTCGCCACCCTGATCCGCCGCGACCTCGGCTTCCGCGCCGAGATGAGCCGGCTGTTCCCCGCCATCACCGTGCTGCCGACGCAATACACCAGCATGGACCCGGCCAAGGCCGCCACCCAGTTGCACGACATGCTGGCCAAGGCGCCTGACCTCGCCGGCGTCTACTGCATCAACCCCGGCGCCGCGGTCGGCACCACCAACGCACTGAAACAGGCCGGGCGCTCCGGCGCGGTCAAGGTCGTGGTGGTCGACGCCACCGAGCAGATGGTCGCCGCCCTGAAGGCCGGCCAACTCGACATCATCGTCTCCCAGCATCCCGCCGAGATGGGCTGGCTCGCCGCCATGCTCGGCTTCGGCGTCGCCACCGGCCAGTCTATCCCGCCGCGCGTCGACACCAGCTTCACCGCGCTCGACCGCAGCAACATCGACGAACCCGGCATGAAGCGCTTCATCTACGCCCGCTGAACCATCCCCGCTGAACCACTCATGGAGGCCGCCGTGGACATGCAGATCGCCGCCGAGCCCGCGCCACTCTCGGCCGCCGACATCGCCCGCTTCCGCCGCGACGGCTTCGTGGTGCTGCCCGCCGTGCTCGGCCCGCGCCATGTCGACGCCTGCATCCAGGCCCTGACCGACCTCGCCACCGGCGCGCTGCCATCCAGCGAAACCTCGCTGATGTTCGAATCCGCGGCCCCCGCCGATACCGCCGACCGCGCGCAGAAAATCCGCAAATACATGGACTTCACCGAGGATGCCCCGGCGCTGAAGGCGGCCGCCAACAGCCGTACGCTGCACCTGGCGCTCGACCAGTTGCTCGGCCAGGGCCGGGTGCTGTTCCAGGAGATGGCGTTGGTCAAGCCGCCGCGCATCGGCTCGGAGAAGCCCTGGCACCAGGACGCCGCCTATTTCCGCCTCACCGACCCGGCGCTGATCGCCGGCGTCTGGATCGCCCTCGACCCGGCGCTGGCGCAGAACGGCTGCATGGAACTGGTGCCCGGCAGCCATCTCGCCGGCGGCATGCCGCATATCCACGAAAACGACTTCAACCGCTGCCGCATCCAGCCCGACCACCGCCGCGCCGCCGAGCGGGTGGCGGTCGAGATGCAGCCCGGCGACGCGCTGCTGTTCCACAGCCTGGTGCACCACTACACCGCGCCCAACACCTCTGACCTGCGTCGCCGCGCCATCCAGTTCCACTACCACCAGAACGGCGCCATCTGGGGCGACCTCGAGCAGCACCGCCGCCACTTCCACTTCGCCGATGGCAGCTACGCCGGCTGCACCCTGCCGCATGGCGACGGCCGCACCAACTACGCCTACCGCAACGGCCTGATCCGCGAGATCACCCCGGTCGACACCGCCGCCTGATTCCGGCATCGCGTCACGGCATTTTGAGTCCCGCCGGCCCGCCGCCCTGGCTATGCTGCCACCAGATCGATCCTCTGGAGCACCGACCATGGCAGGCAATGCCCCCGCCGGCTTCGACGCGCCGCTGTTTCACGGCAGCTATTTCCGCGACCTGCAGGGCGCCATCTCCGGCGCGGTCAGCGACCGCGTCCCGATGGAAACCATCCTGGTCGCCATGGATGCCGGCATGGCGCCGCATGATGTCGGCTTCCTGTGCCGCTACACCCGCGGCGCCGGTTTCGTCATCGTCATCCGCTGCCCCAAGCAGGCCGCGTTCGCCTATCAGGGCATGCTGCCCGGCAAGCCCGGCGCCTGGTACGACAGCAAATCCGGCCCCGACGGCATCGCCCATCGCGGCGGCCAGCAGGCGGTCTCCGACTACGACATGATGAGCTTCTGGGAGATGGCCGGCGGCGCGCTGCGCAAGATCGTGGTCGGCGTCGCCAGCTGGGATGGTGTCGCCACCGGCGCCAAGACCGGCGCCTACAGCCCGAAGGCGACGCTGATCCTGCGCGAGATGAACAAGCAGCTGCGCAGCCGCATCCAGCACCGCTGCCAGGACGATTTCGCCTCGCCGAAAAATCCCGGCGTCAAGGACCCGGACCGCTTCATCGCCTTCAAGCTCGGCCAGCCGATCTACCTGACCAGCCGCCTGGAATGCCGCAATTTCTACCTGATGCACGGCCTGCCGTGGCTGTACTCCGACGCCCGCGATGGCAACGGCGTCTACCCCTATATCGGCCCGATCGGCGCCAACGCCTGAGGGGTATCAGCAGGCCAGCACGAAAAAATCACCACAGCGACGCGAAGAATCTTCTTTTTGTGAACAAAAAGAAGCAAAAAAACTTTTCATCCGCGCTGCGCGGCTTCAAGCGAGCGCGGGCGAAGCCCCGGATGAAAGTTTTTTGGTTCTTTTTTTCAAAAAAGAACATCCCTTGCTTCCGAACCCCCAACGCCGGCTGTCAGATCACATTCCCCAGCCCGCCATCGGCGACAATCTCCTGCCCGGTCACATAGCCGCCCGCCTCGCTGGCGAGAAACACCGCGATCCCGGCCATGTCGCGCGGCGTGCCCCAGCGGCGCAGCGGAATCCGCGCATTGAGCCGCGCCACCACTGCCGGGTCGCGCCGCATCGCCGCCGACATCTCGGTCTCGAAATAGCCGCCGGCGATGGTGTTGACGGTGATGCCGTGCTCGCCCAGCTCGGCCGCCAGGGTGCGGCTGATCGCCGCCAGCCCGGCCTTGGCGGCGGCATAGCCATGGATGGTCGGCCGCCCCCGGCTGGCGGTCAACGAACCGGTGAAGATGATCCGCCCGTGGTGCTGGCGCTTCATCAAGGCGGCGGCCTGCTGGGCGGCGAAGAACGCGCTGGTCAGGTCGGCGCGCATCACCCGCTCCCAGTCCGCCTCCTGCCAATCGGCCAGCGGTCGCGCGCCGTGGATGCCGGCATTGGCGATCAGGATATCCAGCCGCGCCAGCTTGCCGATTTCGGCGCGGACGGCGTCGATATCGGTGGCATCGAAACAGGCGAAATCAGCCGACAGCCCATCGCCCCGCAGCCCCTCGGCGGCGGCCGCCAACGTCGCCGCGTCGCGCCCGGTCAGCACCACATGCGCGCCGGCCTCGGCCAGCCCGCGCGCCATGCCCAGCCCCAGCCCGCGCGAGGCGCCGGTCACCATCGCCACCCGGCCGCCGAGATCGAACAGCCCGCTCAAGAGATCGTCGCCTCCACCGCCGCGCGCAATTCGGCGGTGATCTCCGGCGCCACCCCGAACCAGGCCTCGAACGCCGGCCGCGCCTGGTGCAGCAGCATGCCCAGCCCGTTCACCACCTTGTTGCCGCGCCGCCGCGCCGCCAGCAGCAACGGCGTGTCCAGCGGGTTGTAGATGATGTCGCACACCAGGGCGGCACCCGGCAGCGCCTCCAGCGTCAGGTCGAGCGCCGGCTGGCCGACCATGCCCTGATTGGTGGTGTTCACCAGCAGCGCCGCACCGGCCAGCGCCGCATGCCGCTCCGCCCAGTCCAGTACCCGCACCGGCCCGCCGAACTCGGTGGCAACAGCCTCGGCGCGGGCGCGGGTGCGGTTGGCCAGCCGGATCTCCGGCGCCCCGGCGTCCAGCAGGCTGGCCACCACGCTGCGCGCGCCGCCGCCGCCGCCCAGCACCACCGCCGGGCCGGCATCGCCGCGCCAGCCGGGCTCACCGTCGCGCAAGTTCTCGATGAAGCCGTAGCCGTCCTTGTTGTAGCCGGACAGGCTGCCATCCGCCTCCACCACCACCAGGTTGACCGCGCCCATCCGCCGCCCCACCGCGTCCACCCGGTCGACCAGCCGCATCACCTCCTGCTTGTGCGGGATGGTGACATTGCAGCCGGAGAAGCCCAGCGCCACCAGCCCGCGCAACGCCGCCTCCACGCGCCCGGGCGCCACCGGCAATGGCAGATAGGCGCCCGGAATGGCGTATTTGTTCAGCCAGTAGTTATGCAGCATCGGCGAGCGCGACTGCGCCACCGGCCAGCCGATCAGCCCGGCGGTACGGAACGGGAGGGGGTTCGGCGCTGTGGTCATGCTGGGCGTCCGGCAAGATGGTGGGGACGGCGATGCGGCCGCCCGGTGTCCGGCGCCGCCGATCGAGGGGCGGGGCTGGCACTACAATCCGGGTGACGTGGTCCAGCAATGGGTGCCTCTGGCTTGCAACTGCGCGCAGAGCTGCAGCCCGTCGCGCGAGGTGGCGACCGGCACCCGCAGCCGCCAGAAGGTCCGTCCGTTCACCACCGCCTCGGCGATCTGCGGCGAGCGATTGGCCAGCAGGGCGCCGGTCCGGCGGCTTTCGCGCTGCCAATCCGCCTCGGCCGCCTCCTGGCTGTCCGCCGCGGTCAACTGAACATAAGCGCCCACCACCACGGCCGGCGGCGCGGCGGCCAGCGGCGCCGAAGCGGGGGGCGCAGCAGGGGGCGGCGCAGCGGGTGGCGCCGCAGCGGGCGGCGCGGCGG
>JBEPTZ010000212.1:0-4942 GCA_041691815.1 Rhodospirillales bacterium | reverse complement strand
GGTGCATCGGACCGATCATCCGGCTGAGGCGGCGTTGCTGGGGTTGTATGCGGCGTTGGCGCCGGAGGCGGGCAGGCGGTGATTTTCGCGGCACCTTGGGTGTTGCTGGCGCTGACGGCGTTGCCGCTGTTGTGGTGGCTGTTGCGGATTACCCCGCCGGCGCCGCGCAGCGAGGTATTTCCGGCGATACGGCTGCTGCTGGGGCTGGCGGCGGTGGAGGAGACGCCGGCGCATACGCCGTGGTGGCTGCTGGCGCTGCGGATGCTGGCGGCGGCGCTGATTATCGTCGGGCTGGCGCGGCCGATTTTGGATGCCGGGGCGAGCCTGGCGGGCAGCGGGCCGGTGCTGCTGGTGGTGGATGACGGCTGGGCGTCGGCGGCGGATTGGGGGCCGCGGATGCAGGCGGCGAACGGGGTGCTGGATCGGGCCGGGCGGGCCGGGCGGGCGGTGGCGCTGCTGGCGACGGCGGCGGATGACAGCGGCGGGGCGCCGGCGGCCAGCGTGGCGATGCCGGTAGCCGAGGCGCGGGCGCGGCTGGCGGCGTTGCGGCCGAAGCCCTGGCCGGTGGATCGGCCCGCCGCGGCGGCCGCTCTCAGGAAATGGGGGGAGCGGGGGTCGGCGGTGTATCTGGCCGATGGGTTGACCGATGGCGAGGGCTGGGACGGGTTTGCGCAGGCGTTGCGGGCGGTGGGGCCGGTGGTGGAGCTGCGCGATGCGGTGGCGCCGGCCAGGCTGCTGCTGCCGCCGCGGGCCGAGGCGGATCGGCTGGTGGTGCGGCTGGCGCAGGTGGCGCGGCCGGTGGCCGATAGTGCGGCAGTGCTGGCGCAGTCGGGCGATGGGCGGAGCCTGGCGCGGGTGGAGTTGCAGTTCGCGCCGGGGCAGGGGGTGGCGGAGGCGGCGTTGAAGTTGCCGCCGGAGTTGCGCAATCGGCTGACCCGGCTGGTGCTGGCGGGGCCGGCGTCGGCGGGGGGTGTGGCGCTGCTCGATGAGCGCTGGCGGCGGCGGCCGGTGGGGCTGCTGGCCGGCGACGAGACGGTGGCGGACATCCCGCTGTCGGGGCCGCTGTATTATATTCGGCGGGCGCTGTCGCCTTATGCCGAGTTGCGCGAGGGGAGCCTGGCACAGTTGCTGTCGCGGCAGTTGTCGGTGCTGGTGCTGGCCGACCGGGTGGTGGCGGCGGGGCCGGAGCAGGCGGCGATCGAGAAGTGGGTGGAGGCGGGCGGGCTGCTGCTGCGGTTTGCCGGGCCTCGGGTGGCGGAGCATCCGGATGGGCTGCTGCCGGTGACGCTGCTCGGCGGCGATCGGCAGTTGGGCGGGGCGATGTCGTGGAGCCAGCCGGCGCAACTGGCGCCGTTCGGGGCGGATTCGCCGTTTGCCGGGTTGGCGGTGCCGGCCGAGGTGCGGGTGCATCAGCAGGTGCTGGCGCGGCCGGATGCGCAGCTGGCCGGGCACACCTGGGCGCGGCTCTCCGATGGCACGCCGCTGGTGACCGAGGCGGTGCGCGGGGCCGGGCGGATCGTGCTGTTTCATGTGACGGCGAACGCCGACTGGTCGGATTTGCCGCTGTCCGGGCTGTTCGTGCAGATGCTGCGGCGGATGGTCGATCTGTCGGTGGGGGTGAGCGGGGCGGAGGATGCGTCGGGGGTGAAGCTGGCGCCGGTGGAGACGCTGGACGGGTTCGGGCAGCCGGGGGCGCCGCCGCCGGTGGCGGGCGCGTTGACGGCGGCGGAGCTGGCGCGGGCGTTGCCGTCGCCGCAGCATCCGCCGGGGCTGTATGGGCCGGAGAGCGGGCGACGGGTGCTGAACCTGGCGACGCATCTGGGGTTGCCGGCGGCGGCGGCGGAGATTGACGGGGCGCGGCAGGAGCGGCTGGGGGCGGCGGCGCCGGAGCGGGCGCTGGCGCCGTGGCTGATTGCGGCGGCACTGGCGCTGCTGGCGATCGATCTGCTGGTGAGCCTGCGGCTGCGCGGGCTGTTCCGGGCGTCGATTGCGGCCGGGATGGTGCTGATGCTGGGGATGGGCGGGGCGCAGGCTCAGAGGGGGGCGGCGCTGAACCCGGACAGCAATCCGGCGCTGGCGACGCGGCTGGCTTATATGGTGACCGGGGATGCGGGGCTGGACGGGGTTTCCAAGGCCGGGCTGGAGGGGCTGTCGGATTACGTCAACCAGCGGACCAACGCGGCGCTGGCCGAGCCGGCGGCAGTGACGCCGGGGCAGGACGATCTGTCGTTCTATCCGTTCATCTACTGGCCGATTTCGGCGGATCAGGCGGCGCTGTCGGGGGCGGCGGTGGCGGCGCTGAACGACTACATGGCGCATGGCGGGATCATCGTCATCGACACCCGCAACGGCGGCAGCGGCGAGGGGTTCGCGGCCGGGGCGGATGCGGCGCTGCCAAGGGTTGCCGCCGGGCTGGCGATTCCGCCACTGGCGCCGCTGACCGCGCAGCATGTGTTGGCGCATAGCTTTTATCTGCTGCAGGATTTTCCCGGGCGCTACACCGGGGGCGAGGTGTGGGTGCAGCGCGACCAGGATCGCAGCAATGACAGCGTCAGCCCGGTGCTCATCGGCGGGCAGGACTGGGCGGCGGCGTGGGCGGTGGATGCCGAGGGGCGCAACCCGTATGCGACGATACCGGGCGGGGCGCGGCAGCGGACGATCGCCTATCGGTTCGGGGTGAACCTGGTGATGTATGCGCTGACCGGCAACTACAAGGGCGACCAGGTGCACGTGCCGGCGATCCTCGAGCGGCTGGGGCAATAGATGCAGCCGTTCGGCAATTTGACCGAGCAGGCGATCGCGGCGGTGCGGTTCGCGCCGGTGCTGCCGCTGTGGCTGCTGGCGGCGCTGGCCGGGCTGTGCGCGGTGGCGCTGGCGGTGGCGCTGTGGCGGCGGGCGCGCGGGGTGGGGTGGCGGCTGCTGGCGTTCGCGGCGCTGCTGCTGTGGCTCTCCGGGCCGCGGCTGGTGCAGGAGACGCGCGAGGGGCTGCCGGATATCGGGCTGCTGGTGGTGGACCAGTCGGCCAGCATGAACGTGGGGGATCGGGCGAAGCTGGCTGAGGCGGCGCGGGCGCGGATCGAGGCCGAGGCGGGCCGCCTGCCGGATTTGGAACTGCGCACCATCACGGTGCCAGAGGGCGGCAGCGAGGGGACCAGGCTGTTCGCGGCGGTCGATCGGGCGCTGGCGGATATTCCGCGGGCGCGGCTGGCCGGGATCGTGGCGATCACCGATGGCCAGGTGCATGACATCCCGGTGGCGCCGCCGGGCGGGGTGCCGCTGCAGGTGCTGATTGCGGCCAAGGGCGAGCAGGTGGATCGGCGCATCCGGCTGATCGACGCGCCGAGTTACGGGATTGTCGGCAAGACGGTGACGTTGCGGCTGGCGGTGGAGGATCTGGGCAAGCCGCGCAATGGCTTGGCCTATGGCGCCACGGCGCGGCTGACGATACGGCGCGACGGCGAGGCGCCGCGGATCGAGCGGGTGCCGCTGGGCACCGAGCAGGCCGTCGAGGTGCCGATCACCCGTGGCGGGCCGACGGTGGTGGAATTGACCGTCGATCCGCTGCCCGGCGAGGTCAGCCAGGTGAACAATCGTGCCGTGGTGTCGATCAACGGGGTGCGGGATCGGTTGCGGGTGCTGCTGATTTCCGGCGAGCCGCATATCGGCGAGCGGACCTGGCGGCGGCTGCTGAAATCCGATCCGTCCGTCGATCTGGTGCATTTCACCATTTTGCGGCCGCCGGAGAAGGACGACCTGACGCCGCTCAACGAGCTGGCGCTGATCGCGTTTCCGGTGCGCGAGCTGTTCCAGGTGAAGATCAAGGATTTCGACCTGATCATCCTGGACCGGTTCGCCAATCACGGCCTGCTGCCGACGCTGTATCTGCGCAACATCGCCGATTACGTGCGCGGCGGCGGGGCGCTGCTGATGAGCAGCGGGCCGGAATTCGCCTCGCCAGCGTCGCTGGCGGCGACGCCGCTGGGCAGCGTGCTGCCGGCCAGGCCAGCCGAGCTGCTGGATGCGCCGTTCCGGCCGGACCTGACGGCGCTCGGCATGCGCCATCCGGTGACCGAGGGGCTGCCGGGCTGGACCGAGGGCAAGCCGCCGAGCTGGGGGAGCTGGTATCGGCGGATCGTGCCGACCGACGTGCAGGGCGAGGTGCTGATGGCGGCGCCGGATGGCTCGGGCGGCGAGTCGCCGCTGCTGGTGCTGAACCATGTCGGCGAGGGGCGGGTGGCGCTGCTGCTGTCGGACCAGATCTGGCTGTGGTCGCGCGGCCACCAGGGCGGCGGGCCGCAGGCCGAACTGCTGCGCCGGGTGGCGCATTGGCTGATGAAGGAGCCGGAACTGGATGAGAACACGCTGCGCGCCAGCATCAAGGACGGCAGGCTGGCGGTGGACCGCCGCACCACCGAACCGGCGCCGGCGCCACCGATCGCGGTGACCGACCCGGACGGGCAGCAGACCACGCTGGCGCTGCGCAGCCTCGGGCCTGGGCATGCGGCGGGCGGCGTCGCGGCCCCACTGCCGGGGGTGTGGCGGGTGACCGACGGGGTGCGCACCGCCTACGCCGCCTCCGGCGTGGCCAATCCGCTGGAGATCGCCGATCTCAGGGCGACCGCCACCAAGCTCGAGCCGCTGGTGCAGGCCTCGGGCGGCAGCGTGCACTGGCTGGCGGATGGCACGCCGGCGCTGCGCCGGGTGGAGCCGGACCGCGAGAGCGCCGGGGCCGACTGGATCGGGCTGCAGCGGCGACACGCGCATCTGGTGACCGGGATCGCCGCGCTGCCGTTATTGCCGGCCCCGCTGGCGCTGCCGCTGCTGCTCGGGCTGGCGCTGCTGGCCTGGCGGCGGGAAGGCAGGTAAGGTCTTCTTTTTGTGAACAAAAAGAAGCTTTTTCATCCGCCTTGCAACAGCGGAGGGGTGGAGACGCCGGAGTCTC
>JBEPTZ010000211.1:0-4945 GCA_041691815.1 Rhodospirillales bacterium | reverse complement strand
CGCACCCGGCGGGCCGCGCCGAAACCGGCCACCGCATCGCCGCTTACCCCGGATACCCCCGCCCGCAGGCCCGGGGGGCGCTTCAGCACCAGCTCCCACGACAGGCCGGCCTGCATGATCTCCAGGCACAGCCGCTCGAACAGCACGGTCTCGTCGCGCTGCGGGAAGCCGTACTCGGTGGCATGGTAGGAATGGTGCACCGGATGGCCGGGCGCGCTCAGGCAGTAACCGCTCATGGCGCGATTCTTGGCCGAGCCGGCACGGAAGGCAAGGGGGGAGAAGTTGGGGGGCTTCTGTTGCCCGGTGCCCCCCGGACCGCGCTTATCGCTTATGCAGCGACAGCGAGCGCCTGATTGTCATTGGCACTTCTCAATTGGCCCGATAACGGCGGAACCATGCCGGGCAAAAGATGGGTCTTTACCGCGCGTGTCGAGCCTGTTTCGCCCCCATGAAACCCCTCCGGCTTTCGCCTTTGGGGCAATGGTGGAGGCGCCGGGTACCGCCCCCGGGTCCACAACGCTTATTCCACGCACCGTTTATCGCCATAGCCAGCAAGCTGGCACCGGGAATATAGGCACTCCGACCGCCGAATGAAAGGGACATCAGATGGGCCTCACGCACGAGCAGAACGCCGAGATAGCGGCCCAGCGCGCCCAGGCCGCCAGCACCGCCCGCGCCACCGTGCCGGCGCTGGAGGCGCTGCTGTTCACCGCCGTGCCAGTGCTCGACCACGGCTTCGTGCGGGCGATCGACTATATGGGCGACGACGCCGCCGTGGTGCAGGCCGCCCGCGTCTCCTACGGCCGCGGCACGCGCAAGGTGAGCGAGGATGCCGGCCTGATCCGCTACCTGATGCGCCACCGCCACACCACGCCGTTCGAGATGTGCGAGATCAAGTTCCACGTCAAGCTGCCGATCTTCGTGGCGCGGCAATGGATCCGCCACCGCACCGCCAACGTCAACGAGTATTCCGCCCGCTACTCCATCCTCGACCGCGAGTTCTACATCCCCGCCCCCGAGCACCTGGCGGCGCAATCGGCGGTGAATCGCCAGGGCCGCGGCGCGGTGCTGCAAGGCCAGGAAGCGGCCGACGTGCTCGACATCCTGCGCGGCGACGCAACCCGCACCTACGACCACTACGCCGCGATGCTGAACGAGGCCGCCGACGGCCAGCCGGTCGACCCGTCCCGCCAGGGCCTGGCGCGCGAACTGGCGCGGATGAACCTGACGCTGAACACCTACACGCAATGGTATTGGAAGACCGATCTGCACAACCTGCTGCACTTCCTGTCGCTGCGCGCCGACCCGCACGCTCAGTACGAAATCCGCGTCTATGCCGACGCCATGCTGGACATGCTGCGCGCCTGGGTGCCGGTGACCTGTGCGGCGTTCGAGGACTACCGCATGGGCGCGGTGACCTTCTCGGCCAGCATGCTGGCGGTGCTGAAGCGGATGCTGGCCGGCGAGGCGGTGGCGCAGAAGGGCAGCGGGCTGTCGAAGCGCGAATGGGTGGAGATGATGGCGGCGCTGGGGCGGGAGGGTTGACAAACTATACGTGATTCGCGTATTAACTCACTGCCGGCTGAAGGCTCGTAGGAAGTTGAGCCTCAGGAGTGAGCGATGCGCAAAAACATCCCGCTGCTGTAGGAGACTTCCATTGTGGGCCATCGATAGCCTCGAAATTGAAGGCGACACGTTCAGTGTCGAACTGTCATGCCCAGGTCATACCATCAGCATTATGGCCGACGTCACCTTCGAAGGCCGTGTCGCGATGCTGTGGAGCGGCCATATCGGCGGCGACGGCGCGAATACTCTGGGTGCGGCATTGCTGTGGTCGCTGACCCGTTGGGCCATGGAGTTTCTGGATGTCGATGAACTCCGAATTGCAGGCGCGACTCGCACGTCTGGGGCGGGTCCCGGTCATATCCCGGCCGTGCTTACCTTTCGCCGCAACGCAACCCGTGGCCCTGGAGGCTGAGGGCTGGGTCGAGCGCACCATCGACGTGGCCAAGCGCCTGTGCGCCGCCGGGGCCAGCTTGCGCGACGCCCACGCCGCGATCAACGATCTCGCCGCCCGCAAGCCGACGATCTGCCGCATCGCCGCAGACACCGATCTTACCGCCCTGGCCGCCGATCTGCGCGCCCTCAATGTCCGTGTGCTGCGTCGCGCCGCGCTCGACGATACCGCCGCCTGGATTGTCGCCCTGCGCGCCCGCCACGGCCTGTCGCAGCGCGACCTCGCCGACCGCCTCGGCGTCGATTTGCGCACGCTGCAGAACTGGGAGCAGGGCCGCAACCGCCCGGACGCCGCCGCGGTCAGCCTCCTGCGGCTGTTCGATCGCGATCCGGCACTGGTGCTGGGCGCGGTCTATCAGCCGGTGATCTGAATGATCGTCGTTTTTGGTTCGATCAACCTCGACCTGATCTTCCCACTGCCGCATCTGCCGACCGCCGGCCAGACCGTGCTCGGCCCCGACATGCGCATCGAACCAGGCGGCAAGGGCGCCAACCAGGCGGTCGCCGCGGCGCGCGACGGCGCGGCGGTGGTGTTCGCCGGCTGCGTCGGCCGCGATGCGCTGGCCGAGGACGCGCTGCGCCTGCTGCGCGCCTCCCGCATCGACCTCAGCCGCGTGCTGCCCACCGATCGCGCCACCGGCTGTGCCGCCATCTGCGTCGATGCCGAAGGGCGCAACCTGATCGCAGTGGCCAGCGGCGCCAACCTCGAAGCCCGCCACACCCAGGTGGAAGACGCGCTGCTCGGCCGCGACACCACGCTGCTGCTGCAAATGGAAGTGCCGGCCGCCGAAACCGAGGCGCTGATCCATCGCGCCCACGCCGCCGGCGCGCGGACCATCCTCAACCTCGCCCCGGCCGCCCCGCTCGCCCCCGACGCGTTGCGCAAACTACACCTGCTGGTCGCCAACGAGGACGAGGCCGGCTTCCTCGCCGCCGCCCACGCCTGCCCGCCGACCGCAGCCGCCTTGCACGCAGCCCTCGGCATCGGCGTGGTGGTGACGCTGGGCGAGCAGGGCGTCGACGCCGCCACCGCCGAGGGCACCTGGCGCCTGCCGGCCGCCGCCATCGAGGCGGTGGACACCACCGGCGCCGGGGATTGCTTTACCGGTGTGCTGACTGCGGCGCTCGATCGCGGGCTGGCGCTCGATCAGGCGCTGCGCCGCGCCACTGCGGCGGCTGGGCTGTGCTGCACGCAACATGGCACCCAGGGCAGCATGCCAGCAGCCCAGGAAACAGACAGCGCAGAAAAGATCTTCTTTGTTTGAAAACAAAGAAGCAAAAAAACTTCATCCGCCTTGCAACAGCGGAGTGGCGGAGACTCCGTACACTCCAATGGATAAAAAGTTTTTTTGCTTCTTTTTGTTCACAAAAAGAAGTACTTGCTAACTGACCACAATCCGCGGCCCCGCCGCCAGCCCCGCCTCCACCTTCGCCCACACCCGTGCCGCCAGTGCGACGTAGGCCTGCGACGCATGGCACTCCGGGTCCTGCGCCACGATCGGCGTGCCGGCGTCCGACGCGGTGCGCACTTCCAGCACCAGCGGGATTTCGCCGAGGAACTCGCAGCCCAGCCGCTCGGCCTCCAGCCGCGCCCCGCCGTGGCCGAAAATCTCCGAGCGTTCGCCGCATTTCGGGCAGCAGAAGAAGCTCATATTCTCCACCAGCCCGAGCACCGGCACCCGCGTGCGCTCGAACATCCGCACCCCGCGCCGCGCGTCCAGCAGCGCGATATCCTGCGGCGTGGAGACGATTACCGCGCCGGCCAGCGTCACCCGCTGCGCCATGGTGAGCTGGGCGTCGCCGGTGCCGGGCGGCATGTCGACGATCATGATGTCGAGCGGCGGCCAGGCCACCTGGCCCATCATCTGCTCCAGCGCGCCCATCACCATCGGGCCGCGCCAGATCATCGGGGTGTCCTCCTCGACCAGGAAGCCGATCGACATCACCTTCAGCCCCCAGGCGTCGAGCGGGATCATCTGGTCGCCCTGCACCTCCGGCTTGCGGTTCAGCCCGAGCATGCGCGGCAGGCTGGGGCCGTAGATGTCGGCGTCCAGCAGCCCCACTTTGAGCCCCTGCCGCGCCAGCGCCACCGCCAGGTTGACCGCGGTGGTGGATTTGCCGACGCCGCCCTTGCCCGACGCGACGGCGACGATCGCCCGCACATCCGGCAGCAGCACCTGCTTGTCGGCGCCATGGCCATGCGGCCGGCCATGATGCCCATGCGAGGCCGCCGGGGCGGGGGCAGCGGCCGCCGCCCGGTGCGCGGTCAGCACCGCGGTGGCGTTCTTCACCCCCGGCTGCGCGGCCAGGCTGGCCTCCACCTGGCGCCGCACCGGCTCCATCGCGGCGGCCTGGGCGCGGTCGGTCAGCAGGCTGACATGCACCAGCCCGTCTTTCACGGCGATATTGTCCACCAGCCCGGCAGTGACGATGTCCCGCCCGCTGGCCGGGTCGGCGATGCCGCGCAATGCCGCGCGCAGTGCGTCGGCGTCGAGCGGCGGTGGCGATGATGCGGTCATGCGCTTGAAAACCCTCCGGAGCCTGTCGATATACGCTGTTGTCATGGGTAGGGTATGGCGCGCGCCGCCCGTCCTGCCAATGGCCCCACATGAGGCCTCGCCTGCCGCCGCGACCACGCGACGACCGACGGGGCCGATTTTATGTCGGGCAAACTTTCGTTTAGCGGGACTATCAGCTACAGCTACCCGCCGCTGACAAGTACAGGAGCGTGTCGACCCGATGTCTTGGAACAATGGCGGCTCCGGCGGCTCTGGCGGGGGTTCGCGTCCCGGTTCGGGCAATGACTCGGGCGGCGGCTCCGGCGATGGCAACCGGCCGAGCAGCCCCTGGGGCAACCCTGGTGGCTCGCGCCCCGAGCGCCCCGGCCCGCAGCGGCCGCCCGGCGGCGGCGGCCCGCGCGGCCCGTGGG
>JBEPTZ010000210.1:0-4978 GCA_041691815.1 Rhodospirillales bacterium | reverse complement strand
TTTCGTACAACTTTCCAAACGGCTGAGCAAGGTGGGTAAGCAGGAAAAACTTTATCCGCCTTGCAACAATGGAGCGCGGGAGACTCCGTACACTCCAATGGATAGAAAGTTTTTTTGCTTCTTTTTGTTCACAAAAAGAAGACCTTCCTTAGACGATCTTGGTCTTCACCGTCCCCACGCCATCCACCACCCCTTCCAGCACGTCACCGCGTTGCACCGCGGCGACCCCCTCCGGCGTGCCGGTGTAGATCAGGTCGCCCGGCGCCAGTTCCACCAGCCCGGACAGGTAGGCGATGGTCTCGGCCACGCTCCAGATCAGCTCCGAGAGGTCGGACACCTGGCGCACCGCGCCGTTCACCTTCAGTTCGATCTTGCCCTTGGTCGGGTTGGCGAACCGTGCCGCCGGGATCAGCAGCCCGATCGGCGCGGAATGGTCGAACCCCTTGCCCATATCCCATGGCCGGCCGGTCTTCTTGGCGGCGTTCTGCAGGTCGCGCCGGGTCATATCCAGGCCGGCGGCATAGCCCCAGACATGCTTCAGCGCATCGGCCGCGGCGATATCCTTGCCGCCGGTGCCGATCGCCACCACCAGTTCCATCTCGTGGTGCAGTTCCTTGCTCGCCGCCGGATACGGCATGTCGGCATCGCCCACCACCAGCGCGTCGGCCGGCTTGCAGAAGAAGAACGGCGGCTCACGATCGGGGTCGCTGCCCATCTCGCGGGCATGCGCGGCGTAGTTGCGGCCGACGCAGTAAATCCGGCGAACCGGAAACGCGCCGCCGCCGGCAACCGGGGCGGAGGCGACGGGCGGCGGGGCGATCACATACTCGGGCATGCGCAAAAATCCTGACCAGACGGAAAAATGATGCGCGTTCATACAGCCCGATCCGGCCGGCGCAAAGGGCCGGCGAGAGCATCATCCGACCCATCGGCATCGCCGTTCGGATAAAGATGCTCGCTAAAACAAAAACCTGGAGCTTTTCTCCGATCCCTATCGATCGGAAAAAGTTCTAGCTCGCCGGCGGCCCCACCAGCCGGCGGATCGCGGCCAGGGTCGCAGGCTTGGTCCAATCCACCGCGCCTTCCATCCGCCCCTGCTCGCGGCCGTGCCGGTCGATGATCAGCGTGGTCGGCAGCCCCCGCGCCCCCCACGCCTGCGAGACGGCCCCCTTCGGGTCCAGCCAGATCTTCAGCGCGGTGATCTGGTGTGCCGCGTAGAATGCGCGCACCGCCGGAGCACCTTTGAAATCCGAGGACAGCGGCAGCACCAGGATGTCGTCCTTGGCCACCGCCTCGGCCAGCCCCTGCAACGCCGGCATCTCCGCCACGCACGGCGCGCACCAGGTTGCCCAGAGATTCACCACCAGCCCCTTGCCGGCGAAATCGGCCAGGGTATGCGGCGCCCCCTCGGCATCGGTGAAGCTGGCGGCCGGCGGCGGCGCCGGCGGGTTGGCCAGCTTCATCCCGGCGATATCGTGCAGCACGACGCTGTTCGTCCCCGGCGCCACCACCGGGGTGGCGACTGGCGGCGCCGGTTTGCGCAGCAGCGCCGCCGCCGCTACGGTCCCCGCCGCCAGCACCCCTGCCCCCGCCACAATGCTGCGCCGTGTGGTTTTTTGCATGATGGAACGCCTCTCTTGAGCAATACCCCCGACCTGCGCCCCGACTTGCGAAACGAAGCCGCGAACATGCAGTGGGGGGGCCGCTTCGCCGCCGGCCCATCCGTGGTGATGCAGGAGATAAATGCCTCGATCGGCTTCGACCGCAAGATGTGGCGGCAGGATATCAACGGCTCGCTGGCCCATGCCGCCATGCTCCTCAAGCTCGGCATCCTCACCGCCGATGACGAAGCGGCGATCCGCGGCGGCATGCAATCGATCGCCGCCGAGATCGACGCCGGCCGCTTCCCGTTCGCCACCGAACTGGAAGACATCCACATGAACATCGAAGCGCGGCTCACCGAACGCATCGGCGACGCCGGCCGCCGGCTGCACACCGGCCGCAGCCGCAACGACCAGGTGGCAACCGACTTCCGCCTCTGGGTCCGCGACGCCATCGACGGCCTCACCGCCCAGATCACCGACGTGATGACCGCCCTGGCGGAAACCGCCGCCCGCCACGCCGCCGACCCGATGCCCGGCTTCACCCATCTGCAAACCGCCCAGCCGGTCACCTTCGGCCACCATATGCTGGCCTATGTCGAGATGCTGGCCCGCGATCGCGGCCGCCTCGCCGATTGCCGCCGCCGGCTGAACGAATGCCCGCTCGGTTCGGCTGCGCTGGCCGGCACCTCGTTTCCGCTCGACCGGCAGATGACTTCGAATGCACTGGGCTTCGACCGGCCGACCGCGAACTCGCTGGATGCGGTCTCGGATCGCGATTTTGCCCTCGAATTCCTCTCTTCCGCGGCGATTTCGGCCATGCATTTGTCGCGTCTGGCCGAGGAAATCGTCATCTGGTGCAGCGCCCCGTATCGCTTCATCCGGCTGTCGGACGCCTTCACCACCGGCAGCTCGATCATGCCGCAGAAGCGCAACCCGGACGCCGCCGAACTGGTGCGCGCCAAAACCGGCCGCATCACCGGCGCGCTGGTCGGCCTGCTGACCGTCATGAAAGGCCTGCCGCTGGCCTACGCCAAGGACATGCAGGAGGATAAAGAGCCGGTGTTCGACGCCGCCGACGCCTGGGCGCTCGGCCTGGCCGCCACCGCCGGCATGGTGCGCGACATGACGCCGGACACCGCCCGGATGGCCGAATTCGCCGGCTCCGGCTTCGCCACCGCGACCGATCTGGCCGATTGGCTGGTGCGGGTGCTGAAACTGCCGTTCCGCACCGCCCATCACGTCACCGGCCGGCTGGTGGCGCGTGCCGAGGCGCTCGGCGTCGATCTCGCCGGCCTGAAGCTGGCCGAGATGCAGGCGGTTGAGCCAGGCATTACCGCCGAGGTGTTCGGCGTGCTGACGGTGGCCGCCTCGGTCGCCTCGCGCACCAGCTATGGCGGCACCGCGCCCATAAACGTCGCCGCCCAGGCGGCGCGCTGGCTGGAGGCGCTCAAATGAGGCTGATCGCCGTGTTGCTGCTGGCCGCCTCGCTGCTGCCGCTCGCCGCCTGCGGCAAGAAGGGCGCCCCCAGCCCGCCCGGACCGCCGGACAAGGTCACGTATCCGCGCGTCTACCCGTCGCGCTGAACCCCGCCTGAACAAAGAGTGTTTTCAGCGGTTGCGGAAATGCCGTAGCCTGCGCCGATGGCCGCACCCGCACCTTTGTCCGATACGCCCGACCCGTCGGTCGCCGCGCTGATCGCCGCCCGCCCGCATTTGTCCATGCACGCCCATGACGGGCTGCTGCTGGAGGGTGTGCCGCTGGCCCGCATCGCCCAGGTGCTCGGCACCCCGGCCTGGGTCTACTCCGCCGGCACCATGCGGGCGCGGCTGGCCGAATTGCAGGCGGCGCTGGTCGGCCTGGACAGCGAAATCCACTACGCCGTGAAGGCCAACGACCATCTCGCGGTGCTGCGCCTGTTCGCCGCCGGCGGCGCTGGGGCGGACGTGGTCAGCGAGGGCGAGTTGCGCCGCGCCCGCGCCGCCGGCATCCCGGCCGCGCATATCGTGTTCTCCGGCGTCGGCAAGACCGAGCGCGAACTGCGCCTGGCGCTGGCCGAGGATATCCAGCAGATCAACGTCGAGAGCGCCGAGGAGCTGGAGATGCTCTCGGCACTCGCCGCCTCGATCGGCCGCACCGCCCGGGTGGCGCTGCGCATCAACCCCGATATCGATGCCGGCACCCACGCCAAGATCACCACTGGCACCGCCGAGAACAAGTTCGGCATTCCCTACGGCGAGGCGGTGGCGCTCTACGCCCATGCCGCCACCCTGCCCGGCATCCAGCCGGTCGGCCTGGCGCTGCATATCGGCAGCCAGATCCTGTCGGTCGCACCCTATCGCGCCGCCTACGCCCGCGCCGCCGAACTGGTGCACGGCCTGCGCGCCCGCGGCCTGGCAATCGAGCGGCTGGATTGCGGCGGCGGACTCGGCATCGGCTATGGCGACGAACCCGGCGCCCCGGTCGCCGCCTTTGCCGGCATGCTGAAGGCCAGCCTCGGCAATCTCGGCGTTCGCCTGATGCTGGAACCCGGCCGCTGGCTGGTCGGGTCTGCCGGCGTGTTGCTGGCCGGCGTGGTGCTGGTAAAGGGCCACGGCCGCTTCGTGGTGCTCGATGCCGCGATGAACGACCTGATGCGTCCGGCGATGTACGACGCCTGGCACGGCATCGTGCCGGTTGCCGCCGCTGATCTGCATGGCCCGGTGGCGCCGGTCGATGTGGTCGGCCCGGTCTGCGAGAGTTCGGATATTTTCGCCCGCGCCCGTGCCCTGCCACTCTTGCGCGCCGGGGCAACCGTGGCGATCTTGGATACCGGCGCCTATGGTGCGGTGATGAGTTCCACCTACAACGCCCGCGTGCTGGCGCCGATCGCCATGGTGGACGGCACCGACTGGGCGGTCATCCGCGACCGCCAGGATTACGCCGCGATGTGGGCGGGGGAGCGCGTCCCCGCCTTCCTGGAGTAGCGCCCGGCTTCAGTTCGGAGCAAGCGCATGATCGTGCCGGAGCACCACGAGGAACGCACCGAACGCCTCCGCCGCACGTTGCGGCGGCGGCGTGGCGTGGCGCGCGTGGTGCTGCTGTTCGAGCGGGTCTGGCCGGCGCTGTGGCCGCCGCTCGGCCTGCTCGGCCTGTTCCTCTGTGCGGCACTGCTGAACCTGCCGCGTCTGCTGCCCGGTTGGCTGCACCTGCTGCTGCTGGCGGCGGTCGGGCTGGGGGTGGTCGGCCTCGCGGCATGGCGCCTGCGCCCGCTGCACTTGCCCGACGCCGCCGACGCCGACCGCCGGCTGGAGCGCGAATCCGGCCTGCGCCACCGCCCGCTCACCGTGCTGACCGACCAGGCCGCGGCGGCATTTCCTTCCCACCACGAATGATGC
>JBEPTZ010000209.1:0-5179 GCA_041691815.1 Rhodospirillales bacterium | reverse complement strand
AGGTCCAGGGGCTCGGCCCCTGGCGGGGTCTGGGGCAGCGCCCCAGCCTTGCCTTACTCTCGCGGCGCCGCCGCGCGGCTCAGCCGATCGCGGATCGCCGGCGCCAGCCCGGCTCCCGGCACCGGCATCGCCGCGATGCCGCGCAAACCGCGCGCCACGCCCTCGGCGTCCAGTGCCCGCAGCCCGGCGAACAGGCGGGCGGCGGCCTCGGTGGCGTCGCCCGAGGCGCTGAGCTGATACACCGCGCCGGCGCCCGGCAGCGGCGGCCCGAACGCCAGCAGCGCCTCGTCCGGCGCCACCGAAGCCGCCTCCAGCCGCACCGGCAGCGACGGCGCGTAATGCGACAGCATCATGCCGGGGGAGTGCAGCGTCGCCGGTTGCGTCGCCGGCGGCAGCAGGATCGGGCCGACCACCGCCTCGATCGCCTCGCGGGTGGTGCCGCCCGGCCGCAGCAGCACCGGCTGCGGACCGGACAGGTCGAGCACCGTCGATTCCACCCCGACCTGGCAGGGGCCGCTGTCTAGCACCGCGGCGATCCGCCCGCCCAGCCCGGCCAGCACATGCGCCGCGGTGGTCGGGCTGACCTGGCCGGAGCGGTTGGCCGAGGGGGCCGCCACCGGCCGCCCCACCGCGCGCAACAGGGCCAGCGCGCTGGGAGTGGCAGGCACCCGCACCGCCAGCGTCGGCAACCCGGCGCCGGCCAGCAGCGAGACCGGGCAGTCAGGCTGGCGCGGCAGCACCAGGGTCAGCGGCCCCGGCCATAGTGCCGCGGCCAGCTTGTGGGCGGCATCGCTGGCCTGCACCTGGGCGAAGGCGGCGGCGGCGTTCGGGTAGTGGCAGATCAGCGGGTTGAAATGCGGCCGGCCCTTGGCCGCGTAGATCGCCGCCACTGCATGGTCATCGGTGGCGTCGGCGCCCAGGCCGTAGACGGTCTCGGTGCCGAACGCCACCAGCGAACCGGCGCGCAGCAGGGTGGCGGCGCGGGCGGTGCCGGCGGCGTCCAGCAGCTCGGTTTCGAGCAGGGTGGCGGTCATACCCGGCCGGTGGCGAGGAAATGCGGATTGCGCCAGTCCGGCTTGCCGTAGGCCAACGGCTGCATGGTCTCCAGCACCAGCACCTGGCCGCCGGCGGCTTCCAGCACCGCCTGGGCGGCGGCGGTGTCCCATTCCATGGTCGGGCCGAAGCGCGGATACAAATCCGCCTCGCCCTCCGCCACCCGGCAGAATTTCAGCGCCGAGCCGGCATTGATCAGTTTGGCGACCTTGCGGCCTTCAAGGAACGCATCCAGCCGGGCGGGGTCGCCGTGCGAGCGCGAGGCGACCACCACCAGGCCCTCGGCCGGTGGCAGGCGGGCGGCGATCCGGTGCTCGCCCTGGGCGTCGTGCCGCCAGGCGCCGGTGCCGACAATGCCGCCCCACAGCACGCCCCCGGCCGGTGCCCCGACCACGCCGAGCACCGGGCGGCCGGCGCGCACCAGGCCGATGCAGACGGCGAACTCGTCGCGGCCGTTGGTGAATTCGCGGGTGCCGTCCAGCGGGTCGACCACCCAGTAGGCGTCCGACAGGTCGGGCACCCCGCCTGCCGCCATCTCCTCCTCGGCGACCACCGGGATCTCCGGCGTGGCGGCGCGCAGGCCGGCGGTGATGATCGCCTCGGCGGCATGGTCGGCCTCGGTGACCGGCGAGCGGTCGGCCTTGGTGTGGGTTTCGAAGCCGCGCGCCCGCACTTCCAGGATCGCCGCCCCGGCGCGGCGGGCGAGGGTGAAGGCGAGGCTCAGCATGTCGGTGTGGTTCATGGCGGCAGTCTTAGCGCGGCCCCGTGCTCTGGCCAATCGCAGCGAGGCTGTTACAGTCGCAAGCCTGTCATCCAGCACAATCGGAGCGCCCCGCATGCTCGATATCACCTTCGCCAAGCCGCAACTGCCGAAATCCGGCGCGCTGGCGCTGCTGCTGGAGCAGGGCGCGCCGGCTGGGCCGATGCTGGACGCCGCCGATGCCGCCACCGGCGGTACAGTGTCCCGCGCGCTGGCCGCCGCCGAGTTCACCGGCAAGCGCGGCCAGACCGCGACCGTGCTGGCGCCGGGCGCCGGGCTCAGCCGGGTGGTGGCGGTCGGCCTGGGCAAGCTGGTCGATCTGGCCGACCGGCATGCCGAGGCGGCCGGCGGCGCGCTGGCCGCGGCGCTGGCTCGCGAGCCATCCGCCAGCGTTGCCACCGACGGGCTGACCGGCCCGCAGGCCGCCAGCGTGGCGCTGGGGGCGGTGCTGCGCGGCTACCGCTTCGACCGCTACCGCACCAAGGAGGCCGCCGCCGACAAGCCGAAGCTGACCAAACTCGCCATGCTGACCGCCGACGCCGGCGGCGCGAAAGCCGCCTGGGCCGGGTTGCAGGCGGTGGCCGAGGGGGTGTTCGTCTCGCGCGACCTGGTCAGCGAGCCGCCCAACGTGCTGACCCCCGCCGAAATGGCCGAGCGCTGCCGCAAGCTCAGCGGCCTCGGGCTGAAGGTGGAGGTGTTCGGGCCGAAGGAGATGGCCAAACTCGGCTTCGGCGCGCTGCTCGGCGTCGCCCAGGGCAGCGCCTGCGAGCCACGCATGGTGGTGATGCACTGGAACGGCTCCGGCGCAAAGGGCAGGAAGGCCGGCAAGCCGCTGGCCTTCGTCGGCAAGGGCGTCACCTTCGACACCGGCGGCATCTCGATCAAGCCGGCCGGCGGCATGGAGGATATGAAATGGGACATGGCCGGCGCCGGCACGGTGATCGGGCTGATGGCCGCCCTGGCCGGCCGCAAGGCCAAAGTCGACGCGGTCGGGCTGGTCGGGCTGGTGGAGAACATGCCGTCGGGCACCGCCCAGCGGCCCGGCGACGTGGTGACGACCTATTCCGGCCAGACCGTGGAGGTAATCAACACCGACGCCGAGGGCCGGCTGGTGCTGGCCGACGTGCTTTGGTACTGCCAGCAGAAATTCGACCCGCGCTTCATGATCGACCTGGCCACGCTGACCGGGGCGATCATCGTCGCCCTCGGGCATGAATATGCCGGCTTCTTCAGCAACGACGACGAACTCTCCGCCCGGCTGCACGCCGCCGGCACCGCCAGCGGCGAGAAGGTGTGGCGGATGCCGCTCGACGACGCCTACGACAAGCTGTTGCGCAGCGAGATCGCCGACATGAAGAACATCGGCGGCCGGCCCGGCGGGTCGATCACCGCGGCGCAGTTCGTGCAGCGCTTCGTCAACGGCAAGCCCTGGGCGCACCTGGATATCGCCGGCATGGCGTGGAGCGGCAAGGACGCGCCAACCACGCCGAAGGGCGCGACCGCGTTCGGCGTGCGGCTGCTGGATCGGCTGGTGCAAGAGCACTACGAAGGATAAGAGAGATTTTCTTTTTGTGAACAAAAAGAAACAAAAAAACTTTTCATCCGTTTTGGAGACTCCGCAGTCTCCACCCCTCCGCTGTTGCAAGGCGGATGAAAAGGTTTTTTGCACGTTTTTTTTCAAAAAAACGCTGCTTCCTTCCTGATGGCCGAAATCGGTTTCTACCACCTGACCCGCAGCACCGCCGACCAGGCGTTGCCGCCGTTGCTCGGCCGCACGCTGGAGGCCGGGCAGCGGGCGATGGTGCTATGCGGCGATGCGGAGCGGGTGGCGGCGCTGGACACCGCGTTGTGGCTATGCGCGAAGCCGGACTGGCTGCCGCACGGCACCGAGGCCAGCGGCGATGCGGCAATGCAGCCGATCTGGCTCGCCGCCGAGGATGCGCCGGCGCCGAATGGGGCGCGGTTTCTGTTTCTGCTGGACGCCGCCGACAGCGTGCATCTGGCGGCGTATGACCGGGTGTTCGACCTGTTCGATGGCCGCGACGAGGCAGCGGTGGTGGCGGCGCGGCGGCGCTGGGCGGCGGCCAAGGCGGCCGGGCATACGCTGGTGTATTGGCAGCAGACCGAGCGGGGCTGGCAGAAGAAAGCCTAGCGCGATGACCGGAGGTGGAAGCACACGGAGGTCTGAATCGCGCGGCAAAATCTAGGGTGCGGCGTTGTCGCTGCTGAACACCACGATTTCCCAGCTGGTGTCGGTGTTCAGGTTCATCGCGCTGCCGACCCGGAAGCCGCCGATCGCGCTGAAGGTGTGCACGCAGAGCCGGTCATTGCCTTCGGTCACGTCGCAGGACGACAGGGTGACGGAGGCATCCTCGGGCGCGAAGCCGAACGCCCAGAGGTCCGAGTTGTACCACTGGCTGCCGTTCACCGTGTGGGTGTTGGAGGTGTTGGCGCCGGTGTTGGTCAGCGCGTCGCTCTTCGGTGCGGCGGCCAGCACGGCGTAGCTGTCGCTGCCCTTCAGATGGCCGGCGACCAGCAGTTGGCTGCCGGCGCAATTGGCCAGGGTGGTGGCGGTATCAGTGCCGAACGGCGCGCCGATATTGCCGGTGTAGCAGGCGGTCCAGCCGCCGGCGAGCACGCTGGCCACCGGCACGTTCTGCTGCGGTCCGGTGGGGTAATAGGGCGCGGCGCGGGCCGGCATGCCGAAGCCGCCGAGCAGCAGCGCCAGCAGGGCCGCCAGCAGGGCGGCAAGCAGGGGCGGAAACCGGACATATTCCGTCATGACGCAACTCGCCTCGCACGGTAAGTATATTGGAAGATTGACCGCGGCAGCGGCATCTGTTCCGGAGGGATTTATTGCACAGTTCGGCGTGCCGGGTAAGGCGATGGTCGCCTTTTGCCGGTGTTGCTTATGGCCTAGTCCGTTTGGACGACGCGTTACCAGACCGGGTTCAGAACTCCAGCGCGCCTTGCCGGGTCGCCCCACGCGGGCGGTCCGCGGTGGCGGCCACCTCGCCGTCGGCGAAGCGCAGCCGCAGCGCGGCGCCTGGCGACACCGCTGCCGCGCTGGTGAGCGGCGCCCCCCCGGCGGCGGCCACCAGCGCGAAGCCGCGCTCCAGCACCTTGGCGTAGGACACCGCCTCCAGCCGCCCGGCCAGCCCCTCCAGCCGGGCATGCGACTCGCGCAGCCGGGCGCGCAGCGGTGCGTCGGTCAGGCGCAGCATGATCCTGGCGCCGGTTGCCGCCCGCCCCGCCGTGGCGTGGCGCAGCGCCGAGCGCAGCCGCTCCGCCCCCAGCGCCAGCGCGTTGCGGCGCGATGACAGCAGCCCCGGCAGCGCCACCAGCAGCCGCCCGGCGCGATCGGCC
>JBEPTZ010000208.1:0-5225 GCA_041691815.1 Rhodospirillales bacterium | reverse complement strand
GCCCAGGGGCGGCCAGCGCGGTGGTGGCCAGGTGGCGCCGCTGCGGCCGCGCGGCAGCCTCCGCCTGCGCCCGCCGCACCGCCTCGGCCAGCCCCGGCAGCAGCGTCTCGGTGGGCCCGGCGGGCACCGGCCCGGCCTCGCGCAGCGTGCCGAACCGGTCGGCCATGTCGGCCGAGGCGAGGTCGGCCCCGGCGCGCAGCAATGCCGCCAGCGAGGCTGCGATATCCCGCGCGCCCAGGCTGTCATAGCCGACGCCGAGGGCCGCCAGCAGCCCGGCCAGATCGGCCAAGCCGACCGCCAGTGCCGGCGCCGCCGGGTCGGCCAGTGTCAGCGCCGTGCCGGCCAGCCGCGCCGCCGCCGCGAAGCCCGCGAGATCGAAGCCATGCTCGGGGTGATGGAATGCCGGCAGGTTCAGCACGAAGCCCGGCCGGGCATCCGCGGCGCCGGCCCAGACCGACTCCCCCGGCGCGCCGCGGCAGGCCAGCAGCAACTGGTGTAACCGTGTTTCCAGATCGTCCTCGATCCCGGCCCGGCGGGCGCGCTCGGCCAGCGGGCGGATCCAGGCATCGGCCGCCGCCGGCAGCGAGACCGCCGCCACCCCTGGCGCCAGTTCAGCCAACGCCAGCGCCGCCGAATCCGGCCACGCCGCCGGGATCGCCACCGCGCGCGGCGGGCCGGCCGCATCCGGATCGGCGGCGGCGATCCGTCGCATCCGCGCCCCCTGCCACACGCGTGAACGGGCCTGACTGCTGGTGATCTTGCTCATGGGCCGGATGCTATGCGGCCAGCCGCGACTCGGAAAGCACATATTGCGGTCATTCGCCTCCCCGACCACAAAATCCTGTGGATAGGTTGAGTTTACCGCACCCGTCACGGCGACCATGGACCAAGCCGCGCGCATTGCTTATATCTGCCGCATGAACATCGGCACCCGTCTGTTTACCTGGCTGCATGGCCGCTCGGTCGGCCGCGACGCCATCGGCAACATCTACTACGAGGCGCGCCGCGTCCGCGCCGGCGAGCGCACCCGCCGCTGGGTCGCCTATGCCGGCGTGCCCGAGGCCTCGGCTGTGCCGCCGGAGTGGCACGCCTGGCTGCATTATACCGTTGACGCGCCGATCGAGGCCCCGGCCCGCCCCTGGCTGAAGCCGCATCTGCCCAACCTCACCGGCACGCCGGCCAGCTACCGTCCGGCCGGGCATGACTACGAGGGTGGCGAGCGCGCCGCCGCCACCGGCGACTACGAGGCCTGGACCCCCGATTTCCAGCCGCCCGCACGCTGAGCAGGGCACGGCATGGCGCAGCGCAACCTGACCGAACTGGTGGCCGGCGCGGTGGTGCTGCTGGTCGCTGCCGGCTTCCTCGGCTACGCGGTGGCCAATACCGGCCGCGGCCATATCGACGGCTACGCGCTGAACGCCAGGTTCCAGCGCATCGACGGGCTGGCGGTGGGCGCCGATGTGCGGCTGGCCGGCGTCAAGGTCGGCAGCGTCAACGGCGTCTCGATCGACCCGCACAGCTATCAGGCGGTGGTCAATTTCAGCGTCGAACCGAGCATCAAGCTGCCCGCCGACAGCAGCGCCCAGGTCACCGCCGATGGCCTGCTGGGCGCCAAGTTTCTGTCGCTCGCCCCCGGCGGCGACGACAAGATGCTGGCCAATGGCGGCACCGTCACCATCACCCAGTCGGCCGCCAGCCTGGAGGACTTGCTTGGAAAATTTATCTTTAATGTCAGCGATTTGACCAGCGCAGTTCAGAAGCAACTGAAGCAGAGCGACGCCCCTGTCCCGGGCGCCCTGAAGCCGCTGCAATGAGCGCCATGCGCCCCCCCGAAACCTGGCCGCAGCCCGACGGCGCCCCGATATCCTGCCGCGAAAAGCTGAAGGTGCTGGCGGAAAACCACACCGAACTCGCCCAGGTGATGCAGGACGCCTACGAGGACGCGCTGCTGATGGGCGTCGACCCGCAGGCGATGCGCGATATCCTCGCCGCCATGATCGCCAACCTGCACAAGCCCGGCCAATGACCCGGCCCGGCCTCTTGCTGCTGGCCGGCGTCTGCCTGCCGGCGCTGCTGTTCGCCGTGCCGGCCCAGGCGCAGGCGATCCAGACCGCCCCGCTGCCGCCGGTCGTCCCCGGCCAGACCCTGCCGGCGGTGCCGCCGCCGCCATCCGCCACCCCGGCGCCCCAGGCCGCCCCGTTGCCGCCGCCCAACGCCGCCCCGCCAGTGGTGCCGGTGGAGGCCGAGTGGCTGCCGCAGAACGGTGTGGTGCTGATGGCGCTGAACAAGATCACCGCCCGCTCGGAGAAACGCACCGGCAAGGTCGGCGACACGCTGCATTTCGGCACCCTGGCGATCGTGCTGCGCAAATGCATCATCCGACCGCCCGACCGCCCGGCCGGCGCCGGCGCCTATCTGGACATCACCGACACCGCCAACGGCGCCGACCCCGCCACCGCCTTCCACGGCTGGATGTTCTCGCAATTCCCGGCGCTGCAGATGCTGCAGCACCCGACCTACGGCATCCAGGTGCTGGGCTGCGAACCGTGAGCCTGCCGGACCTGCCGCCACGCGCCGCACTGCTGCTGGACATGGACGGCACGCTGATCGAACTGGCCGCCACCCCGGACGCCGTCATCGTGCCGCCCGGCCTCACCGCCACGCTGCACCGCCTGCGCGCCGGTCTCGGCGATGCGCTGGCAATCGTCACCGGCCGCCCGATCGCCCAGGTCGACGCACTGCTCGGCGACGCGCCCTACGCGGTGGCCGGCGAGCACGGCGGCGCCATCCGCCACGCGCCGGACGCCGAACCGCTACGCCCCACCCTGCCACGCCTGCCGCCCGCCGCCCTCGCCACCGCCGAGGCCGCCATCGCCGCCCATCCCGGTGCGCTGCTGGAGCGCAAGGCGCACGGGCTGGTGCTGCATTACCGCCAGGCGCCCGCCGCCGAGGCCGCCCTGCGCGCCACCGCCGAGGCCATCGCCACCGCCGGCTTTACCGTCATGGCCTCCAGCATGGCCTGGGAAATCAAGCCGCTCGGCACCGACAAGGGCAGCGCCGTCTCCACACTGATGGCCCAGCCACCATTCCACGGCCGCACCCCGGTATTCATCGGCGACGATGTCACCGACCAGGACGGCATCCGCGCCGCCCGCGCACTCGGCGGGCTGGGGCTGTGGGTGCCGGAGGCGTTCGGCGAGCCGGCGGACGTGCGGGCGTGGTTGGAAAGGCAAGCAGCGCTTTTTTGAAAAAAAGCGCGCAAAAAACTTCATCCATTGGTGTGGTGGAGACTCCGTACACACCAATGGATGACACACCAATGGATGAAAAGTTTTTTTGTTTCTTTTTTGTTCACAAAAAAAACTTTGCTTGCCTTACGTCATCTTGATCGCACAGTGCGTCTTGTACGCCGGCCGGCCCAGGAGCCGCTGATACCAGGCGGCAAGATGCGGCGCCGCCGGGCGATTCGGCAGGTCCAGGTTCAGCCAGCGATGCACATGCACGCCGAGCGGGATGTCGGCGAGGGTCAGCGCGTCGCCGGCCAGATATGGCATCGCGCCGAGCCGCTGGTCGATGATCGCCCAGATCCCGGCTGCCTCCGCCGTGGCGGCGGTGATCGCCGCCTGGTCGCGCTGGTCCGGCGCGGTGCGGATCAGCCCCATGAACAGCGTGCCCATCGGCCGGTTCAGCGCGGTCTGCTGGAACTCCATCCACGCCTCCACCGTGGCCCTGGCGCGCGCCGCCGCCGGATACAGCGGCGTGCTCGGCGCGTGGGCGTTGCACAGGTAGCGCAGGATCACGTTGCTCTCGAACAGATGGAACCCGCCCTCCTCCTCCAGGCTCGGCACCAGCCCGAGCGGGTTCATCGCGCGGTATTCCGGCGTCGCGGTGCCGCCGAACTGGCCGCCGACATCGGTGCGGGTAGACGGCAGGCGCAACTCCTCCAGCAGCCAGATCACCTTCATCACGTTGCTGGAATTGGCGCGGCCCCACAATTTGATCATCGTCCGATCCTCCCTTTGTCGTGCGAGCCTAGCTGTGGTGCGGTCAGGCGTGAAGCCCGCTTGCCCCCCACCCCCGGACGCGCGATAGCACTGCCATGATGCTGTCCCGCCTGCGCCTCGCGCTCGCCCTCTCCGCCCTGGCCGCCGCGGCCGCACTCGGCGTGGCGTTTGCAAGCGAATGGTGGGGCGGCCTGGTGCCCTGCGCGCTGTGCCTGCTGGAGCGCTGGCCATACCGCATCGCCATCGCCCTCGGCGTGGTCGGCCTGATACTGCCGCGCCCGCTGGCCAAGCTCGCCGGCTGGCTGCTGGTGCTGGCGATCCTGGCAGCCGCGGTGCTCGCCTTCGTGCATGTCGGCGTCGAGCAGGGCTTCTGGCCCAGCCCGCTGCCGGAATGCGCCGCGCCGCACTTCTCCGGCGGCACCATCGCCCAGCGGCTGGCCAGCATGCCGCTGCGCCCCTCCAAGCCCTGCGACGCCCCCACCTACCTGGTGCCGGGAATGCCGCTGTCGATGGCGGCGATGAACCTGCTCTACGCGCTGGTCTTCGCCGCCGCCCTCGCCACCTCGCTGTGGTACAGCCGAAGGAGCCACCACCGATGACCCAGCGCCTCCCCGGCGACCGCTCGCCGGAAGCCCAGGTCGCCCGGATGATCCGCGTCGACCATGCCGGCGAATACGGCGCCAAGCGCATCTACCAGGGCCAGCTCGCCGTGCTCGGCCACACCGACAAGGCTGAGACCATCCGCCACATGCAGGCCCAGGAGCAGGTGCATCTGGACACCTTCGCAGCCCTGATCGCCCGCCGCCGGGTGCGCCCCACCGCGCTGCTGCCGTTCTGGCACCTTGCCGGCTTCGCGCTCGGCGCCGCCGCCGCCGCCCTCGGCACCCGCGCCGCGATGGCCTGCACCGTCGCGGTGGAGGAGGCGATCGACGAGCACTACCGCGCCCAGGTGGAAACCCTCGGCGACAGCGAGCCGGAACTGCGCGAAACCATCGAGACCTTCCGCGCCGAGGAACTGGAACACCGCGACATCGGCCTGGCCAACGAAGCCGAACTGGCCCCGGCCTACCGCCTGCTCTCAGCGGCAATCAAGGCCGGCTGCAAGGTGGCGATCGCGGTCAGCGAGCGGGTGTGAGGCAAGCAGCGCTTTTTTGAAAAAAAGCGCACAAAAAACTTTCCTGCTTACCCAGGATAGTCAGCCAGTTTGAGAAGGCGGTAAGG
>JBEPTZ010000207.1:0-5286 GCA_041691815.1 Rhodospirillales bacterium | reverse complement strand
ACCGCCTTGCTCGGCTCGGCGCGGCCGTCGCTGGGGGTATGCATGCCGCCGCGCCCGGCCTGGCGGCACCAGCCCCAGTTGCGGCTGGACTGCTCGGCCCCGACCTGCCCCTTCTCCAGCAGCGCCACCAAGACGCCGCGCCGGGCCAGCCAATAGGCGGTGCTGGTGCCGGCGATGCCGCCGCCGCTCACCACCACGTCGGCGGCGGCGGGCAGCACGGGGTCGCTGGGGATGGTATCGAGCGGCTGGCGCATCAGCCGTCGGTCTGCCGGTACAGCTCGCGCTCGAACGCCCAGAGCAGCGCCAGCGCGCGCGGGTCGGCGAACGGCAGCGACTGGGTCATCACCACGCCGGCGATGCCCCGCGTCGGGTCGATCCAGTAATAGGTGTTGCCGAGCCCGGCCCAGGCCAGCCCGCCGGGGCTGCGGCCGGACGGCGCGCGTTCGGTGTTGATCAGGAAACCGAGGCCCCATTTCTGCACCATGCCGGGGAAGAATTCGGCGTCCGCACTGCTGTCCGGCGCGATGCTCAGCAGCGGCCGCACCTTCAGTTCGCCGATCTGGTTGCGGCTCATCTCGGCCACCGTCGCCGGCGCCAGCAGCCGCACCCCGTCCAGCGTGCCGCCCGCCAGCAGCAGCCGCAGCAGGCGCATATAATCGGCCGCGGTGCCGCACATGCCGCCGCCGCCGACCAGGAAGCCGCGGCCATTGCCCACCGGATATTCGATCGGCAGCAGCGTGCCGTCCGGCTGGCGCTGATGCACCCGGGCCAGCCGCGCCTGTTGCGCCTCGCTGAGCAGGAACGTGCTGTCCACCATGCCAAGTGGCGCGAAGATGCGCGTCTGCAGGAACTCCGCCAGACTCACGCCGCTGGCCGCCTCCACCGCCTTGCCGACCACATCGGTGGAGATCGAATAATTCCAGTCGGTGCCGGGGTCGAACAGCAGCGGTTCGCGGGCCAACTCGTCCCAGTTGGTCGGCACCCGGCGCAGGCCGAGGCCGCTATGGGCAGCGGCCAGATCGGCGCTCCAGCGTTCGTAGCCGAAGCCGGAAGTGTGGGTCAGCAGATGGCGTAGCGTCATCGTGGTGCGGGCCGGCCGCAGCCGGGGGGTGCCGTCCGCCGCGAACCCCTCCAGCACCTGCGGCGCCGCCAGCGCCGGCAGCAGGTCGCCGATCGGCGCGTCGAGCGCCAGCCGACCCTGTTCGACCAGCATCATCGCCGCCACCGAGGTGATCGCCTTGGTCATCGAGGCGATCCAGAACACGGTGTCGGAGGTCATCGCCTGGCTGCTGCCGGCCTCGCGCACCCCGGCGGTGCCCTGGTAGAGCAGGCCGTCGCGGTTGCCGGCCATGGCGACCACGCCGGCCACGTCGCCGCGCGCCACCGCCGCTTCCAGCACCGCATCAATCGCCCGCATCGCCTTCGCCTCCGCTGCCGGCAGGAGCGCCGTCGCCATAGTTTCCCCCAACGCCCCGGCCGGCGCCAGGGCAGCCCCCCGCCGGGGACCGGCGAATCGTGCCTCCCCGCCAGTGGACGCATTCCGCCCCGGCGTGTAGCCTGCCCGCACCCGGAAGGAAATTTCATGCGCGCGACCGCAGGCGGCATCGATTGCGACGTGCACCCGGCGGTGCCGGGCATGGCGGCGTTGCTGCGGTATTTCCCGCCGTACTGGCGCGAACAGATCACCATCCGCGGCATCGACGGGCTGGACCTCGCCAGCTTCCCGTCGCGCGTGCCGGCGCATGGCCGCGCCGACTGGCGGCCGGCAAAAGGTAAGCCCGGCAGCAGCCTCGATATGCTGCAGGCCCAGGCGCTGGACGGCTTCGGCTCGCAACTGGCGATCTGCAACCCGCTCTACGGCGCCCAGGCGCTGTTCAACGACCATTTCGCCGCCGCCGTGGCGCGGGCGATCAACGACTGGCTGATCGCCGAATGGCTCGACCGCGAACCCCGGCTGCGCGGCTCGATCACCGTCGCGGTGGAGAACGCCGAGCTGGCGGTGGACGAGATCGAGCGGCTGGCGGCGGATAAGCGCTTCGTCCAGGTGCTGTTTCTGGCGATGGGCGACGCGCTGCTGGGGCGCCGGCAGTACTGGCCGATCTACGCCGCCGCCGAGCGGCACGGCCTGGCGATCGGCGTGCATGCCGGCAGTGCGGCGCGGCACGCCACCAGCAGCAATGGCTGGCCGTCCTACCATCTGGAGGATTACCTGCTGAACGCCCAGGCCTTCCAGTCGCAGATCCTCAACCTGATCCATGAAGGCGTGTTCAGCAAATTCCCCAAGCTGAAGGTGGTCGGCATCGAGACCGGCTTCACCTGGCTGCCGAATTTCATGTGGCGCGCCAACAAGACCTGGCGCGGTGTGCGCGCCGAGGTGCCGTGGGTGGACCGCCCGCCGGCCGAGATCATGCGCGAACACCTGCGCTTCACCCTGCAACCCACCGACGCGCCCCCGGACCCCGCGGATATGGCGGTGGTGCTAGAGCAGATCGGCAGCGACGACATGCTGCTGTTCTCCACCGACTATCCGCACGCCCAGTTCGACGGCACCGACGCGTTCCCTCCGGGCTTTCCCGAGGCCGCGCGCCGCCGCGTGCTGGTCGACAACCCGCGTAACACCTACCCACGTCTGCAGGAGGCCATGTCATGAGTCCCGAAGACGGCAGCATCCTCACCGCCCCGCGCGACCAGCGCCAGTCCCGCGCCCGGCTGAAGCTGATCGACTGCGACGTGCACCACGCGCTGCGCTCGCTGCGCGACCTGCACCCGTATCTGGCGCAGCGCTGGCGCGAGCATCTGGACGTCTACGGCCCGCGCGGCCCGGTGCCGTTCACCGGCAGTTCGCCGTATCCGAAGGCCGCACCGGCGCTGTCGCGCACCGATGCCTGGCCGCCGAATGGCGGGCCGCCCGGCTCGGACCTGGAATTCCTGCAAAAGCAGCTGCTGGACGCCAACAACATCGAATACGGCATGCTGCATCTGCTGGCGCCGTCCGGCATGGACCAGCGCAACCAGGCGTTCGGCGCGGCACTCTCGTCGGCCGTCAACCAGTGGCAATACGAGAACTGGACGCAGAAGGACAAGCGCCTGAAGGCCGCCATCGTGGTGCCCGGCGAGGACGCCGCCGCGGCGGTCGCCGAGATCGAGCGCTGGGCCGGCAATCCGGATTTCGTCCAGGTGGGGATGACCACCCACAGCATCGAGCCGCTGGGCCGCCGCCGCTACTGGCCGATCTATGAGGCGGCGGCGCGGCACAGCCTGCCGATCGGGCTGCACACCAGCGGCTATAACGGCCACGCGGTCAGCGGCGGTGGCTGGTGCAGCTACTACGTGGAGGAGCAGCACAACGTCGCCATCTCGCAGCAGGCGGTGGCGATGAGCATGGTCTGCGAAGGCGTGTTCGAGCAGATTCCGACCCTGAAGGTGGTGATCGTCGAGGGCGGGCTGGCCTGGGTGCCGTCGCTGGCCTGGCGGATGGACCGGCAGTTCGACCGCATGCGCGGCGAGTTGCCGCATCTCAGCCGCAAGCCGTCGGAGTATCTGCGCCACAACATGTGGTACACCACCCAGCCGTCGGACGAGCCGGAGCGGCCGGAGGATCTGCGCCGCATCTTCGACTGGATGGGCTGGGACCGGGTGCTCTACGCCACCGACTATCCGCACTGGGACATGGACAACCCCGGCCAGTCGATCAAGCTGCGGCTGACCGAGGCGGAGCAGAAGATGATCTACGCCGATAACGCCCGCGCGGTGTACGGATTGGCCTGATCATGGCGCGGCACGTGGTGGCAACGGCGGCGGAAATCCCGCCCGGCGGACGCAAGATCGTCACCGTGCGCGGGCGCGAGATCGGCGTGTTCAACCTCGGCGGCGAATATTTCGCGCTGCTGAACCGCTGCCCGCATCAGGGCGGCGAGTTGTGCCGCGGCACCCTGATCGGGCTGGTCACCTCCAGCGAGCCGGGCCGGTTCGACTATTCGCGGCCCGGCGAGATGCTGAAATGCCCGTGGCATGGCTGGGAATACGACATCCGCACCGGCCAGTCGTGGTGCGACCCGAACGACACCAAGGCCAAGGCCTATGCGGTGACCGTGGAACCGGGCGAAACCCTGGCCCGCGGCCCGTTCGTCGCCGAGACCTTCACGGTTTCGGTGGAGCAGGCGTATATCGTCGTCGAGCTTTGACGGCAGCCAACTTTCGACGTGAAGAAGGGAAGACGATGAGCATCAACGGCAAGGCCTATATCGTGGGGGCCTACGAACACCCCACGCGCAAGGCGCCCGACAAATCCACCGCCCAGTTGCATGCCGAATGCGCGGTCGGTGCGCTGGCCGATGCGGGACTCAAGAAGGACGATATCGACGGCTATTTCTGCGCCGGCGACGCGCCCGGCATGGGGCCGCTGTCGATGGTCGACTACATGAACCTGCGGGTGCGCCACGTCGATGCCACCGATATCGGCGGCTCCTCGTACATCATGGCGGTCGGCCATGCCTCCGAGGCGATCGCCGCCGGCAAGTGCTCGATCGCGCTGATCACGCTGTCCGGGCGGCCGCGCAGCGAGGGGGTGCAGACCGGCACCGCCGCCCGCCCCGGCAACCCGCAGATCGCCGACAGCCCGTGGGAGAGCCATTTCGGTCCGGTGACCACCAACGTCTACGGCATGGTCGCCCGCCGCCACATGCACGAATTCGGCACCACCAGCGAGCAGCTCGCCTGGATCAAGGTCGCCGCCAGCACCCATGCGCAGTACAACGAGCACGCCATGCTGCGCAACGTGGTGACGGTGCAGGAGGTGCTGGACAGCCCGATGGTCTCCGACCCGCTGCACCGGCTGGATTGCTGCATCATCAGCGACGGCGGCGGCGCGCTGATCGTCACCAAGCCGGAGATCGCCCGGCAGTTGAAGCGGCCGCTGGTGAAGGTGATGGGTGCCGCCGAGGCCCCCAAGGGGCAGATGGGCGGCGATGTCGACCTGTCCTATTGCGGCGCCGCCTGGTCCGGCCCGGCAGCCTTCGCCGAGGCGGGGGTGAAGCCGGCCGACATGAAATACGCCTCGATCTACGACAGCTTCACCATTACCGTGCTGATGCAACTGGAAGACCTCGGCTTCTGCGAGAAGGGCAAGGGCGGCCGCTTCGTGATGGACGGCAACCTGATCTCCGGCGTCGGTAAGCTGCCGTTCAACACCGATGGCGGCGGGCTGTGCAACAACCATCCGGCCAATCGCGGCGGCATCACCAAGGTGATCGAGGCGGTGCGCCAGTTGCGCGGCGAGGCGCACCC
>JBEPTZ010000206.1:0-5293 GCA_041691815.1 Rhodospirillales bacterium | reverse complement strand
CGGCAAGGGCAACCCGGCGCTGGTCAACGACGTGCTGCGCGGCAGGCTGCAATAGCGGGGCAGGGGCAGTGGACATCCTGCGCCTCGACCATGTGCAACTGGCGATGCCGGCGGGTGGCGAGGACGCGGCGCGCGGCTTCTACCAGGGGCTGCTGGGCATCCCGGAAGTGGCAAAACCGCCGCATCTGGCCAGGCGCGGCGGCTGCTGGTTCGAGCGTGGCGGGGTGAAGCTGCATCTCGGCGTCGATGCTGCTTTCGTGCCGGCGTGCAAGGCGCATCCGGCGCTGATCGTGCGCGATCTTGCCGCGCTGGTGGCGCGGCTGGGGGCCGCCGGGCACGCGGTGGTGGAGGACCAGCCGTTGGAGGGTTACGCGCGCTGCTACGTCGATGACCCGTTTGGCAACCGGATTGAGTTGATGCAGCCGGCGGGCTGAACCGAAGGCTATTCCGGCAAGGCAAGCGCAGGGGTGGTGAGCGGGCGGCAGTCGGGCGCGAAATGCAGTTTGGCGTCGGCGCGGGCCTGGAGGTCTTCCGGGCTGAGGCCGGGCAGCAGTTCGGTGACCAGGAAGCCCTGGGCCGTGACATGCACCACGGCGAGATCGGTGAAGATGCGGCGGACGCAGCCCGGGGCGGTGAGCGGCAGCAGGCAGGCCTCGCGCAGCCGGGGCGCGCCCTTGCGGGTGTTGAACTCCATGATGATCCACACCTGCCGGGCGCAGGCGGCGAGGTCCATGGCGCCGCCGACCAGCGGGCCCTTGTTGGGGATGCGCATGTCCCAGTTGGCCAGGTCGCCGTTGGCCGCGACCTCGAAGGCGCCGAGGATGGTGGCGTCGATATGGCCGCCGCGGATCATCGCGAACGAGGCGGTGGAGTCGATGATGGTGGCACCTGGGGCCAGCGTGATGCGGCGGCTGCCGGCGTCGACCAGATCGCTGTCGGCGTGTGCCTGGTCGGCCAGCTTGCCGGCGCCGATGACGCCGTTTTCCGCCTGGATCACCACTTCCAGGCCGGGGCGGATATAGTCGCCGCAGGCCACCGGCATGCCGATGCCGAGATTGACCACCATGCCGTCCTCGATGTCCTGGGCGGCGCGCCAGGCCATCTGCAAGCGGTTGAGCGGGTGCATCCTCAGCCTCCTACCGCCAGCACGCGGTTGACGAATACGCCGCTCAACTGCACCTCGGTGGGCGGGATGGGGTGGTCCTGGGTGATGCGGACCTCGGCGATGGCGAGGCGGGCGGCGGTGGCCATGGCGGGGCCGAAATTGGCCTGGGCGTGGCGGAAGCTGAGATTGCCCCAGCGGTCGGCGACGTCGGCGCGGATCAGTGCCAGATCGCCGATGATGGCTTCCTCCAGCAGGTAGTCGCGGGTGCCGAAGCGGCGGATCTCCTTGCCCTCGGCGAGTTGGGTGCCGACGCCGGCGGGGGTGTAGTAAGCCGGGATGCCGGCGCCGCCGGCACGCAACGACTCGGCGAAACTGCCTTGCGGCAGCACGGTGAGTTCGATCTTGCCGTCTTTCCACAACTCCTCGAGCGGCGACAGGCCGGCGGCGTGGCCGCGGGCGGCGGAGCAGATGACGCGGCGGACCAGGCCGGCCTCGATCAGCTGGTGGGTGAACGAGAAGCGGTGGGTGGCGGAGTTGGACACCAGCGTCAGGTTGCGGGTGCCGCGCTCGCACAGGGCTGCGATCAGCACATTGGCGAAGCCGGCGCCGCCGAAACCGGAGCACAGCACCACGGCGCCGTCAGAGACGCCTTCCAGCGCCTCGGCGGCGGAGGCGACACGTTTGTCGATCGGCATGTGCGTCCCTTGCGTGCGGCGTGGGTTTCGGAAACTGTAGCGCAGGACGCAGGCGGGAGGAATGCCGATGCCAACCCCGGAACCGGGACGGATGCTGCTGCACTGGTCGCCGCGCTCGCCGTATGTGCGCAAGGTGATGGTGGTGGCGCATGAACTGGGGCTGCAGGACCGGCTGGATTGCGTGCGCACGGTGGTCGGCGGGACGATCATCCATGCCGGGCTGATGACCGAGAACCCGCTGGGCAAGCTGCCGACGCTGGTGCTGGCCGATGGCCGGGTGCTGTATGATTCGCATGTGATCTGCGAATATTTTGACAGCCTGGACGCCGGGCCACGGCTGTTTCCGGCCGAGGGCGAGGCGCGGATGGCGGCGTTGCGGCGGCATGCGCTGGGCGACGGCATGCTGGATGTGGCGCTGGCCTGGCTGGGCGAGCGGGGGCGGCCGGCGGAGCGGCAATCGGCCGAGCATATCGCGTTGTGGCGGGCCAAGCTGCGGGCCTGCGTCGAGCACCTGGAGGCGGAGGCCGAGGAGCTGGCGGCGACGCCGTTCGGCATCGGCCATGTCGGGATCGGCATTGCGCTGGGCTATCTGGATTTCCGCTTTGCGGCTGAGGGATTTCGCGCCGGGCATCGGCGGATCGGTGCCTGGCTGGAAGAGTTCAATGCGCGGCCGGCGGTGCGGGCCAATGCTCCTGTCGATGACGCATAGGGACGGCCATGATCCAGTCGCGGATGATCGGGGATGCCAGGGTGACGCGGGTGCTGGAGTATTCCGGGCCGACGCATGCGCCGGAATTCCTGTTTCCCGAGGTGCCGAAGGCGGAGCGGGACGCGCAACTGGCGGCGCATGCCGGGTGGCTGACGCCCGATCATTACGTCCCGCATATGGATCGGTTGATCGTGACCATCCAGCTGTGGCTGGTGCAGGCCGGCGGCAACACCATCCTGATCGATACCGGGGTGGGCAATCACAAGCAGCGGGCGGCGCCGCGGATGAACATGCTGAACACGCTGGTGGTGCCGTGGCTGGAGGCGGCCGGGGCGGCGCCGGAGAAAGTGACGCATGTGGTGCATACCCATCTGCACACCGACCATGTCGGCGGCAACACGGTGGAACGGGACGGGCGCTTCGTGCCGGCGTTCCCCAATGCCCGCTACCTGATGCCGAAGGCGGATTTCGACTACTGGAAGGCGGCCTATGACGGCGGCGAGACCGGGGTGCAGGCCGGCTCGTTCGCCGACAGCGTGCTGCCGGTGCTGCAAGCCGGGCTGGTGGATTTCTACGATGGCGACAAGGAACTCGCCGGCTGCCTGGTGCCGGAGGCGGTGCCGGGGCATTCGCCGGGGCTCACCGCATTGCGGCTGCGCTCGAATGGCGAGGAGGGGTATTTCTCCACCGATACCATGCACAGCCCGATCCAGGTTGCCAATCCGCATTGGAATGATCGCTATATTGTCTGGCCGGATCAGGCGCGGGAGTCGCGGGCGCTGGTGCTGGCGCGGGCGGCGGAGCGCGAGGCGCTGATCATGCCGTTCCATTTCGGCGCGCCGTATTGCGGCTATGTGCGCCGGCAGGGCGATGGCTATCGGTTCGAGCCGGCTGGCTGGTAGGGGAGATTTGATGGGGCAGATCGACGGCAAGGTGGCGTTCATCACCGGCGGCGCGTCGGGCATCGGGGCGGCCTGCGCGCGGGTGCTGGCGCGCGAGGGCGGCCGGGTGGTGATCACCGATCTCGACGATGATGCGGGGCAGGCGCTGGCCGCCGAACTGGGGGCGGCGGCGCTGTTTCTGCACCAGGACGTGACCGAGGAGGCGGCTTGGCCGGGGCTGATCGCCGGGGCGGAGCGGCATTTCGGCCGGCTGGATATCATGGTCGCCAATGCCGGCATCGCGGTGTTCGGCTCGGCGCTGGAGATGTCGCTGGCCGAGTGGCGGCGGCAGACGGCGGTCAATCTGGACGGGGTGTTCCTGTCGGTGAAGCACGCGGTGCCGGCGATGCGGCGGGCGGGCGGCGGCTCCATCGTGCTGATGTCGTCGATCGCCGGGCTGCGCGGCTCGCCCAATCTCGCCGGCTACAGCGCCACCAAGGGCGCGGTGCGGCTGTTTGCCAAGTCGATGGCGCTGGAATGCGCCTATGCCGGCGACAACATCCGGGTCAACTCGGTGCATCCCGGCATCATCGTGACACCGCTGTGGGGCAAGGCGTCGCGGCCCGAGGGTGGCGGGCTGAACGTGGCGCTGGACCCGCAGGCGATCGCGCGGGCCACCGTGCCGCTCGGCGTGCCGGCCGACCCGGAGGAGGTGGCGCTCGGCGTGCTGTTCCTGGCCAGCGACGCCTCGCGCCACATGACCGGCGCCGAACTGGTGATCGATGGCGGCATGACCGCCGGTGGCATGCGGCGGCCCGGCGGATAGCCGCCCGGACCGCAAAACGGGCTTGACCTTTGGCCGGGAATGCCGCAGCGGGGCGGCGCGGCGCATCGCGCCCGGGGGAGGACGCGGATGCGGGCATTGCTGGCGCTGAGCAGCGGCATCGACCGGCTCAACGAGTGGGTCGGCAAGTCGGTGGGCTGGCTGGTGCTGGTGGCGGTGCTGGTCAGCTCGGTGAACGCCGCCGTCCGCTACACCTTCGATGAAAGCTCGAACGCCTGGCTGGAGGTGCAGTGGTATCTGTTCTCCGCCGTGTTTTTGCTCTGCGCCGGCTATACGCTGCGCCGCAACGAGCATATCCGCATCGATATCGTCACCGGCCATATGAGCGCCCGTGTGCGCGCCTGGATCGACCTGCTCGGCGGGCTGTTCTTCCTGCTGCCCGCCTCGGTGCTGATCATGGTGCTGTCCTGGCCGATGGTGATGGACAGCTACGCACGGCACGAGCTATCGCCCAGTGCCGGCGGGCTGCTGCGCTGGCCGGCGAAAATCCTCATTCCGCTCGGTTTCTTCCTGCTCGCCATCCAGGGCGTCTCGGAGATCATCAAGCGCGCGGCCTTCCTTGCCGGCCGTGGGCCGGACCCCTCGGGGATGACCGGCCATGACAGACCGGGGCATGACCGGCCGACCGAGACCACCATCGCCGAGGAGCACGGCGTGTGATGCCGTTCGTCGTCGCCAACATGGCGCCGCTGATGTTCGCCGCCCTGGTGGTGGTGCTGCTGATCGGCTACCCGGTGGCGTTCTCGCTGGCCGCCACCGGGCTTGGTTTCGGCCTGCTGGGCATCCATCTTGGCCTGCTGGGGCCGGAACTGCTCGGCGCGCTGCCGGAGCGGGTGTTCGGCATCATGGGCAACGAGACCCTGCTGGCGATCCCGTTCTTCACATTCATGGGCCTGATCCTCGAACGCAGCGGCATGGCCGAGGATTTGCTGGAGACCATCGGCCAGTTGTTCGGCCCGATCCGCGGCGGGCTGGCCTTCGCGGTGGTGTTTGTCGGCGCCATGCTGGCGGCGACCACCGGCGTGGTGGCGGCCTCGGTGATCTCGATGGGGCTGATCT
>JBEPTZ010000205.1:0-5312 GCA_041691815.1 Rhodospirillales bacterium | reverse complement strand
ATCGCCGGCCGCAGCATCCGCTCGGTCTCTGGCGGCGGCCACTGGGGCGGCGGCGTGTTCATCCACGCCGAGGACCAGGCCCGCATCGGCCTGCTGATGGCCAATCGCGGCCTGTGGAACGGCACCCGCATCCTCTCCGAGGACTGGGTCCGCGACTCCGTCACCCCCTGCCCGATCAAACCGGATTACGGCCTGGTCTGGTGGCTCAACACCAACCGCGCCGCCCGCCCGGCCGCCCCCGCCGACAGCTACTTCGCCATCGGCGCCGGCGGCAACGTCACCTGGATCGCCCCGTCACACGATATCGTCGCCGTGCTGCGCTGGATCGACATGGCGAGGCTGAATGAGTGGATGGGGCTGGTGCTGGGGGCACTCAGGTGAAGCAAGGTCTTCTTTTTGTCAACAAAAAGAAACAAAAAAACTTTTCATCCATTGGAGTGTACGCAGTCTCCGCCCCGCCACTGTTGCAAGGCGGATAAAAGTTTTTTGGTTCTTTTTTTCAAGAAAGAACCTCTTTGCTTCCTTCTGCTTTTGTAGCACTTATTTCACAGATTTATTTGGTAATACCGTGTATATCTTGTGAATTAGCCACCCCGCGCCTATCTTGCGTTGGGCCGCACGCTGTCGCGCGGCTATTCCCTGCCGAGGACTCGCAAGATGAGCCGTATCGCCCCTCGCCTTCATGTGCTGCATGAGAATGCTGCCTGGCTGCCGCCGTTGGCCGAGGCGTTCGATCGTCGGGCGTTGCCGTGGACCGAGTGGTTTCTCGACGCCGGCACCTTCGATCTCGCCGCCCCGCCGCCCGAGGGCGTGTTCTACAACCGGATGAGCGCTTCCTCGCACACCCGCGACCATCGCTATTCGGCCGAACTCACCGCTGCGGTGCTGGCCTGGCTCACCCGCTGGGGCCGCCGCGTGGTCAACGGCCCGCGGGCGCTGGATCTGGAGATCAACAAGGTGCGGCAATACGCGGCGCTGGAAGCTGCTGGCCTGCACACGCCGCACAGCGTGCTGGTCGCCGGGCGCGACCGGCTGGTGGCAACCGCACGTGCCCATTTCGCCGGCGAGCCGGTAATCCTGAAGCCCAATCGCGGCGGCAAGGGCCTGGGCGTGCAGCTTTTTCATACGCTGGAGGGGCTGGCGGAACACGTCGCCTCCGACGCCTTCGAGACGCCGGTGGACGGGTTGCATCTGTTGCAGGAATACATCCGCGCGCCGCGACCGGTGATCACCCGCGCCGAATTCGTCGGCGGCCGCTTCGTCTATGCGGTGGAGGTGGACACCAGCGAGGGCTTCGAACTCTGCCCGGCCGATGCCTGCGCTATCGGTGACGCGGTGTGTCCGGTGGGCGAGCAGCCGGCGCACAAGTTCACTGTGCTGCCGGGCATCGATGCAACGCTCCGCAACCGCCTGGAAGCGTTCATGAATTACGCCGGGATCGATGTCGCCGGCATCGAGTTCATCGAGGGCGAGGACGGGCGGCGGCTGGTCTACGACGTCAACACCAACACCAACTACAACGCCGAGGCGGAAGCCCGCGCCGGCATCGCCGGCAGCAACCGCTCCGGCCCTGGCGCGCTGGCCGAATACCTGGCTGGCGAACTCGCCCTGACCCAGCAGAAAGCCGCTTAATCAAATAGTTGCGCCACAGCGTGCAGGTCCGCCTGCACGCTGACGCAGACCCGCCGCATCTCGTCATCGGCCGGCACGATATCCGGCACCATCACCGTCATCATCCCGGCCGCCACCGCCGCGCGCACCCCGTTATGCGAGTCCTCGACCGCAATGCATTCGAATGCAGGCACGCCGAGCACTTCCGCCGCGCGCAGGAACAAATCCGGCGACGGCTTTGATTTTACAACATCATCCCGGGTCAGCACCGCCGCGAAGTGCCGCCGCAGCCCGCTGCGTTCAAGGTGCTCATCGGCGTGCACACGGGTGGCCGCGGTGGCGATCGCCATCGGCAATCCGAGTTGGCCGATGCGGTTGAGCAGCGCCACCGCGCCCGGCTTCAGCGGCACCGCCGCGGCCAGCCTGGCGCCGCGTAGTGCCAGATAGGCGGCGCGGTGGGCATCGTACGGGAAGTCCGGCCCCAGCCGCGCGCGCAGCCGGGTCTGGAAGTCGGCGCGGGTGCCGCCGATCAGCTCGTGCAGGAAGGATTCGGGCAGGTCATGGCCAAAATCTGCCATGGATTCAACGAAGCTGCGGACATAGATGATCTCGGTATCGAGCAGCGTGCCGTCCATATCGAGCACCACGGCACGCGCCGGGCGTGGGAAAACAGACGCTGTTGGCATGCGATCCTCCGAATCCGGGCGAGGCTACGGCCCCGCCCGGTCCGGCGCAACGCCACGCGCTGCCTTCAACTCCTCGGCGATGCGGAACGCCATCTCCAGCGCCTGGGCGCCGTTCAGCCGCGGATCGCACTGGGTGTGGTAGCGCGCGGCCAGGTCGGTTTCGGTGATGCCGTGGGCGCCGCCGGTGCATTCGGTGACATCCTTGCCGGTCATTTCCAGATGTACGCCGCCTGGATGGGTGTTTTCGGCGCGGTGAATAGCGAAAAACTGGTGCAATTCGCGTAAAATTCGGTCGAAATCGCGGGTCTTGTGGCCGGTCGAGGCCTTCACCGTGTTGCCGTGCATCGGATCGCACGACCAGAGAATGTTATATCCCATACGTTTCACCGCGCGGATCAGCGGCGGCAGGGTTTTTTCCACCTGGTCGGCGCCATTACGCACGATCAGCGTCAGCCGCCCCGCCTCGTTGGCCGGGTTGAGCAACTCGATCAGCCGCAGCAATTCGTCCGGCGTCATGGTCGGGCCGCATTTCAGGCCGATCGGGTTGGCGACGCCCTTCAGGAAGGCGACATGGGCGCCGTCCGGCTGGCGGGTGCGTTCGCCGATCCACAGCATATGGGCCGAGCAGCCGTACGACGTGCCGGTCAGGCTGTCGGTGCGGGTCAGCGCCTGCTCGTAGGGCAGCAGCAGCGCCTCGTGGCTGGTCCAGAACGCGGTTTCAGTCATTTGCGGGCTGGTGGTCGGGTTGATCCCTACCGCCTGCATGAAGGCCAGACTCTCGTCGATGCGCTGGGAGATTTCCGCGTAGCGCGAGCCGAGCGGCGAATCGGCGACGAAGCTGCGGTTCCAATCGTGCACCCGGCGCAGATCGGCGAAGCCGCCCTGGGCGAAGGCGCGCAGCAGGTTCAGCGTCACCGCACTCTGGTAATAGGCATCGAGCATGCGGCGCGGGTCGGGGGTGCGATCCGCCGCGGTGAAGGCCGGGCCGTTGATGATGTCGCCGCGATAGACCGGCAGGGTGACGCCCTCGATGGTTTCCATGGGGGCGGTGCGCGGCTTGGCGAACTGGCCGGCCATGCGGCCGAGCTTCACCACCGGCAGGCCGGCGCCGAAGGTCATCACCACGGCCATCTGCAACAGCACGCGGAAGCTGTCGCGGATCAGGTTGGCGTGGAATTCGTCAAACGATTCAGCGCAGTCGCCGCCTTGCAACAGGAACGCCTGGCCCTCGGTGACCCGCGCCAGGGCGGCCTTCAGGCGGCGGGCCTCGCCGGCGAACACCAGCGGCGGACATTGCGCCAGCCGTGCCTCGGTGGCGGCCAGCGCCGCCTGGTCGGGGTAGACCGGCTGCTGTTCGATCGGGTGGCGGCGCCACGCGGCCGGCGACCAGACGGCCGGCGCGAGTACATCCTGCGGGGACATCGCGGTCAGGCCTTGCTGCGGTCGGTGGGTCGCGGCGGCGGCGCCGGGGTGGAGGGGCCGGTGAGAACGTCGAAATCGTCATGCGCCATGGTCGTCTTCCTATGCTGGAAGCCGGATCACCGATGGCGGAATTTCGTGGGGAGTCGAATGGCCAGACACACAAAAGCCGCCAGGTGAGGCGGCTTCGGGTGGTGTGCTGTGCGCGCGACCCTATACCGCCGGATTATACCAGCGGTACCAAAATCGCGATGTGAGGTGCGGGCTCGACATGGGGGCAGCATAAGCAGGCGCTGCGCCGGTGGCAAGGACAGGCAAGGGTTCTTTTTTGAAAAAAATTTTCATCCGCCTTGCAACGGCGGAGGGGCGGAGCCTCCGGCGTCTCCAAAACGGATGAAAAGTTTTTTTGCTTCTTTTTGTTCACAAAAAGAAGACCTTACCTTTCGGCCTCGGTCGCCGCCGCGTCGATCGCCGCGGCGATGGCGCGGATGCGGTCTTCGGGGATCGGGCCGCTGGACAGCCGCAGGCGCAGGGCCATTTTCAGGTTGCCCATCGCGCGCATCAGTGGCGCCATGTTGCTGGCCTGGTTGGAGCCGTCGCCGGCGAAGCGGGCCAGGATGGCGTCGGTCTGGCTGCGGTTGGCGGCCAGTTCGGCCAGGCCCTCGGCGGTCGGGGTGTATTGCTTCTTGCCCTCGGCGGCGGTGGCTTCGGTGTAGCCTTGCTCCTCCAGCATGGTCAGCGTCGGGTAGATGACGCCGGGGCTGGGGGTGTAGGCGCCGCCGCTCAACGCCTCGATGGCCTTGATCAGGTCGTAGCCATGGCGGGGCTTTTCGGCCAGCAGGTGCAGCAGCAGGTAGCGCAGGTCGCCCTGCTCCAGCATGCGGCCGCCGCCGCCGTGGCGTCGGCCGCGCATGCCGCGGTCGTGCATCGGGCGCTCGTGCATCGGGTGGTCGTGGTCATGCATGCCGCGCATATGGCGATGGCCGCAGCTTCCGGCTTCGCCTTGGCGGTGGGAATGAAAGATGTGTCGGAACATGGGATGGTCTCTCCTCGGCGCCAGAATTGGCGTCCGGGAGGTGATATAACTTCGATATATCGAATTGCAAGATATATCTAAGATAGCTTTTCCAATTTCACCTAGCCTTGCAGCGGCGGCAGCACCGACCAGCCGAGGCCGTTGGCCGGCAGCACCTCGGCGACGAACGCCGCGCGGTGCGGCTGGCCGGTGGCATCCCAGCTGGTGTCCAGCAGGATGCCGGGCCAGAGGGCCGCGCGCAGCGTGGCGGCGCGCAGCGCGGCGGCCAGCGCCGGGCCGGTCGGCGTGGCGGGGGCGGTTAGCTGGATGGCGGCTTGCAGCATCGACAGCGCGATGTAGCCTTGCATCGCCGGCGCATCGGGTTCGGCGTGGTACTGGGCGAGATAGCTGGCGCGGAAATCCTCCAGCGGACCGATCGGGGCGTCCGGCGGCAGGCTGGCGAAGCTGCGTAGGCCCAGGGCGGCGTCTCCGGCGGCCTCCAGCACCGCCGGCGCCAGCAGGTCGGCGGTGCCGAACAGCACCAGCTCCGGCGCCAGTCGCCGGGCGGCGCGGATGATGCG
>JBEPTZ010000204.1:0-5616 GCA_041691815.1 Rhodospirillales bacterium | reverse complement strand
GTGTAGATCTCGCCGAGGAACAGCCAGGAGCCGTGGGTGCGGGAGACCAGGTTGGTGTGCTTGCCCTGCCAGCCGAGGCCGGCCTGCTGCGCCAGCGGCTTTTCCATCACCGGGGCGGTGTCGACGAACACCTTCACGTCTGGCCCCCCGCCTGCCAAGCCGAATCGGGAGACGATGAATTGGGCGAGGTGCTTCAGCATGCCCTTGACCAGGTCGTGGTAGTCGCGATTGCGGGCATAGACCGAGATGTTGCCGCGGTCGTGGCGGGCGACGGTGGCCATCGGGTCGTCCGGCGGCGCGTAGGACAGGCCGAGGCTGATGACGCTCTGCGCCTCCGGCCACAGCGCCTGCGGGTGGCTGCGCTGCTCGGCGCGCTCGGCCAGCCAGCCCATGGTGCCGTGATGGCCGGCGGCGAGGAAATCCTGCATGCGGGCGCGCGCCTCCGGGCCGAGGTTGGCGGGGGCGAAGCCGATAGCGTCGAAGCCGAGGGCGAGGGCTTTCTTGCGGATCTGGTCGGTTTCGGTCATGGGAAGCAAGCAAGTCTTCTTTGTTTGAAAACAAAGAAGCAAAAAAACTTTATCCGGGGCTTCGCCCTCGCTGTCGATGCCCGGTGCGCCGCAGGCAAGGATGAAGTTTTTTGGTTCTTTTTTTCAAAAAAGAACACTTCGCTTCCTTACCCTCGCCCGCGATAGGGGGCCACGCCCTGGTCGGGCAGCCAGACGCCTGCGGGCGGGGTGCCGGTTTGCCAGAACACGTCGATCGGCATGCCGCCGCGCGGGTACCAGTAGGCGCCGATGCGCAGCCAGGTGGGGGCGAGCAGGGCGATGACGCGCTGGGCGATGTCGAGCGTGCAGGCTTCGTGGAAGGCGCCGTGGTTGCGGAAGCTGGCGAAATAGAGTTTCAGCGACTTGCTTTCGACGATCCAGGCGGCCGGGATGTAGTCGAGCACGATATGGGCGAAGTCCGGCTGACCGGTGATCGGGCAGAGCGAGGTGAATTCCGGGCAGGTGAAGCGGACCAGGTACTGGGCCTCGGGGTGCGGGTTGGCGACGCGTTCCAGCAGCGCGGCATCCGGGGTGGCGGGCTGTGGGGTGGGGTGGCCGAGTTGGGTGAGGTCGGTCATTGCGGGTCTCCTGCCTGCCAGCCGGCACGCACGGCGGCGCTGTGCTCGGCCAGCCGGGATTGCAGGATGGCGGCGCGCATGCCCTGCATCAGCGATTGATAATAGGTCAGGTTGTGCCAGGTGAGCAGCATCGGGCCGAGGATTTCCTCGCAGCGAAACAGATGGTGCAGATAGGCGCGGCTGTGGCGGCTGCAGGCCGGGCAGGGGCAGAGGGCGTCGAGCGGGCGGTCGTCCGGCCCGAAGCGGGCGTTGCGCAGGTTGAAGATGCCATGTCGCGTGAAGGCACGGGCCGTGCGGCCGGCGCGGGTCGGCATCACGCAGTCGAACATGTCGACGCCGCGCGCCACGCTGCCGAGCAGATCGTCCGGGGTGCCGACGCCCATCAGGTAGCGCGGGTGGCTGGCGGGCAGGCGGGGGGCGGTGAAGTCGAGTACGTCGAACATGGTTTGCTGGCCTTCGCCGACCGCCAGGCCGCCGATGGCGTAGCCTTCGAAGCCGATCTCGGCCAGGGCATCGACGCTGTGGGCGCGCAGGGCGGGGAAGGTGCTGCCTTGCACGATGCCGAACAGGCCGTAGCCGTCGCGCGGGACGAAGGCTTGGCGGCTGAGCGCGGCCCAGCGCATCGACAGCAGCATCGAGTCGCGGGCCTGCTCCTCGGTGGCCGGGAACTTGGTGCATTCGTCGAACGCCATGGTAATGGTGGCGTCGAGCTGGTGCTGGATTTCGATCGAGCGCTGCGGGGTGAGGCGGTGGCGGCTGCCGTCGATATGCGATTGGAAGGTGACGCCGTCATTGTCCAGCTTGCGCAGGCCGGCCAGCGACATCACCTGGAAGCCGCCGGAATCGGTGAGGATCGGGCCGGGCCAGTCCATCATCCGGTGCAGGCCGCCCAGCGCGGCGACGCGGTCGGCGCCGGGGCGCAGCATCAGGTGGTATGTGTTGCCGAGGATCAGCTTTGCACCGGTGCTGCGGACGGCGTCGGCGGTCATCGCCTTGACCGTGCCGGCGGTGCCGACCGGCATGAACACCGGCGTTTGCACCTCGCCGTGGGCGGTGTGCAGGGTGCCGGCGCGGGCGGCGCCGTCGCTGGCCTGCCGGGTCCAGGTGAGGGTCACGCGCGTTCCAGCAGGGTGGCGTCGCCGTACGAGTAGAAGCGGTATTCGCGGGCGATGGCGTGGGCGTAGGCGGCGCGTATCCGCTGGGTGCCGGCGAAGGCGCAGACCAGCATGAACAGCGTCGAGCGCGGCAGATGGAAGTTGGTCATCAGCAGGTCGACGGCGCGGAAGCGGTGGCCGGGCAGGATGAAGAGTTCGGTGATGCCGTCGAACGGGGTGATGCTGCCGTCTTCGGCGGCGGCACTTTCCAGCAGCCGCAGCGAGGTGGTGCCGACCGCGACGATGCGGCCGCCGCGGGCGCGGGCGGCGTTGATGGTGGCGGCGGCCTCGGCGGTGATCTGGCCGCGTTCGGCGTGGATGCGGTGGTCGCGCACCGCATCCGAGCGCATCGGCAGGAAGGTGCCGGCGCCGACATGCAGGGTGATTGTGGCCAGGCCGACGCCGCGGGTTTTCAGCGCCTGCATCAGGGCGGGGGTGAAGTGCAGCCCGGCGGTGGGGGCGGCGACCGCACCCTCATGGGCGGCGAACAGGGTCTGGTAGTCCTGCTGGTCCTGCTCGGAGGGGCCGTCGGGGCGGGCGATATAGGGCGGCAGGGCCAGCGCGCCGGCGCGGTGCAGGGCGGCGCCGAGGGCTTCGGGTTCGCATTCGAAGGCCAGCACCACGCCGCCATCGGCGTCGCGCGAGCGGACCATGGCGAACAGGTCGTCGGCGCCCTCGAAGGCCAGCAGGTCGCCGGCGCGCAGGCGGCGGGCGTTGCGGGCGAGCGCGTGCCAGGTGCCGTCGGGCAGCGGACGGTCGAGGGTGATGCCGATATGGGCGGCGCCGCGCAGGGCGGCGAGCTGGGCCGGGATGACGCGGGTGTCGTTGGCCACCAGCAGGTCGCCGGATTGCAGCAGGCTGGGCAGGTCGGCGACGATGCGGTCGAGCAGGCCGGTGTGGCCCACGCGCAGCAGTTTCGCCGCGTCGCGCGGGCGGGCCGGGGTCTGGGCGATGCGCGCGGGCGGCAACTCGAAGTCGAAATCGGACGCGCGCAGGTCGGGCGGGATGGTCATGTCCCGGATCGCGTTTCCGGGGTCGGCGTGACGCGGCGGAGGGTGCGGACCAGCGGGATGCTGACCAGCACCGCCCAGGCCTTGCCGACCACCTGGCCGGGCAGGAAATCCAGGCTGTGGAAGGCCAGCGACAGGAACACCACCGAGTCCACTACCAGCCCGACGGTGGCCGAGGCGATGACTGCCAGCACCAGCCGGCGGCGTTGCAACGGAGTGTAGACGGCGAAATCCACCAGTTCGCTGAGCAGGAAGGCGGTGCCGGAGGCGATCACCAGGTTGGGGGCGGCGACCAGCACCGACAGCACGGTGCCGATCAGCACCGCGATCAGACTCCAGGATTTGCCCAGCAGGCGCTGCACCACGTCGCGCAGCACCAGGGCGAAGCCGGCCACCAGCACACCGGAGGGGGCCATCAGGGCGCCATGGCCGAAATCGGGGGCGACCGGGATCAGGCAGGGGCCGCCGTCGGGCAGGCAGACGGTGCCGGCGTGGCCGATCATCCAGTTGGCCAACGGCACGCAGGCGAGGAAGGCCAGGAAGGCGGCAGGTCCGATGAGCGGGGGGCGGTTCACCGGGTTATTCCGTGAGGTAGGTGGCGATCTCGATCAGGTTGCCGTCGGGGTCGCGGCAGTAGACCGAGGTGACCGGGCCGAGCGCGCCGACCTTGGCGGCCGGGCCCTCGATGATGGTCACACCGCATTGGGTCAGATGCTCCACCACGTCCTGCGGGCGGATGGCGGTGATGAAGCACAGGTTCTGCGCGCCGGGCACCGCGGCGGCGGCGGTGGTGCGGTTGCCGGTGCCGGCCTGGTCGAGGTTGATCTTCTGGCCGCCGAAGCGCAGCGCGGTCTTGCCGTTGGGGCCGAACTCCTCGCGGTCCATGCCGAGCACGCGCTGGAACCACGAGGCGGTGATCTCGACGTCGGCGCAGGCGACCACCAGATGGTCGAGCCGGTCGATGGTGAAGCGCATCAGGAGAGACCGTCGTAGAAGTCGTTGCCTTTATCATCGATGATGATGAACGCCGGAAAATCCTCGATCTCGATCCGCCAGACCGCTTCCATGCCGAGTTCGGGGAATTCCAGCACCTCCACCTTGCGGATGCAGTCCTGCGCCAGCCGGGCGGCGGGGCCGCCGATGCTGCCGAGATAGAAGCCGCCGAACTGTTTGCAGGCGTCCTTGACGGCCTTCGAGCGGTTGCCCTTGGCCAGCATCACCAACGAGCCGCCGGCCTGCTGGAAGGCGTGCACGTAGCTGTCCATCCGGCCGGCGGTGGTGGGGCCGAAGCTGCCGGTGGCCATGCCGGCCGGGGTCTTGGCCGGGCCGGCGTAGTAGACCGGGTGGTTCTTCAGGTAGTCGGGCAGGCCCTGGCCGGCATCCAGCCGCTCCTGCAGCTTGGCGTGGGCGATGTCGCGCGCCACCACCATGGTGCCGGTGAGGGAGAGGCGGGTCTTCACCGGGTAGGCGGAGAGCTGCTTGCGGATTTCCGCCATCGGGCGGTTGAGGTCGACGCGCACCACATCGCCGCCGAGATGGGCGTCGGTGGTCTCCGGCAGGAACCGGTGCGGATCGGTCTCCAGCGCTTCGAGGAACACGCCTTCCGGGGTGATCTTGGCCTTCACCTGGCGGTCCGCACTGCACGACACGCCGATGCCGACCGGCAGGCTGGCGCCGTGGCGCGGCAGCCGGATGACGCGGACGTCGTGGCAGAAATACTTGCCGCCGAACTGGGCGCCGATGCCGGTGTTGCGGCTGATCTCCAGCACCTTCTGCTCCATTTCCAGGTCGCGGAAGGCGTGGCCGGCGCGGCTGCCCTTGGTGGGGAGTTCGTCGAGCCATTTGGTGGAGGCGAGTTTGACGGTCTTGAGAGTGGTCTCCGCACTGGTGCCGCCGATGACGATCGCCAGGTGGTAGGGCGGGCAGGCCGAGGTGCCGAGGGTTTTCAGCTTGGTTTCGAGGAACGCCGCCAGCCGCTCGGGCGACAGCACGGCGCGGGTTTCCTGGAACAGGAAGGTCTTGTTGGCGCTGCCGCCGCCCTTGGCGACGAACATCAGGTGGTATTCGTCGGCGTGGTGCAGGCCGGGCGCGGCGTAGATGTCGATCTGCACCGGCAGGTTGTTGCCGGTGTTGACTTCCTCGAACATGCTGAGCGGCGCCATCTGCGAGTAGCGCAGATTGGTCTCGGTGTAGGTGCGATGCACGCCCCAGGACAGCGCCTCCTCCTCGTCACCCTCGACCCAGACGTGCTGGCCCTTCTTGCCCATGACGATGGCGGTGCCGGTGTCCTGGCACATCGGCAGCACCCCGCCGGCGGCGATGTTGGCGT
>JBEPTZ010000203.1:0-5734 GCA_041691815.1 Rhodospirillales bacterium | reverse complement strand
CTGCGGAAGCTTTCGGCGTAAATTTTGTAAACGTCTTCCGTGCCGGACGGCCGGGCAGCGAACCAGCCGTTGTCGGCGGTGATCTTGAACCCGCCGAGCGGGGCGCTATTGCCAGGTGCTGTGGTCAGCGTGTTGCGGATTGGTTCGCCGGCGAGGTCTTCCATTGCCAGGCTTTCCAGCGACGGCGCCGCCAGCGCCGCTCGTTCTGTCGCGGTGGCCGGGGCGTCGCTCCGCGCATAGTAGGGCGTCCCGAGTTCGCGCTGCAGGCCGTCAAAGCAGGCGGCGGGGTTCTTGCCGGTTCGAGCCGTGATCTCGGCGGCAAGCAGGCCGAGAATCAGGCCGTCCTTGTCCGTCGTCCAGGTCGAACCATCGCGCCGCAGAAACGATGCTCCGGCGCTCTCCTCGCCAGCGAAGCCCAGCGAGCCGTCGAGCAGGCCGTCGACGAACCATTTGAAGCCCACCGGAACCTCGAACAGTCGGCGGCCGAGTTTGCTGGCGACACGGTCGATGATGCCACTGCTCACGGCAGTCTTGCCGACGGCGAGGTCATCGCGCCATCCGGGGCGATTGGCGAACAGGTAGGCGATCGCAGCCGCAAGATAGTGGTTCGGGTTCATCAGTCCGTTTGGTCCGGCGACGATGCCGTGCCGATCTGCGTCGGTGTCGTTGGCGAAGGCCACGTCGAACGAACCGGTCATGCCGATCAGCCGCTTCATCGCGTAGGGCGAGGAGCAGTCCATGCGGATACGCCCATCCCAGTCGGCGGTCATGAAACGGAAAGTGGGATCGACCGCGTTGCTGACCACGGTGGCGGCGATCCGGTAGCGATCGATGATCGGCTCCCAGAACGGCACCGCGGCCCCGCCCAGCGGGTCGATGCCGATCTTCACGCCCGATCCGCGGATTACCTCCATGTCCACGACATTGGCCAGATCCGCCACATAGGGCCCGATGTAGTCGTGACGATGATAATGCGCCGACGTGCGGGCCTGCGTCTCGGTGAAGCGCCGCACGCCCGCGGGCAGACTGGCGAGCAGGATGTTGGCGGCATCCTCGATCGCCCGTGTGATGTCGGTTTCGGCCGGGCCGCCATGCGGTGGGTTGTATTTATAGCCGCCATCCTCGGGCGGGTTGTGCGACGGGGTGAGGACGATCCCGTCGGCAAAGCCATCGGTTCGGCCACGGTTATAGGTGAGGATCGCATGCGAGACGACCGGGGTCGGCGTCGTGCCATCATTGGCATCGACGAAGATATCAACTCCATTGGCGGTGAATACTTCCAGCGCGGTCGCGAGGGCAGGTCGCGACAGCGCGTGGGTATCGATGCCGGCGAACAGCGGTCCGTTGATGCCGTTGGCATGCCGGTGCTGGCAGATCGCCTGACTGATGGCCAGGACGTGCGCCTCGTTGAAGCTGCCGTGCAAGGCCGAGCCGCGGTGGCCCGACGTGCCGAAGGCAACGCGTTGCGCCGGGTTGGCGGGATCGGGGCAAACGGCAGAATACGCCGCAAGCAGTCGCGGTACATCGAGCAGCAGCGAGGGATCGAGGGTTTTACCCGCCATGGGATTGATCGCATTGGTCATGCCGCTTGCTCCGCCGAAGCCCTGCCAAGTGTCACGCGGACAATGTGTAGGCCAGCATCGTCGGCCAAATCCACCGCTGCGCCGCCTGGCAGGGTGACACCGTCAAGCGTGATCGATTGGACGCCGCGCTCGACGCGGTCCGGGTTCTCGACGGCAATGGTGTAACGGGCGGACCGCCAGGTGATCGTTGCGGTGAAGCCCGGCCAGGAGCGCGGGATGCAGGGGGTGATATGCAGCGACGCGCCCTGGATGCGGATGCCGAGGATGCCTTCGACTCCCACGCGCTGCATCCAGCCGGCCGAGCCAGTGTACCAGGACCAGCCGCCACGGCCGACATGCGGTGCCGTGGAATAGATGTCGGCGACCACCACGTAGGGCTCGACCTTATAGCGTTCGGCCTCGGCCGGCGTGCTGGCGTGATTGATCGGGTTGAGCATGGCGAACAGCGCCCCCGCCTTGTCTCCCTCACCCAATGCGGTGAACGCCAGCACCGCCCACATGGCTGCATGGCTGTATTGGCCGCCATTTTCGCGAATGCCCGGGGGATAGCCGGCGATGTAGCCGGGATCGACCGCCGGCCGATCGAACGGCGGTGTCAGCACCAGCAGCAACTTGTCGTCGGCGCGAACCAGATGCTGATCCAGCGACGCCATGGCGCGCGCGGCATGATCCGCCGGCGCCACGCCCGAAATGACGCTCCAGGACTGCGCGATCGAGTCGATCGAGCACTGCGCGTCGGTGTGCGAACCGAGTGGCGTGCCATCGTCGTGGTAGGCGCGCAGATACCATTCGCCGTCCCAGGCCCGCTCCAGCGCCTCTGGCAGGGCGGCAGCATGCGCACGCCAGGCGGCCAGCCGCGGCGCATGGTCGCGCGCTTCAGCCAGCGGAATGAAGGCGCTGAGTGCGGTATGCAGGAACCAGCCGAGCCAGACGCTCTCGCCTGCTCCGCCCTCGCCGACCCGGTTCATGCCGTCGTTCCAGTCGCCGGTGCCGATCAGCGGTAGGCCGTGGCGTCCGAGTGCCAGGCTGTGATCGAGGGCGCGGGCGCAATGGTCATACAACGTTCCGCTCACCTCGGCGGCACCGGGCAGGAAGAACCGATCCTGCTCGTCGGCGGCCAACGCGGCGCCGGCCAGGAAACCCACTTGTTCATCAAGCACGCCGCCATCACCGGTTGCCGCGACGTACTGCGCCACCGCGTAGGCGAGCCAGGCGCAGTCGTCCGAAATGCGGGTCCGCACCCCGCGGCCGGAGTGCGGCAGCCACCAATGCTGCACGTCGCCCTCGACGAATTGCCGCCCTGCCGCGCGCAGCAGATGTTCGCGCACCAGGTCCGGGCGGGCGGCGCAGAGCGCCAATCCATCCTGGAGTTGGTCGCGGAAGCCATAGGCACCGCTGACCTGATAGAATCCGGCGCGGCCCCAGATGCGGCTGGCAAGCGTCTGATACAGCAGCCAACCGTTCAGCATGATGTCCATGCTCCGGTCGGGCGTCTTGACCTCGATCGCGCTGAGCACCGTCCGCCACTGCTCACCGATCGCCCCGAGCACGGCGTCGAGATCGGCGGTACGGTACTGCGTCACCAAGGCCCGCGCGGTTGCGGCATCCGCGGCGGCACCGAGAACCAGAACCAGTTCCACCTCGCCGCCCGCCGGCAGGTCGAGTGTGGTCCGCAGCGCGCCGCAAGGGTCCAGGCCGGCGCCGACGCGGCCGGAAAGCGCCCCGCCCATCCCACGCGGCGTCGCCAGTGAGGCGTTCCGCCCAAGGAATTCGCGCCGATCAGCGGTCCAACTGGTCTGCCGGCCGCCGAGATCGATGAAGGCGACCTGCCCGCTGCGTTCGGCGTTCCACGGATTGCGCGCGAACAGCGCCCCGGTCTCGGTATCCATCGTGGTATCGACGAACTGTGCCATAGCCGGCCGCGACGGGCCGAGCACCCATTCAACATAGGCGCACAGCGAAATCGACCGTGCCGCCCCCGTCGTGTTGCGCAGCCGCAACCGGGACAGCTTCACCGGATCGCCGGGCGCCACAAATTGCAGCAGGCTGCTGGCAATGCCGTGCGCGGTATGCTCGAAGCGGCTATAGCCGTGGCCATGGTGGGCGACATAGGTCGCCGAAGGATCACGGATCGGCGCGGCGGTCGGGCACCAGAGCGCGCCGCTCGCTTCGTCGCGGAGGTAGAAGGCCTCGCCGGTGCGGTTGCCGACCGGGTCATTCGACCAGGGCGTGAGCTGGTTCTCCCGGCTGTTGCCGGCCCAGGTGAAGCCACTCCCCTCGGCCGAGACCTGGAAGCCGAAGCCGGCGTTGGCGATGATATTGACCCAGGGCGCCGGCGTTGTCTGGCCGGCTCCGAGCACGACCACATATTCCCGGCCCTCCTCGGCAAACCCGCCCAGCCCATTGAACTGCTCCAGCGGCGGCCCCGGTGCCGGGGCGGCGAGCATCGTCCGGTTCGCTACCGGGCGCACGGGCCGCATGGCCGTCGGCGCGGCCCGCTCGGCGCGGTCGAGTTGCTCGGACAGGCGGCCACGGGCGCCGGTGAGCACCACGCGCGCCGTCGCCGTAAGCAGCGCGCAGGTCGCGTTCGGCACCAGATCGGCGCGCAGCAGGTGAACGGCACCGCGGCCAGGGCCGGCCGGACCCTGCTGGGCGCGCAACAGCGCCTCCAACGCGCCCTGCAACTCCTGCGCATACGAGGAGGGGTGTTCGTTGATGATAACGAGGTCGACCGCGAACTGCTTCAGCCGGAAATATTCGTGGGCCAGCAGGACTTGCCTGGCAATGCCGAGGTCCGAGACATCGCCGATCCGCAGCAGCAGGATCGGCAGATCACCGGAGATGCTCTGGCCCCACAGGCCGGATTGCGCCCCGCTGCCGCTGCTGATCCGTTCCGGGTCGGGGCGCAGCGCCGGGCCGGCGAACAGCAGATGCCCGGCAAGGCGCTGGAACAGGTCGGCCTCGGCCGGCGTGATGCCGAGATGGTGCAGCTGCACATGCGCCTGGGTCCAGGCCATCATCGCCGCGCGATCGAAGGCGGAGGCATCGCGGTGGCGATCGACGCATGCCACGAGCGCAGCCCGGGAGGGCGCCACCATGGTCCAGAACGTAACCCGCGCCATGGCGCCGGGCGCCACGGTGATCCGGCGGCGAATGGCGAACACCGGGTCCAGTACGGTGCCGACGGTGCCGGATAAATCGTGGTCGTCGTCCATGGCGGCCGGGTCACGGGCATCACGGCCACGCCCGATGAAGCGGGCGCGATCCGTCTCAACCTGCGGGATGCCGTCGGCCACGGCCTGGTGCGCGGCCCAAATCTCCGGCTCCGTTGGCGTTCGCCGCCGCCGCGTCGCCAGCAGCGCGCCGCTCTCCACCAGGTACTCGGTCTCGACGAACAGCTTGGCAAACGCCGGGTGGGCGACGTCGGCCGCCTGTGGCGACAGCGACAGCTCGGCATAGGACGTGATGTCGATCGTGCGGGAAACCGGCCCGTTATTGGTCACGGTGATACGGCGCACTTCGGCGGCTTCTTCGGCCGAGAGCAGGACTTCCATGTTCGTGGTGAGGCTGCCGTCGCGGCGCGAGAACTCGGCATGATCCTCGTGGAAAACGACGTCATAGGCGTCGGCGGCGGCGCCGCAGGGCTGGGCGCCAGCCGACCAGACGCGCCCGCTGGCGACATCGCGCAGATAGATGTACGAGCCCCAGTCATCCAGCGTCGGGTCCTCGCGCCAGCGTGTCACCGCAAAATCCTGCCACCGGCTGTAGCCTGAACTGGCGGCCGTCAGCATCACCGCGTAGCTGCCATTGCAGAGCAGGTGGGTACTCGGCGCCGCGGCCCGCGCGGTGATGATACGTCGGCCGCCAGGGGGGGCTGCGTCCAGCGCCTGAGCCACGCGCCGGTGCACGGCGGGCCGGACCTGGGCGCTGGTCACGCTGCGGGGCGCCCGTTCCTGCAGCAGCAATTCGGTCGCCTCGATCAAAGGGTCGGCGTGGAAGCGCGCCCGCATCAGTCCGTCAAGCACCGCATTGGCGACGGCAACGATGGACATTCCTTGATGATGCGCCATGAAACTGCGCACCACCGCCACCTTCTGCCCCTCCGGCACCCGCCCCGGCGTGTAGTCGAGCGCCTCATAGAACCCGAACCG
>JBEPTZ010000202.1:0-5787 GCA_041691815.1 Rhodospirillales bacterium | reverse complement strand
CCACAACCCGCCATACGACTTCGGCGGCCGTCGGGGGGGCGGGGATTTGTTTAAAAGACACTGGCCCTGGGGCGGGGCCCGTGGGGGGGGGGGGGGCAGCGCCCCGCCCTTGCTTTCTTAGGAGTCCACAATGGCCGACCAGAATTTCGACCTCGTCGTATTGGGCAGCGGCCCCGGCGGCTACGTCGCGGCGATCCGCGCGGCGCAGCTTGGCATGAAGGCGGCGGTGATCGAGCGGGAGAATCTGGGCGGCATCTGCCTCAACTGGGGCTGCATCCCGACCAAGGCGCTGTTGCGCAGCAGCGAGATCAATCACCTGCTGCATAACCTGAAGGATTACGGGTTTGCCGCCGATAATATCCGCTTCGATTTCGCCGCGGTGGTGAAGCGCTCGCGCGGGGTGGCGAAGCAGTTGTCGGCGGGCGTTGCGCATCTGCTGAAGAAGCACAAGGTCACGGTGTTCGACGGGCACGGCAAGCTGGCAGGCGCTGGGACGCTGACCGTCGAGAAGGACGGCAAGCCGGTGGCCACCGTGAAGGCCAGGCACATCATCCTGGCCACCGGGGCGCGGGCGCGCGAGCTGCCGGGGATCGAGGCGGATGGCAAGCTGATCTGGGCGTATCGCGATGCGCTGGTGCCGGAGGCGATGCCGAAATCGCTGCTGGTGATCGGCTCCGGGGCGATCGGCATCGAGTTCGCCAGCTTCTTCCGCAACATGGGCGCCGAGGTGACCGTGGTGGAGGTGATGGACCGGGTGCTGCCGGTGGAGGATGCCGAGATCGGCGCATTCGCCCGCAAGGCGTTCGAGAAGCAGGGGATGAAGATCCTGACCTCGGCGGCGGTGAAGGGCGTCAAGAAAGGCGCCAACAACGTCACCGTCACGGTGGAAGCCGGCGGCAAGACCCAGGACATCACCGTGGACCGGGTGATCTCGGCGGTCGGCATCGTCGGCAATGTCGAGGGCATCGGGCTGGAGGGCACCAAAATCAAGGTCGACCGCACCCATGTGGTGATCGACGAGTGGTGCCGCACCGGCGAGCCCGGGGTGTATGCGATCGGCGACCTGGCCGGGCCGCCCTGGCTGGCGCACAAGGCGATGCACGAGGGCGTGGTCTGCGTCGAGAAGATCGCCGGCGTCGAGGGCGTGCACCCGGTCAACTGGGGCAATATCCCCGGCTGCACCTATTGCCGGCCGCAGGTGGCCTCGGTGGGCATGACCGAGGCGAAAGCCAAGGAGGCCGGGCATGAGGTCCGCGTCGGCCGCTTCCCGTTCATCGGCAACGGCAAGGCGATCGCCATGGGCGAACCGGAGGGGCTGGTCAAGACGGTGTTCGACGCCAAGACCGGCGAGTTGCTCGGCGCCCACATGGTCGGCGCCGAAGTCACCGAGCTGATCCAGGGCTACACCATCGCCCGCACGCTGGAGAGCACCGAGGCAGAGCTGATCGCCACGATCTTCCCGCATCCCACCATCAGCGAAACCATGCATGAGGCCGTGCTTGACGCCTATGGCCGCACCCTCCACTTCTAGGTTGCTGGCTCAGGAGTAACCGAATGTCCACTCGTCTCGTGATCGATCATCGCACCGGCGATGCGGCGCTGCGTCACCCGGAGAAGGCGCATCGGCCGGACAACCCGATCCAGCGTAAACCGGACTGGATTCGGGTCAAGGCACCGAACCATCCGGTGTATTTCGAGACCCGCAAACTGATGCGCGACCACAACCTGGTGACGGTGTGCGAGGAGGCGGCCTGCCCGAATATCGGCGAATGCTGGTCGCACCGCCACGCCACCATGATGATCATGGGCGATACCTGCACCCGCGCCTGCAGCTTCTGCAACGTGCGCACCGGCCATCCCGGCCCGCTGGATGCCGATGAACCGGCTCGGGTCGGCGATGCGGTGGCCAAGCTCGGGCTGCGTCATGTGGTGATCACCAGCGTCGACCGCGATGACCTCGACGATGGCGGGGCGGCGCATTTCGCCGCGGTGATCCGCGCCATCCGGGCGGCGGCGCCCGGCACCACGATCGAGGTGCTGACGCCCGATTTCCTGCGCAAGCCGGGCGCGATGGAACTGGTGGTCGAGGCCAGGCCGGATGTCTTCAACCACAATCTGGAGACGGTGCCGCGGCTGTATCCGTCGATCCGCCCCGGTGCCCGCTACTACCAGTCGCTGCGGCTGCTGGACCGGGTGAAGCAGATCGACCCCACCATGTTCACCAAGTCCGGCCTGATGGTCGGGCTGGGCGAGGGGCGGGCGGAGATCATGCAGGTGATGGACGACCTGCGCATCGCCGACGTCGATTTCCTGACCATGGGGCAATATCTGCAACCCACGGTGAAGCACGCCGCGGTGGCCGAATTCGTCACCCCGGACGCCTTCGCCGACTATGCCAGCCTGGCGCGCAGCAAGGGCTTCCTGCTGGTCTCGGCGACGCCGCTGACCCGCAGCTCGTACCACGCCGACGCCGATTTCGCGGCATTGCAGGCGGCGCGGAGTGCGCGGCTGGCAGCGGCCAAGCTTGCCGCGGATTAACGCATGCCCCGGCATAGCGAGACCAAGACCACCAGCTATCGGCCGGACCAGTTGTTCGACCTGGTGGCCGATGTCGGCCGCTATCCGGAATTCCTGCCGTGGTGCGTCGGCGCCCGGGTGCGCAGCCGCAGCGACACCGAGCTGGTGGCGGATATGACCATCGGCTTCGGCCCGTTCCGCGAAAGCTTCACCAGCCGGGTGCGGCTGGACCGGCCGGGGGCGATGGATGTGCAGTACGAGAACGGCCCGTTCAAATACCTGAAGAACCAGTGGCGGTTCAACCCCGAGGGCAGCGGCTGCAAGGTGGCGTTCTACGTCGATTTCGAATTCCGCTCGCGCCTGCTGCAACTGGCGATCGGCCCGGTGTTCGGCGAGGCGGTGCGCCGCATGGTGAATGCCTTCATGCAGCGGGCGCGGGTGGTCTATGGCCCCGCCCCGCGCCACCCGACTGCATCCGCGCAGCAGGCCGGCGCGTAGTGGCTGCAGGAACCGGCGGCGCCGAGGCCGATGGGCTCGACGCGCTGCTGGTCCGGGTGGCCGCGGGAGACCGCGCCGCACTCCGCGCCGTCTATGTCAGGCAGTCCACCCGCCTGTTCGGAATCGCCATGGCCATCCTGCGTGACCGCCCCGCCGCCGCCGATGTGATGCAGGATGCGTTCCTGCGGGTGTGGCAACGCGCCGGCCAGTTCGACGCGACGCGCGGCGAGGCCTCGGTGTGGCTGTCCTCAATCGTGCGCTACGGCGCGCTGGATGTGGCGCGGCGGAGGGGGCGGGAGATCCCCAGCGACGATCCCGATCTCGGCGACGGCCCGGTGGCGGCCGATGCGCTGGACCGGCTGTCGGACGCCGAGGATGGCGCCCGGCTGCGCGCCTGCCTCGACAAGCTGGAGCCGAAGAACCGCGAGGGGATCGTGCTGGCCTTCGTGCACGGCTTGTCGCACCCGGAGATCGCCGCCCGGCTGGCGCTGCCGCTGGGCACCGTCAAATCCTGGATTCGCCGTGGTCTGCTGAGCCTGCGGGAGTGCATGTCGTGAGCGGCGATCTGCCCCGCGACCCGGCGGAACGCGACGCGCTGGCCGGCGAGTATGTGCTCGGCACGCTGGACGCGCGCAGCGCCGCGCGGGTGACCGCCGCGCTGGCCAGCGACGCGGCGCTGCGCGAGGCGGTCGCGGCGTGGGAGCGCCGACTGGCGCCACTCAGCGCGCTGGCGGCGCTGGAAGCGCCGCCGGAGGGGCTGTGGCAGCGGATCGACGCCGCGCTGTCGCCCACCACCGCGCCACGCCGACCATGGCTGGCGTTGTGGCGGGTCTGGGCGATCGGCGCGACGCTGGCGGCGGCGGCATTCGCCGGCATCGCCTACGTGCCGCGCGCACCGGCGCCGCGCATCATGGCGGTGCTGGTCGGCGGCCAGAGCCAGCCGGCGTTTGCCGCCGAGGTGATGCCGGGCGGCGGGCTGCACCTGGCGGCGATGACCTCGCTGGCCGGCACCCGGCCGCAACTGCCGGACGGCCGGCAATGGCAGTTGTGGGGCCAGCCGCCGGGCGCCACCGAGCCAACCAGCCTGGGCATGATCCCGATGCACGGCAGCGCGGTCAACATCGCCGCTCCGGCGGTGCAGCCGCAGAAGAACATGCTGATCATGATCAGCGTCGAGCCGCCGGGCGGTTCGCCGACCGGGCAGCCGAGCGGGCCGGTGGTGTTCTTCGGGCGGCTGATGCCGGCCAGCAACACCTGAAGCGGGTCATCCGCCCAAGCCAGGGAAACAGGAGCAAGGTCTTCTTTTTGTGAACAAAAAGAAGCAAAAAAACGTTTCATCTGCGCCGTGCGGTGGCACCCTGGTGCGAGCGCGGGCGAAGCCCCGGACAAACGTTTTTTGGTTCTTTTTTTCAAAAAAGAACATCCTTGCCTTCCTGTTGCCGGCCTCCCGCGCCCCCCCATCTGGCGCACCCCGCCGCTACCTGCTTCTCTGTCCGTTCCCCAGGATGGAGACCGCATAATGGACTATGCCCCGCTGCGCACCGGCGCCGATCTGCCGCCGGTCAGCGTCAATCTGTATTCCGACACCCAGACCCAGCCGACCCAGGCGATGAAGGCGGCGATGCTGGCGGCCGAGGTGGGCGACGAGCAAATGGGCCTCGACCCCACCACCAACCTGCTGCAGGAGCGGATGGCGGCGTTGATGGGCAAGCAGGCGGCGCTGTTCCTGCCATCCGGCACGATGTGCAACCAGATCGCCATGGCCACCCATTGCCGGCCCGGCGACGAGATTCTGGCGCATGAGAGTGCCCATATCCTGACCAGCGAGGGCGGCGGTGCGGCGGCGATCGCCGGCGCGCAGATCACCGGACTGAAGGGCGCCTCGGGCCAGTTCGACGGCGACACGCTGCGCGCCGCGATCCGCCCGCGCAACCGCAACGCGCCGCCGCAGACCCTGGTGGAGGTGGAGCAGACCGCCAATTCCGGCGGCGGCACGGTGTGGCCGCTGGCCCGCCTCAACGAGATCAGTGCGATCGCCCGCGAGAACGGCATGGCCACCCATATCGACGGCGCCAGGCTGATGAACGCGGTGGTCGAGTCGGGCGTCGCAGTGAAGGAGATGGTCGCCGGCTTCGACAGCCTGTGGCTGGATTTCACCAAGGGGCTGGGCACCGGCGTCGGCGCGGTGCTGGTCGGCTCGCGCGAGTTCATCGGCACCGCCTGGCGCTGGAAGCAGCGCATGGGCGGCGCGATGCGGCAGTCCGGCATGCTGGCGGCGGGCTGCATCTACGCGCTGGATCACCATATCGACCGGCTGGCCGAGGATCATGTCAACGCCAGGTCGCTGGTGCGCGGGCTGGCGCAGATTCCCGGCATCACCGCCGAGGACGCGCATACCAACCTGGTATTCTTCAACACCCAGGGCGCCGGGATGACGGCGGCGGAGTTTGCCGGTGCGGCGCGGCGGCAAGGGGTGGCGTTCTCCACCAACGGCCGCTACCGGGTGCGCGCCTGCACCCATCTCGGGGTAACTGCGGCGCAGATCGAGCAGGCGCTGGCGGTGGCGCGGCAGGTGATCGCCAAGGCGTAGAGCGTGATGACCGTAGCTGGAATCAGACGAAGGTCTGAATCACGCGACAAAACGAAGAGCCAGGAGTGCGATGCCTTCTTCTACCAAAAAGGAGAACACAACGGGTTGGCCGCCGCGCGCCCGGCGCCGGGGAGGGAGCGCCCGGGGGATTTTTCAACGGGGGGGACGGCGGGGGGGGGGGG
>JBEPTZ010000201.1:0-5803 GCA_041691815.1 Rhodospirillales bacterium | reverse complement strand
ACGGCCCGCATCTCAACGAGCGCCGCTACGCCATCCTGCGCGACAACTGCCGCGCCATGCTGGAAGGCGGCGCGCTGCGCAACGTGGTGGACACGGCGAACTGGTTCTAAGCGGGAGCGAAGTGGCAAGGAAGCAAGGAATGTTCTTTTTTGAAAAAAAGAACCAAAAAACTTTCACCCCGGGCTTCGCCCACGCTCGCACCATGATGCCCGTGCAGCATGGATGAAAAGTTTTTTTGCTTCTTTTTGTTCACAAAAAGAAGACGCTCGCTTCCTGACCCTCACCCCGCCAGGCGCCGGCCTCCGCGTCACATGATCCTGCCCAGGATCATCACCAGCCCGACCACCGAGACCGCCCAGCACAGCGTCCGCAGCCAGGGAATCCCGGCGATATAGACCACCGCATGCGCCACCCTGGCCCAGACGAATACCGCGCAGCCGGTGAGCGCCATGCCATCGGCCTTGCCGGCCAGATGCGCCGCCACCACCAGGATGATGAACAGCGGCAGATTCTCCATCATGTTGCGATGCGCCCGCTGTGCCCGCCCGGCCCAGCCGGCGGCCGGCGGCAGGTTCTCCCGGTTGCCGGCCAGCGCCGGCAACCCCACCTGCAACATCACCCCCAGCGCCGCCACCACCACCAGCACGAAAGCCAGCACCCCAGCCCAGACCAGCCACACCAGATCGGCAGTCATCCTGTTCTCCAATCAACCGTTGTTTTGCGCCTGCCACATTTCCGCCGTTCCTGACGGTGCCCCATAGGGGGCGTCGCAATCACCAGCCTGGCAAGGAGTTCCCATGGGCATCCTCGACGTCATCACCGGATATATGGTTGGCCCCGACGCCACCCGGCCGCGGCTGCTCCGCATCCTGGAGGGCCTGTTCGCGCCGCCGCCGGACGGTATCGACCTGCACGAGTTGCTGGCCCGCATGGACAAGGCCGGCCTGATCGAGATCGGCCACTCCTGGACCGGTGCGGGGCAGAACAAGCCGATCACCGTGGCGCAGTTGCGCCAGTTGCTCACCCCGCACGAACTGAAGCGCATCGCCTCGCACGCCCAGATGGAGGAGCAGGAGGTGCTCGGTACGCTGGCCAAATCGCTCCCCGGCATCGTCGACGGCATCACCCCTGGCGGCAAAATCCCCAACTGAATCATCCCCGACTGATTGGCCGGCGCTACAAGCGCAGCGCCCGCCACACCCGCTCGGCGGTCGCCGGCATATCAATCGGGCGGCCCCCCGTCAGTCGATCGGCCAGCGCGTCGGCCAGCGCGTTCATCACCGCCGGCGCACCGCCGGCCGCCCCGGCCTCGCCGCAGCCCTTGACGCCGAGCGGGTTGGCCGGGGCGGCGGTCGGCAGGGTTTCCAGCAGCAGCGGCGGAATTTCGTCGGCACGCGGCAACTGGTAGTCCAGCCACGAGCCGGTCAGCAGTTGCCCGCTCTCGGCGTCATGCACCACGTGTTCGAACGCCGCCTGGCCGATGCCCTGGGTCACGCCGCCCTGCAACTGGCCCTGCAGCAGCATCGGGTTCAGCACCTGGCCGAAATCATGCAGCATGGTGTAGCGCTCGACGGTCCAGGCGCCGGTCTCCGGATCGACCTCCACCTCGGCGACGTGGCAGCCATTGGGGAAGGTCGGCCCGTCCGGCTTCCAGAACCCATCCGCCTCCAGCAGCGCCCCCGCCGGCAGCCGTGCCGCCACCGCCGCCAGCCCCACTGCGCGGTCGGTGCCGACGATGCGGAACCGGCCGTCGGCGAACGCCACATCGGCGGCCGCCGCCTCCAGCGCCTCGGCGGCCAGCGGCAGCGCCTTGTGGATCAACTCGGTGGCGGCCACCGCCAGTGCCGCGCCGGCGATCGGCAGCGAGGCCGAGCCGCCGGTGCCGTGGCCGAACGGGGTGCGGTCGGTATCGCCCTGGATCACCTCGACATCTTCCGGCTCGATGCCCAGCCGGTCGGCCACCAGTTGCGCATAGGCGGTGGCGTGGCCCTGGCCGTTGGACATCGTGCTGACCATCACCCGCACCCGGCCGTCCTGGCCCATCTCCATCCAGCCATGCTCGCCCCACGAGCCGGCCACCCGCTCGCAGTAATGCGCCAGCCCGATGCCGCGCCGCCGACCACGCGCCGCGGCCTCCGCTTTGCGTTCGGGAAATGCCGCATAATCCGCGCGTTGCAGCGCGGTCTCGAACATCGCCGGAAAGTCGCCGCTGTCGTAGCGCAGGCCGAGCGCGGTCTGGAACGGCAGTTCCTCCGGCGTCAGCATGTTGCGCCGGCGCAACTCCATCCGGTCCATGCCGATCTGCCGCGCCACATGGTCCACGGTGCGCTCCAGCAGATACACCGCCTCCGGCCGCCCGGCGCCGCGATACACCTCGGTTGGCGCGGTGTTGCTGAACACGCCGGTGACCGAGACCTCGATCGCCGGAAACCGATACACCCCGGCCAGCGCCGGCGTGTTGGCGGTCGGCGACAACTGCCCCTGCGGCGCCAGATAGGCGCCGACCGCGGCGGTGGAGGTCACCCGCAACGCCAGGAACCGCGCCTGTTGATCCAAGGCGATCTCGGCTGCGTAGACATTGTCGCGGGCCTGGTAGTCGGACAGGAAACCGTCGCTGCGCTCGCCGATCCAGGCGACTGGCCGACCCAGCCGCTTTGCCGCCCAAAGGACAAGAATCTGTTCAGGATACAGCGCGTTCTTGATGCCGAAACTGCCGCCGACATCGGCCACCACCACCCGCACCAGTTCCGGCGGCACATGCAGCACATGCTCGGCCAGCGCGTGCTTCAGCCCGTGCGGCATCTGGCTGCCGGTGGTCAGGGTGTATTTGCCGCTGCCCGCGTCGTATTCGCCGATCGCGCCACGGGTCTCCAGGCTGCCGACATGGATGCGCGGGTTGACGGTATCGAGGCGCACCACCCGGTCGGCGGCGGCGAAGGCGGCGGCCACCGCGGCTGCATCGCCGGCATGCCAGCGGAAGCAGACATTGTCCGGCGCCTGCGGCCACACCGCCGCACCGCCCTCGGCGCTGGCGGTGCCGGTTACGGCCGATTCGGGACTGTAATCCAGCATAACCATTTCGGCCGCATCACGCGCCTGGGCCAGGGTTTCGGCCACCACCAGGGCCACCGAATCACCGACGAATCGCACGGTTTTTGCCGCCAGAACGTGATGTTTCGGCCGGAATCGATAGGCCGATTCGGCCCCGGTGCCGGGAAATTTCGCCAGCTCGGTCCCGGCCGGAATCCCGCCCAGCCCGGCGGCGCGATAATCCGCCCCGGTCAGCACCGCCAGCACCCCCGGCATGGCGCGGGCCGCCTGGGTATCGATCGCGGTGATCCGGGCATGCGCATGCGGGCTGCGCAGCACCACCGCATGGGCCATTCCCGGCCGCAGCAGATCGGCGGTGAAGCAGCCGCCGCCGGTCAGCAACCTGGCATCTTCCTTCCGCAGCATCGGCTGACCGAAGGCGTTCTGTCCCATCTGCGTGCGTCCCGTGTTGCCGGCGCCAGCTTGCGCCGATCCGGCCCGCGATTGAACCCGGCGCCGATGATGGATTTTTCCCCGCCCGGCGTGCTTTGATGCGGGGTCACGGAGACACCGCCCTGCCCGATTCCACCGCGAAACCGCCCGAGACGCTGGATTTTTCAGCCCCGCAGTTCGACAGCAGGGCGCGGCTGCGCGATTCCGGGCTGATCTATGCCGTGGTGGTGCTGTGCGCCATCGCCACCATCTGGGCGGCGATCTATTTTCGCCTGCTGCGGGAATACGAGCAGGCCGAAACCACCGCCTACCAGCAGACCACCGATCTGGCGGTCGGCAATGCCGAGATCGCCCGGCGCAACCTGGACGCCATCGACCAGGCCCTGCTGTTCACCCGCGCCGCCTATCTGCGCAACCCCACCGACTTCGACCTGGGCCGGCTGGCGGCGCTGGCGCCGGGCAGTGGTGCCGCACATATGGGCTGGATGGACGCGGCCGGCATATTGCGCGCCAGCACCGACAGCGGTGTTGCCTGGCCGACGCCGGTGGACGCCGCGATGCTGGCCGAACTGGCCAGGCCAGGGCCGGACCGGTTGCTGCTGAGCGGGCCGACGCGCGACCTGGGCGCCCATGCATGGTCGCTGAACGCCATCCGCCGGATCACCGGTCCGGACGGCCAGCCGGACGGTTTCCTGGTCGCCAGCCTGCCGAGCAGCCTGCTGACCCAGTTTCATGCGGCGATGGGGGTGGACGGCGCGATCACCCTGGTGGTGGGGCCGAACGGCCTGGTGGTGGCCCGCGATCCGCTCACCGAGGGCGGCATCGGCGTACCCTATACCGGCGCCGACGCCGCCCTCGTGCTGGCGCCGGAGACCACGGCGGGCACCCTGCGCCGGCTCAACGCCGGCGGCAGCACCAGCCGGCTGATCAGCTTCCGCCGGGTGCCGCAATACGGGCTGACGATCATGGCCGGGCTGCCGGAGGCCGCGGTGTTCGCCGGGTTTCGCCAGCATCGGCTGCAGACCACCGGGCTCGGGGTGGTGCTGACGGTGCTGATCTCGGCAGCCGCGCTGATCATGCTGCGCCAGCACCAGCGGCTGGCGGCCTCGCGCGAGGTGCTGGAGGTGACGCTGCAGAGCATCGACCAGGGCATCCTGATGATCGATGCCGCCGGCAACATGCCGGTGATGAACCGCCGGCTGGCGGAGCTGCTCGATATTCCCGACAGCCTGCTGGATACCATGCCGAGCTTCATGCAGCTGGTGCAGTGGCAGTTCGACAACAACGAATTCGGCCCGCGCGAGCAGGCGCCGAAGACGATCATCGCCCAGCTGGCGGCCGGGGTGCCGATCATCGACAACGAGGTGATGGAGCGCACCCGGCCGAACGGGCAGGTGCTGGAGGTGCGCACAGCACTGCTGCGGCGCGGCGGTGCGGTGCGCACCTTCACCGATGTGACCGACCGCCATCGCACCGAGGCCGCCCTGGCCGCCGCGCGCGACGCCGCCGAGACGGCCGGGCGGGCGCGCAGCGAGTTCCTGGCGGTGATGAGCCACGAGATCCGCACCCCGATGAACGGCATCATCGGCGTCGCCGGGCTGCTGCTGGATATGCGGCTCGGCGCCACCGAGCAGCATTACGTGCGCATTGTCATGGAATCCGGCCAGCATCTGCTGCAACTGATCAACGACATCCTGGATTTCTCGCGCCTGGACGCAGGAAGGCTGGACCTGGAGGAGACGCCGTTCGATATCGCCGCGGTGGTGCGCGGCACCATCGAATTGCTGTCCCAGCAGGCCCGCGCCAAGGGGCTCTCGCTGCACGCCGAGATCGGCGAGGATGTGCCGCGCGGCGTGGTCGGCGACCCGCACCGGCTGCGCCAGGTGCTGCTGAACCTGATCTCCAACGGGCTGAAATTCACCCATGAGGGCGGGGTGCGGGTGGCGGTGAGCCGCATCCGCTCCGAGCCGGACGGGGTACGGCTGAACATCACGGTTAGCGATACCGGCATCGGCATCCCGAAGGAGGCGCTGGGGCGTTTGTTCGACGAGTTCACCCAGGTGGACAACTCGATCTCGCGCCGGTTCGGCGGCAGCGGGCTGGGGCTGGCGATCAGCCGGCGGCTGATCGAGCGGATGGGCGGCAGCATCGGCGTGGAGAGCACCGAGGGCGAGGGCAGCCGGTTCAGCTTCGACGTGCTGCTGGGCAACCCGAGCGGCGAACTGCCGGCGGTGATGGCGACCCTGCGGCCGATCGTGCCGCCGCCGGCCGGGGCGCCGGCTGCGCTACCGCCGCCGCGCCCGCCGTCGCCGGCCCCGCC
>JBEPTZ010000200.1:0-5833 GCA_041691815.1 Rhodospirillales bacterium | reverse complement strand
GAATCCACCTCCAACGATAACCTCAACGCGAATCGCTTATTCGTGCAGGGCGCCTTAGCGCCCCCGGAACTCGGGCTTGCGTTTGGCAGCGAACGCCGCCGGGCCTTCCTTCGCGTCCTCGGTAGCCTGCAACAGGCGATTGGTCAGCGCCTCCACCCGTAGCCCGGTCACCCGGTCCATCTCGCGCGAACGCACCGCCAGCTCCTTGGCTGCCTGCACCGCCAGCGGGGCGTTGGCGGCAATGCGGGTGGCGTATTCGCGCGCGGTGTCCATCAGCCTGTCCATCGGCACCACCTTGTTGACCAGGCCGAAATGCGCCGCCCGGGCGGCGTCGATGGAATCGCCGGTCAGCAGCAGTTCCATGCCGATGGCGTAGGGCAACTGGTCGAGGATGCGCTGGGTGCCGCCGTTGCCCGGCACGATGCCGCGCTTCACCTCGGCGATGTTGAAGGTGGCGTGCTCGGCGGCGATGCGGATATCGGTGGCCATCAGCAGCGTCATGCCGCCGGCCAGGCAGTAGCCGTTCACCGCGGCGATCACCGGCTTCCACACCTCCAGTCCGCGATTGAGCAGCATGTCGCGCTGGGTCAGCCACATCTGGTCGAACTCGGCCGGCGCGGTCAGGAAGGTCTTGATGTCGGCCCCGGCGCTGAACGCCCGCTCGCCGGCGCCGGTGATGATGGCGCAGCGGATCGCGCCGTCGTCGCGCACCCGGATCCAGGCGTCGGACAGGCCCTTGTAGTGCGCCGCATCCATCGCGTTCATCCGCTCGGGGCGGTTGATGACGATGGTGCAGACGCCATCCTCGACAGTCACATCGATCGACATGTTTTGCTCTCCTTCAGCCGCCGCGCTGGCCCTGGATCAGGTCGCGGGCGACGACCATGCGGTGCACTTCGGACGGGCCCTCGCCGATGCGCTTGATGCGCAGCTCGCGATACCAGCGCTCCAGCGGCATCTCGGCCGCGACGCCGAGGCCGCCGAAGATCTGCATGCAGCGATCCACCACCCGCCCGGCCGCCTCGGTGGCGTAGACCTTGCAGATCGAAGCCTCCATCTTGATGTCGTAGCCGAGGTCGCCGCGCCACGCCGCCTGGTAGACCAGCAGCCGCGCCGCGCGCAGCTCGATCTCGGAATCGGCGATCATCCACTGGATCGCCTGCTTGTCGGCCAGCGGCGAGCGGAAGGTCACCCGCTGGCGCGCCCACTCGATGGCCAGTTGCAGCGAGGCCTGGGCGACGCCGATCACCGCCGCAGCATAGGGGATGCGGGCGTGCACCAGCCAGGTCTCGGCCAGCTTGAAGCCCTCGCCCTCGCCGCCCAGCCGGTTCTCCTCTGGCACCTCGACGTCGACGAAATTGACCTCGTACGGCGAGTAGGCGCGGATCACCGGGATCGGCTTCAGGCTGATACCCTTCGACGCGGTCTCGACGATGAAGCTGGTGATGCCGTCGCGACCCTTGGAGGGGCCGGTGCGGGCGAACACCAGGCCCCAGTTCGCCTCGCCGGCGCCGGAGATCCAGATCTTGGTGCCGTTGAGGATGTAGCGATCGCCCTGCTTCTCGGCGCGGGTCTGGATCGCCCGCCCGGGGTCGGAGCCGCCTGAGGGTTCGGAGATCGCCACGAAGGTCTTGCTGCCGTTCTCGATGGTCGGCACCGCGTATTTCTCGATCTGGTCGCGCCGCCCCTCGAAGATGGCGTTCGGCGGGTCCCAGCCGAAGGCGTGGCAGGCCGGGATGTAGAGCCCCATGCGGCACTGGCTGGATTCCTCGGCGACCACCGCCTGGCCGAGCAGGCTGAGCCCGGCGCCACCCCATTCCGACGGTGATTCCACGTTCCACAGGCCCAGCGCGCGGGCCTTGGCCTGCAGCGGCGTCAGCACCTCAAGAGGTAGCCTGGTGGCGTCGTGCGGGAGCCTGTCCTCCTCGGGTTTCACCTCGTGGCGCATGAAGCGGCGCACCGTCTCCTGCAGCATGCGCAGTTCTTCGGGCATCTCCCACGCGCCGAGGGCGGCGTCCGCGGATGGCTTGCTCATGTCACCTGTTCCTCCCGTTGCGGGTCAGCGAATGGCCAGAGGCATTTGGACTACCGGCATTAAAGGTAAGACCAATCAGCGCACGCCACCTGCCACGTTCATGATCGTGCCAGTGATGTAGGACGCCCTGGAAGAGAGCAGGAAGACGATAATTTCGGCGACTTCTGCCGCAGTTCCGGCGCGTCCGATGGGCATTTTTGCGCCGTGGCGGGCCACCCGGTCGGGCATGCCCGAACTGGCGTGGATGTCGGTGTCGATCATGCCGGGCCGAACCGCGTTGACCCGGATGCCGTAGCCGGCGGTCTCTCCGGCCACGCCGATCGTGAAGCTGTCCACCGCCCCCTTGGTGGCGGCATAGTCGGTGAACGCGTTGGGCGAACCAGTGACCGCGCCGATCGAGGAGACGTTGACGATGGCGCCGCCACTGCCGCCGGTGCGGATGGACATGCGCCTGACCGCCTCGCGGGTGCACAGGATCACGCCGCCTAGGTTGACCCGCATCAGCCGCAGCGTGTAGGCGAAATCGGTCTCCTCCACCCGGTGCTTCAGCCCACCGAGGCCGGCGTTGTTGACCAGGCCGGTGAGCGGGCCGAAGGCATCATCGCAGGCCCTAAACAGCCGCAGCACGTCGGCTTCCTCCGCAACGTCACCGGCCACCGCGATCGCCCGCCCGCCGGCCGCCGCGATGTCGGCCACCACGGCGTCGGCCTCGGCCTGGGCGGCGCGATAGTTGACCACCACATCGGCGCCCTGGCGGCCGAGTAGCCGCGCCGTGGCGGCCCCGATGCCCCGGCCGCCGCCGGTAACAATGACTACGCAGCGCCTCGCCGGTGTCGAATTCATGCGTTCCTCCCGCGCGTGCCGGGTGCGTCGCCTGGGGCGCTGCTTCGCCGGCATTCAAGCCTTGATTGCACAGCGAGGTCAAGCTTTGGTCTGACCTTTAAATTGACAGGCCAAAACCCGGGCAGCTACACTTGACTTCAAAAGGAGCAGTATGCCCACCACCCAATCCAGGCCCACGCTCGGCCGCATCCAGGTGCTCAAAGCCTCCGGGGTGCTGGCCGAACACCTGCGCGAGGGCATCCTCAGCGGCACCTATGTCGTCGGCGCGGCATTGCCCACCGAACGCCACCTGGCCGAAACCTCCGGCCTCAGCCGCGCCTCGGTGCGCGAGGCGCTGCGCATGCTGGAAGTCGAGGGGCTGCTGGCGACCCGGCCGGGGCGCGGCGGCGGCTCGGTGCCGCAACTGCCGGGGCACGACGCGCTGCAACGGGCGATCGCATTGTTCATCCGCGGCCGGCACATCCGCTTCGGCGCCCTGCTGGAGGTGCGCGGGGCGATCGAGCCGCCGCTGGCCAGGCTGGCGGCGATACACCGCAGCGAGGCCGACCTCGCCGAACTGGACGCCGCGCAGGCGGGCATGGAGGCGGCGTTCAGCGAACTGCCGGCCTGGACCGAGGGCAATATCCGCTGGCACAGCGCGGTGGTGCTGGCCAGCCATAATGACCTCCTGATTGGCTTCTGGAAGGCGATCGGGCCGCTGCGCTACGCCGCCTCGGGCCTCGACGAGCCGCACAACTCGCCGGCGGTACGCTCGGCGGTGATCGGCGCGCACCGGCGGGTGGCCGACGCGATCCGCGCCCGCGACGGGGCCGCGGCGGAGCGGCGGATGGCGCACCACATCAGCGCCTACCGGCAGCATATCGAGGCGCAGACCTCGCCGGACACTGAACTCGCCACGCTTGAATAGCAGCAGTCGGCAGCTGTCGCCGCCTGGGGAGGACGCAGGCCATGCCGCAGACCGTCGCCGACGCCCGGACTCATGGCAGCCGCAAGCTGCCGCTCACCGATGTGCGCGTGCTCGACCTCGGGCAGATCTACAACGGCCCATATTGCGGCTTCCTGCTGGCGATGGCCGGCGCCGAGGTGATCAAGGTGGAGCAGCCCGACGGCGACAACCTGCGCCGGCGTGGTGCGGTCGGTGGAGCAGCGCTGCCGTTCGCCATGCTGAACTCCAACAAGCATACGGTGACGCTGAACCTAAAGGCCGCGCGTGGACGCGAACTGCTGCAACGGCTGGTGCAGCGCGCCGACGTGCTGTTGGAGAATTTCGCCCCGGGGTCATGGACCGTCTGGGCGTGGGTTGGGAGGCACTGCGGCAGATCAATCCGAGGCTGATCTACGCCTCGGGCTCCGGCTATGGCCTGACCGGACCGAGCCGTGACTTCCTGGCGATGGACCTCACCGTGCAGGCGATGGCCGGCGTGATGTCGATCACCGGGTTTCCTGACCGCGAACCGGTGAAGGCGGGGCCGGCGCTATGCGATTTTTTCGGCGGTGTGCACCTGTATGCGGCGGTCGCCACCGCCTTGTTCGAGCGCGAGCGCACCGGCACCGGCCGGCTGGTCGAGGTGTCGATGCAGGAGGCGGTGTATCCCTCGCTCGCCTCCAACCTCGGCCTTTGGTATGGCAGCGGCGGCGAGGCGCCGCCGCGCACCGGCAACCACCATGGCGGCATGGCCGAGGCGCCGTACAACGTCTATCCGGCGCGCGACGGCCATATTGCCATTATTTGCGTCAGCGAGGTGCAGTGGCACGCGCTGCTGAAGGCGATGGGCCATGAGGATCTGCAATCCGATCCGCGCTTCGCCAGTCTCAAGACACGGGTGGCTCATATGGCCGAGGTGGACGCGCTGGTCACCGGCTACACCGAACGGTTCGACCGCAAGGAGTTATTCGAGCACTTCGCCCGCCACCGCGTGCCATGCGCGCCGGTGCGCGACATCAATGAGGTGGTGAACGACGCGCACATGCACGCCCGCGGCATGCTGCACTGGGTCGACCATCCGCTGCTGGGCCAGGTGGTCTTGCCGCACTCGCCGCTGCGCTTCGCCGAGAGCGAGATGTTGCCGATCCGGCCGAGCGGCGTGCTTGGGCGCGACAACGCGGTGGTGTATCGCGACGAGTCGGGTCTGTCCGAGGAGGAGATCCATCAACTCAACGAGAACAAGGTGATCTGATGCCAAGGCCTGCCGGCGGCCCGGACACTCTCACAGTGGCACGGTCAAACCAACTTGCCGGCGGCGGAAGATGCCCCCTATCGATCTCCCGATGGGTAATACCCAATCTCCGTGATCAGAACCGGTGTGCCCAGTCGCGCAATCCGATGGCGATGATGCGCCACGGCTGCTCGAGCAGCTTGTTCCAGGTGTCGCAGCAATGGTCGACGATGTTGTCGTAGGAGGTCAACACGCGGTTCGACAGCCAGTTGTCGCGCAGGAATTGCCAGAGGTTCTCGATCGGATTCAGTTGCGGACACTTCGGCGGCAGCGGCACGATGGTGATGTTGGGCGGGACCACGAGCTTGGCGGACATATGCCATCCGGCCTGGTCGACGAGCAGCAGCACATGTGCTCCGGGCGCCACCGCCGGCGCGATCTCCGCCAGGTGCAGGTTCATCGCGTTGATGTTGCAGCGTGGCAGCACCAGGGCTGCTCCCTTGCCGTGCTGCGGGCAGTTGGCACCGAAGGTCTAGGTCGAGGCGGTTCGTTGGTCCTTCGGTGCTGACGGTCTGGAACCACGCCGCGCCCACCGCCGGGTGATCTTGTTCTTCTGGCCAATTCTGACTTCATCGGCGAACCATATCCCTATGCGGGCAGGCGCAACCTTGTTGCCGGCCGCGACCGTTGCCAGGACCTCGGGGAAGTCTTTTTAACAACGTCAATCGCGCCATCTGCCTGGGCGTGATGGCGCGGCCGGGCCGACAGCTTGCGATAGCCCATGGCACGCAACTCCCGG
>JBEPTZ010000199.1:0-5864 GCA_041691815.1 Rhodospirillales bacterium | reverse complement strand
GGCGGGCGCGGCGGCGGTGGGTTTCTGGCGATGGTGCTATACTCCTGAAGCGGCCTGGCGGATGGCGGTGGCAGAGGCGCCGTGCTGCGGCACCGGCAGGAACGCCCAGGCGGGCGGCGGGGCGGCGACAAGCACGGTAGCGGCGCGGGCAGGGCGGCGGGCGGGGCGCAGGCGCTGCGCCGCGAGACCCGCAAGCGCGGGGTAATTGTAGGTAGGGCGCGGCAGCACGGCAACAACCACATCGGCGACAATCCGCCGCCAATCGCGCCAGCGCGGCAGTTGCGCCAGATTGTCGGCGCCCATCAGCCAGACGAACTGCACAAGCGGAAACCGGCGGCGCAGGGCGCGCAGCGTGTCGGCGGTGTAGCGGGTGCCAATGCGGGTCTCGATGTCGGTGGCGACGATGCGGCGGCCATCGGCGATGGTGCGGGCCGAGGCCAGCCGGGCGGCCGGCGTCGCCATGCCCGCGGCGGGTTTCAGCGGATTGCCCGGCGAGACCAGCAGCCAGACCTGATGCAGCCGCAGCCGGGTGCGGGCCAGCTCGGCGACATGGCGATGCCCGGCATGCGCCGGGTTGAACGAGCCGCCGAGCAGCCCGATGCGGGTGCGGCGGCGGTCGCCGAAGCGCGGGACGGTGTTCAGGGGCGCACCTGCCCGGCTCCGCGCACCAGGGTGCGGAAGCTGGTGAGCTGCTCCAGCCCGACCGGGCCGCGGGCGTGCAGACGGCCGGTGGCGATGCCGATCTCGGCACCGAAACCGAACTCGCCGCCATCGCAGAACTGGGTGGAGGCGTTCCATAGCGCCACCGCGCTGTCCAGGCCGCGCAGGAACTGCTCGGCGGCCTGCGCGTCGTCGGTGACGATCGCCTCGGTGTGCTCGCTGCCATGGGCGCGGATATGCGCCAGCGCTGCCGCCACCCCATCGACCACCGCGACGGACAGGATCGGCGCCAGCCATTCGGTGTCGAAATCGCCGGGTGCGGCCGGCGGCAGGTCGGGCACGATGGCGCGGGCGCGGGGGCCGGCACGGAAATCGCAACCCTGGGCGCGCAGGTCGGCGACCAGCAGCGGCAGCAGGCTCGGGGCGATGGCGGCGTCGATCAGCAGGGTCTCGGTGGCGCCGCAGACGCCGGGGCGGCGCAGCTTGGCGTTGAGCAGGATGGCGCGGGCCATGTCGGGATTGGCCTGGGCGTGGATATAGGTGTGGCAGAGGCCCTCGGCATGGGCCAGCACCGGCACCCGCGCCTCGGCCTGCACGCGGGTCACCAGGGATTTGCCGCCGCGCGGGATGATCAGGTCGATGCTGCCGGCGGCGGCCAGCATGGCGCCGACATAGGCGCGGTCGGTGGCCGGGGGTATCTGCACCGCGTCCTCCGGCAGGCCGGCGGCGGCCAGCCCGGCGGTGACGGCCTGGTGGATGGCGCGGGCGGAATGGAAGCTGTCCGACCCGCCGCGCAGGATCACCGCGTTGCCGGATTTCAGGCACAGCCCGGCGGCGTCGGCGCCGACATTCGGGCGGCTCTCGTAGATCATGCCGATCACCCCGATCGGCGCCGCGATGCGCTGGAACTGCAGGCCGTTGGGCATGCTCCACTCGGCCAGGGTGCGGGCCAGCGGGTCTGGCAGGGCGGCGATGCCGTCCAGCCCCTCGGCCATCGCCTCGACGCGGGGGGGCGACAGCGCCAGGCGGTCGCGGAACGCCGGGGTGCCGCCGGCGGCATCGAACGCCGCGAGATCGCGGGCATTGGCGGCGACGATCGCCGCGCTGGCCGCACGCAATGCGGTGGCGGCCTGCCGCAGCGCCGCGTTGCGCTGTTCGGCCGGGGATTGCGCCAGCACCGACGACGCGGCACGGGCACGGGTGGCGGCCGCGTGCGTCCAGGTGGTCGCGGTGGGTTCGGCGATGGCGTCCATGGCAACTGCCCTCCGTTCGATCTTGCCGCGCGCGCTAGGCCGAGTGCAACACGAGGTCGTCGCGATGCACCAGCACGTCGCGGCCACGCCAGCCGAGGATCGCCTCGATCTCGTCCGAGCGGTGGCCGATGATGCGGGCGGCGTCGGTGCTGGCATAGGCGGTCAGGCCGCGGCCCAGCCGGGCGCCGTCCGGCCCCAGTAATTCCACCGCGTCGCCGCGTTGGAACCGGCCGGCGGTGGCGCGCACCCCGGCGGGCAGCAGCGAGCGGCCCTGCGCCAACGCCCGCGCAGCGCCGGCATCCAGCGTGAAGCTGCCATGCGGATCCAGCGAGCCGAGAATGAAGCGCTTGCGGGCGGAATGGCCCTCGGGATGCGGCAGAAACCAGGTGCAGCGGCCGCCCTGTTCCAACGCGCGCAGCGGATTCGGCACGCCGCCCAGGGCGATCGCCATGGCGCAGCCGCCGCCAGTGGCGATGCGCGCCGCCACCAGCTTGGTGCGCATGCCGCCGCTGGAATAACCCGGCGGCGGATCGCCCCCCATCGCCTCGATCTCCGCGCTGATCGCCGGCACCACCGGGATATGGGTGGCCTCCGGGTTCCGTCGCGGGTCGGCGGTATACAGGCCGTCGATGTCGGACAGCAGGATCAACTGGTCGGCCTGCACCATCTCGGCCACCCTGGCGGCCAGGCGATCATTGTCGCCAAAGCGGATTTCGGCAGTGGCGATGCTGTCGTTCTCGTTGATCACCGGCACGCAGGACAGGTCGAGCAGCGTGGTCAGCGTGGCGCGGGCGTTGAGGTAGCGGCGGCGATCCTCGGTGTCCTCCAGGGTCAGCAGCAACTGCGCGGCGGTGAGGCCCTCGGCCTGCAACACCTCGGTCCAGGCCTGCGCCAGCCGGATCTGGCCGACCGCCGCCGCCGCCTGCTTCTCCTCCAGCCGCAACCGCTTGCGGGTGAGCTTCAGGGTGCGCCGGGCCAGCGCGATCGCCCCCGAGCTGACCACGATCACATCCACCCCGCGCGCCCGCAACGCGGCAATATCGGCGGCCACGCTCGCCAGCCACGCCATCCGAGGCGCCGCCTGCGCCTCGTCCACCACCAGCGCACTGCCGATCTTGACCACCAATCGGCGCGCCGACGCGAGGGCGGGGGTCATGTGCGGAGGGCAGCGAGCAAGGTGGGGGCGTTGCCCCCGAACCCCCACCAGGGGCCGAGCCCCTGGACCTCTAAACTGGTGATTGTCTGTGGATAGAGGGGGCCAAGGTACTGTTGCAACCTGCACCTCGGCCCCCTCTGTCCACAGACAATAATAGTCGGGGGTTCCAAGGGCTTGGCCCTTGGCGGGGTTCGGGGCAGAGCCCCGCCTTGCTTGCCTGCCGTCCCGCGCATCACGCCGCCTCGCGTCGGCGGGCGATGGCGTCCCAGAGCGCATGTTGGAGTTCGGGCATGCCGGTGCCGGCGATGGCGGAGATGACGTGGACCGGGGCGTTGGCGGCTTTGGCCAGGGCGGTGCGGCGGGCGGAGATTTCGCGCGGGGTCATGGCGTCGGATTTGTTGAGCGCGATGATTTCTGGTTTGGCGGCCAGGGCCGGGTCGTATTCCTGCAACTCGTGGCGGATGGTGCGCCAGGCCTGCACGACGTTGCCGGCGGCGCCGTCGACCAGGTGCAGCAGCACGGCGCAGCGCTCGACGTGGCCGAGGAAGCGGTCGCCCAGGCCGGCGCCAACATGGGCGCCCTCGATCAGGCCGGGAATGTCGGCGATGACGAATTCCTGGGTCATCGACAGCCGCACCACGCCGAGTTGCGGGTGCAGCGTGGTGAACGGGTAGTCGGCGATTTTCGGTCGCGCGGCGGAGACCACCGAGAGGAAGGTGGATTTCCCGGCATTGGGCAGCCCGACCAGCCCGACATCGGCGATCAGCTTCAGCCGCAGCCAGACCCAGCGCTCCTCGCCCGGCCAGCCCGGATCGGCGCGGCGGGGGGCGCGGTTGGTGGAGGTCTTGAAGTGGGCGTTGCCGAAGCCGCCGTCGCCGCCGCGCAGCAGGGTGACGCGCTGGCCTGGCTCGGTGAGGTCGGCCAGCATGGTTTCCTGGTCGTCGTCGAAGATCTGGGTGCCGAGCGGCACCTTGATCACCACGTCGTCGGCGCCGGCGCCGGTGCGGTCCGAGCCGGAGCCGTTGCCGCCTTTGCGGGCGCGGAAATGCTGGGTATAGCGGAAGTCGATCAGCGTGTTGAGGTTCTCGACCGCCTCGAAGATAATGTGCCCGCCGCGGCCGCCCATGCCGCCATCGGGGCCGCCTAACTCGATGAACCGCTCGCGCCGGAAGGCCACCACGCCGTTGCCGCCGTCGCCGGAGCGCAGGTAGATTTTCGCCTGATCGAGAAACTTCATCGAAACACCAATAAAAACGGGGGGCCGGCTGACGCCGTCCCCCCGTCCAACTCACAGCCAATGGGGTGCGGCGCGTTACTCTGCGGCGACCGGAGCCGGGGAAGCGGGCAACGGCATGACCGAAACCTGCACGCGGTCGCCGGCGCGGGTCTGGAACTTCACGTGGCCATCGACGAGGGCGAAGATGGTGTGGTCGCGGCCGAGACCAACATTGCTGCCCGGCTTCACCTTGGTGCCGCGCTGCCGGATGATGATGTTGCCGGCCACCACCGCCTGCCCGCCGGACTTCTTGACGCCGAGGCGGCGGCCTTCCGTATCGCGCCCGTTGCGCGAGGAACCGCCGGCTTTCTTGTGTGCCATGGTGGGTGCTCCTTAGGCTGCGGTAATGCTGGCGACGCGCAGCACGGTAACGTGCTGGCGATGACCGTTCTTGCGGCGGCTGTTCTGCCGGCGGCGCTTCTTGAAGATGATCACCTTGTCCAACCGGTCCTGTGCGACGACGGTGGCGGTGACCGAGGCGCCGGCGACGGTCGGCGCGCCGATGACGAGGCTGCCCTCACCGCCCACGGCGAGCACATCGGTGAAGGTGATGGTGGAGCCGGCTTCGGCCTCCAGCTTCTCAACCTTCAGGACGGCATCCTGGGTGACACGGTACTGTTTCCCGCCGGTGCGGATCACTGCGAACATCGGTCTGGTATCCTGTCGGGCCGCTGCCCTGCTTGCGCCGGGCAGACGAAAAGATGCGGCGACCGGAAGCTCCGGACACCGGGGAACGCGGGTTATAGCGCGGGTGGCGCTGGAGTCAATGTGATGGCGCGAACAGGCAGGGGAACCGCCTGAAAGCCGATCTTTGCGCATTCCTGAGCAGAGCCTCAAGGCAAGCGGCGTCCCAAGCGGCGGATTTTCGGCGCCCCTTGATGCTGTGCTTGTGTTTGGCGTTCGCAGCAGGTTCAGAGCGATATGCCGGGCGGTTGCCGTGTTCTGCGACCCCAAGCCGGACCGTAGGCGACTGAGGTTCTCGTGGAAGACGCCGTCGAGCACCAAACGGAGCCGGTTCTCGATATGCCGGCGCATCGCACGGCATAGGCCGACAGCTTGGTGTCGATCGTCATGGACGGCAGATAGTATCGGCGTTCGAGGCTGGTTATGCCGCAGCGCTCGACCTCGGCCCCGACGACCGCGATGAGGCGCAGGCCGGGGAAGGGCGGCTCGCCTGGGAAGCGCCGGGTCGTGGTCAGCCAACCGATATTATGGCTGACCGCACGGCGGCGCACGACGACGCGACCATGCGCGCCATCCGTGGTCTCGAAGCGGCTATCGGGGATGGGGTCGGGATCGTCGAGGTAGCGCCTGATCTCACCGTGCAGGCTGGCCTGGTTGTCCTTGACCGCGAGCAGATAGTCGCCGCGGCGGTCGAGGATGGGGATGCCGGCTTTGAATGGCAGCAGGCGGCGCAGAAACGCCTAGAGCGTGTCCGGTGATGATAGAATCACCGGACGCGCTCTAGCAGCCTGTCGGAGTGGTGTCGCGCCCAACCGGGAGGGTTTGGTGGTGCCGG
>JBEPTZ010000198.1:0-5875 GCA_041691815.1 Rhodospirillales bacterium | reverse complement strand
ACTCCAATGGATGGAAAGTTTTTTTGCTTCTTTTTGTTCACAAAAAGAAGACCTTCCCTTCATGGCGCCAGCTTGCGCCGGCGCTCGTGCCAGGCGTCCATCAGTTGCAGCACGGTGGCGGCGGTTTCCTCGATCGAGCGGCGGGTGACGTCGATTACCGGCCAGCCGCGGCGCTGGGCGAGACGGCGGGCCCAGAGCAGTTCGGCTTTCACCGCGTCGGGGTCGATATAGTCGCTGGTGTCGGCGTGGGCGATCTGGCCGCCTCCGGTGGCACCGATCATGCGCAGGCGGTGGCGGCGGATTTCGATCAGTGCGTCGGCGTCAAGCGTGAGGCCGATCACCGGGCAGTGGGGGTTTTCCAGGCCGGGGTTTTCCGGCGTACCGGGGACCAGCGGGATGTTGGCGGCCTTGATGCCGCGGTTGGCGAGGTAGAACGAGGTGGGGGTTTTCGAACTCCGGGAGACGCCGACCAGCACCACGTCGGCCTCGGCGATGCCGGACTGCGCCTGGCCGTCGTCGTGGGCCATGATGTAGTGCATGGCGTCGATGCGTTTGAAATAGGCGGCGTCGAGCACGTATTGGCGGCCGGGACGGGCGCCGGCCTGGTGGCCGAAATGCGCTTGTAGCATGGTGGTGACCGGATCCAGCACATGCACGAGGGCCAGGTTGAGGCGCTGGGCGGCGGTTTCCAGTTCGCTGCGCAGGCCGGCTTCGACCAGGGTGGAGAGGATCGGGCCGGGTTCGGCCTCGATGCCATCGATGACGCGGTGGAGTTGGAAGCGGGTGCGGATCAGGCTCCAGCGGTGGGTTACCACGCTGTCGCCGTCGTGGGCTTCGTCGAACTGGGCGATGGTGGCGCGCAGTACGGAGTTCAGCGTCTCGCCGGTGGCGTCGGAGACGAGGTGGAGGTGGAGTTTGTCGCTGTCCGGCATGGCGGGGAGGATACCCGGGTTGAACGGGGACAACAGCCCCTATTGCGGCGGCAGCGGCGAATCATGGGGATATCAGGGCAGTTGGCGGTGACGGGGGATGAGCAGCGGGGCTTGCATGGGGGTGGTGGGGATGGGTGGGGATTCGGGCGGCAGGTCAGCGGGTTGAGCGGCGACGCGGTTGTGGGTAAGCCGGCGCGGGGAATGGGCGGAGCGGGGTACCCGGATATCCACAGGGCCTACTACCCCCTCCACCAAGTTCTTTTTCTTCTTCTCTGGTAAGAGAAGGCCGGCGTTGTGCGGGACGGGCGATGACAAAGCGATTGCTGCGGGTGCTGGCGGGTGAAGCAGTGTGGCCGCCGCCGATCTGGCTGATGCGCCAGGCAGGGCGGTATCTGCCGGAGTATCGGGCGCTGCGGGCGCGGGCGGGGGATTTTCTCGGCCTGTGCACCAGCCCGGCGCTGGCCGCCGAGGTGACGTTGCAGCCGCTACGGCGGTTCGCGATGGATGGGGCGATTCTGTTCAGCGATCTGCCGATCGTCTCCTGGGCGCTGGGGCAGGATCTCCGCTACATCGAAGGCGAGGGGCCGGTGTTGACGCCGATCCGCGATGCGGGCGGCGTGGCGGCGCTGCGGCTGGAGCGGGTGGCCGACGCGGTGGCGCCGATCCTGGAGACGGTGCGTCTGGTGCGGGCGGAGGTTGGCGAGGCGACGCTGATTGGGTTCAGCGGCGGGCCGTTCACCATGGCCTGCTACATGGTCGAGGGGCATGGCTCGCGGGAATTTCCCGAAACGCGCGGGCTGGCGTATCGCGATCCGGTGCTGTTCGGGATGCTGATCGACCTGCTGGTCGAGGCCAACCTGGTGTATCTGCGCGGGCAGGCGGATGCCGGGGCGGAGGCGCTGATGCTGTTCGACAGTTGGGCCGGGTTGCTGCCGCCGGCCGAGTTCGCCCGCTGGGTGACGGCGCCGACGGCGCGGATTGTCGCCGGGCTGCGGGAGAGCCATCCGCAGGTGCCGGTGATCGGGTTTCCGCGGCTGGCCGGGGTGAAGCTTGGCGCTTATGCGGTGGGTTCAGGGGTTTCGGCGGTGGCGATCGATACCGCGATGGACCCGATGCTGGCGGCGGCGATGGTGCCGGCGACGATGGCGTTGCAGGGCAATCTCGATCCGCTGGCGGTGGTGGCCGGCGGGGCGGCGCTGGAAGCCGGGGTGGATGCGCTGCTGGCGGCGATGCGGGGGCGGCCGTTCATCTTCAATCTCGGGCACGGGCTGGTGCCGCAAACGCCGCCGGAGCACGTGGGTGCGTTGGTGACCCGCGTGCGTGCGGGTTGACGCGGGCGCCGGGACGGCCATCTAGGGCGATATGAGCGAGAAACCACCCAAAATTGCCATCGTGCTGTTCAACCTGGGTGGGCCGGACAGTCCCGCGGCGATTCGGCCGTTCCTGCGCAATCTGTTTACCGATCCGGCGATATTGCGGGTGCCGTTCTTTGTGCGGCCGATCCTGGCGCGGATCATCGCGCGGGCGCGGGTGAAGCCGGCGACGGAGATCTACGCGCAACTGGGTGGCAGGTCACCGTTGCTGGAACTGACCGAGGCGCAAGGGCGGGCGCTGGAGGCGGCGCTGCCTGAGTACAACGTGCGCTGCTTTACCGCGATGCGCTACTGGCATCCGTTCGCCAGCGCGGTGGCGCGCGAGGTGCGTGACTGGGGGCCGGACGAGGTGGTGCTGCTGCCGTTGTATCCGCAGTATTCGACCACTTCCACCGGGAGTTCGCTGACTGACTGGCGCCGTGCGGCGGTGAAGGCCGGGCTGGTGGCGAAGGTGACGGCGCTGTGCTGCTATCATTCCGATCCGGAGTTCATCGCGGCGACCACGGCCGGGGTACGGCAGGCCTATGACGCGGCGCGAGCCGGGTTGGACCCGGCGGTGGCGTTACGCGTGCTGTTCTCGGCGCATGGGCTGCCGGAGGTGATCGTGAAGCAGGGCGATCCCTACCAGTACCAGGTGGAGCGGACGGCGGCGGCGGTGGTGCAGCGGCTGGGGATAGAGGGGCTGGACAGCGTGGTCTGCTACCAGTCGCGTGCCACGCCGCAGCAATGGCTGGTGCCATCGACCGAGACGGAACTGGAGCGGGCGGCACGTGACAAGGTGGCCGTGCTAGTGGTACCGATCGCGTTTGTCTCCGATCATTCGGAGACTCTGGTGGAGTTGGACGTGGAGTATCGCGACCTGGCGGTAAAGCTGGGGATTCCGGGCTATTCGAGGGCACCGGCGCAGAATTCCGATCCTGGATTCATCGCGGCACTGGCCGGGCTGGTGCGGGCGGCGCGGGCGCGCGGGCCTGGGCTGTGCAGCATGGCGGGCGGGCCACGATGCCCGGCAAACCACCGCGATTGCCCGCATATCCGCGCCGGGAGGCAGCCGGCATGACGCCGCAGGAGTTGATGCGGCGGCGGACAGCGCCGCTGCGGCTGGTGATCTTCGATTGCGATGGTGTGCTGGTGGACAGCGAACCGGTGTCCACCCGGCTGGTCGCAACCGAATTGGCCAGGCTGGGCTGGATGCTGACGCCGGAACAGGCCAACGATGTGTTCCTCGGCATGACGCTGACCAACATGGTGCCGGTGATCGAGGCGCGGATTGGTCGTGCGGTGCCGGAAGGCTGGAAGCAGATGATCATGGCCAGGATGATGGAGGCGATGGCCGCCGAGGCGGTGCCGATTCCGGGGGCGCTGGAAGCGTTGCGCGGGGTGACGCAACTGGGGTTGCCGTGGCGGGTGGCGTCCAATTCCTCGCATGACGAAATGCGGGTGAAGTTTGGCCGGCTGGGCATTACCGACCTGGTGGCGGGACGGGTGCATAGCCATCGCGACGTAAACAAGGGCAAGCCGGCGCCGGATTTGTTCCTGGCGACGGCGGCGGCCGAGGGTGTGGCGCCGGCGGAATGCGTGGTGGTGGAGGATAGCGTGACCGGCGCGCGGGCTGCTGCTGCCGCGGCGATGGATTGCCTGGGTTATGCGCCGCATTCCGATGGCGCGGCGCTGCGTGCGGTGGGGGCGGTGCCGTTCGGCTCGATGTTCAAGCTGCCGCGGCTGCTGGAACTGGCGAGGGCTTCGCTATGACGCTCGACTTCCTGGCGCCGTTCTATCTGTGGATCAAGGCGCTGCATGTGATCAGCATGGTCGCCTGGATGGCCGGCATGCTCTATCTGCCGCGGTTGTTTGTCTATCACTGCGAGGTAGCGCGTGGCTCGGCGGAGAGCGAGCGGTTCAAGCTGATGGAACGGCGGCTGATGCGGCTGATCACCAATCCGGCGATGATCGCCACCTGGAGTTTCGGCATCCTGCTGGTGCTGACGCCGGGGGTGATCGATTGGAGTGCCGGCTGGTGGCACGTGAAGTTGCTGGCGGTGGTGCTGATGGCGGCGATGCACGGCGAGTTGTCGCGCTGGCGGCGAGGGTTCCTGGAGGATCGCAACACCCGCAGCCAGCGCTTCTATCGGATTGCCAACGAGGTGCCGACGGTGCTGCTGCTGATCATCGTGGTAATGGTGATCGTGCGGCCGTTCTGAGGGTTGACGCGGTTTAGGGTCGCCTTTACACTGGTCAGCGAGAATAACGGCCCGTTCTGGGCGGTTGGCGATCTCACTCCCGACACACTTCAGCTTCTGCCACCTCCCTAAAGGGACAGCCTGACCTTCGGCGCCTAGACCCGCACAGGGTCTGCGCGCGGGCCGACTCCGGATCGATCGCGCGCTTTGCGCCGATTGCCGGGGTGTGCTGATCCCTCCCCCTGACCGACTTCTATCCGAGGCGCCCCGATGCATCTCGCCGAACTCAAGGCAAAAACCCCGGCTGATCTGCTCAGCTTTGCGGAATCACTACAGATCGAGAACGCCTCGTCACTGCGCAAGCAGGACATGATGTTCGCGATTCTGAAGAACCTGGCGGAGAACGACCAGGCGATCCATGGCGAGGGGACGCTGGAAATCCTCTCCGACGGCTTCGGCTTCCTGCGCAGCCCGGAGAGCAACTATCTGCCGGGGCCGGACGACATCTACGTGTCGCCCAGCCAGGTGCGGCGCTACGGCCTGCGCACCGGCGACAGCGTGGAAGGCCAGATCCGCGCGCCGAAGGATGGCGAGCGGTATTTCGCGCTGCTGAAGCTCAACACGATCAATTTCGAACCACCGGAAGCGGTGCGGCACCGGATCAATTTCGACAACCTGACACCGCTGTATCCCGAGCAGCGGTTCAAGATGGAACTGGAATACGCCGAGCCGCCGAAGGGGCACCTGCGGGACATGATCCCGCGGGTGATCGACCTGGTGTCGCCGATCGGCAAGGGCCAGCGGGCGCTGATCGTGGCGCCGCCGCGCACCGGCAAGACGATGATGCTGCAGAGCATCGCCCGCTCGATCTCGGCCAACCACCCGGAAGCCTTCCTGATGGTGCTGCTGATCGACGAGCGGCCGGAGGAAGTGACCGACATGGCGCGCACGGTGAAGGGCGAGGTGGTGGCCTCCACCTTCGACGAACCGGCGACCCGCCACGTGCAGGTGACCGAGATGGTGCTGGAAAAGGCCAAGCGGCTGGTGGAGCACAAGCACGACGTGGTGATCCTGCTGGATTCGATCACCCGGCTGGCGCGTGCCTACAACACCGTGGTGCCGTCGTCCGGCAAGGTGCTGACCGGCGGTGTGGACGCTAACGCGCTGCAGCGGCCGAAGCGGTTTTTTGGCGCGGCGCGCAATATCGAGGAAGGTGGCTCGCTGACCATTATCGCCACCGCGCTGATCGACACCGGCAGCCGGATGGACGAGGTGATCTTCGAGGAGTTCAAGGGCACCGGCAACTCCGAGATCATCCTGGACCGCAAGCTGTCGGACAAGCGCACCTTCCCGGCGATCGACATCACCAAGTCGGGCACCCGCAAGGAAG
>JBEPTZ010000197.1:0-5964 GCA_041691815.1 Rhodospirillales bacterium | reverse complement strand
GTGCCGGCTCCGGCACCCGCGCCTGCTCCCGCACCCACCCCTGCCCCAACGCCGCAGCCGGCGCCGGTGCCGACCCCGGTTCCGATGCCGGCACCCAGCCCAGCGCCGGTTCCTGTGCCAACACCGGTGCCGACGCCGGCCCCGGCGCCAGTTCCGCCACCCGCCCCTGCCCCGCCCTCGGCGGCGGCGTTGCGCACGGCAATCGCCGCGGCGGTCGAGCCGTTCCGCTGCGCGAGCATCGGCGGCGATGTCAGCGAGCAGCGCCAGGTGACGGTCTCCGGCTTCATCAACCGCGATGCCGAAGCGAAGCTGCGTTCGGCTGTCGAGCAGGCGGCCGGCAATGCCCCGGTGCAATGGAACCTCCGGGTTTTCAGCGGTCCGTATTGCCAGGCGCTGGATATCGTGCGGCCGATCGGCCCGCATTTCGGCGAGTCAGGCAACGGCGTCGCGGTCAGCCTGAAGGGCGGCGCCGTACCGCTGCACGACACCAACAGCATCGTGCCGAAAATCACCGCGCCCGGCTATACCAGCTATCTGCAAGTGGATTATTTCGCCGGCGACGGCAGCATGGTGCATCTGCATCCCAGCGCCGAGGAGCGGCAGATCGACATCCAGACCCAGGATCGCCATCTGCAGCACCTGCGCACCAGCCTCGCCACTGCCGAGCGCAGCTTTCCGGCGCGGGCGACGATGACGCTGGGCGATCCGGTTACCTGCAACTGCAAGCCGACCGAGGTCGGCTGGACCGTCGGCCCGCCGTTCGGGACCGATATGATCCTCGCCGTCGCCAGCTCCGCGCCGCTGTTCGTTCCGGCTCGCGACAACTCCGATACCGTTGACACCTATCTGCGGGCATTGCAGGCAGCCATTGCCGACGCCACGCGCAAGGGCGTGCGGATGTCGGCCAATGTGGTGGGGGTGGACACGGTACCGCGCTGACCGCGCCGGGCGTTACCGCCGGGTTTGCAATGGCGAGGCCGACGGCGTGGCCATCCCGGTGTCCTCGCCCTGGGCGGCGACCGGGCGCGGCTGTCTGGCCAGTTTTCGCGCGATGCGGTCGCGCAGCCAGCCGGCCGGCATCCCGGCCAGAAAACGTCGGCGGAGCATGTCCAGTTCGGCGTCGCTGAGCCCCACCTCGGCGGCGTTGAACAGCCTCGGATCGGAGGTGTTCATCAGATAGGCCTGGGTCTCGTTCAAGATGAGGTCGGGCACTGCGGGATCATAGTCTTCGCGCATCAGGAATTTGTGAAACGCCGCGCGATCTGCCGGCGGCAGCACGCTGTTGTAGAAATGGCGGACGAAATCGGCATAGACCGGATTGCTGAAGAACTCGCCATGTGACAATTCGTGTTCCAGGATCGAGGCGCGCATGGTCTGATCCAGGCCCGGCACCAGCCCGGCGCGTGGCAGCGAGATCAACGCCTGGCGGCTGCCAGGCAGCATGAAGCCCTGCTCGGTCAGCAGGCGGCGCAGCAATTCCTCCTGCGGATCCAGCTTGATGCCCTGCCGGTCGGCGCTCCGGAAAAATGCCGCCAGAGCGGCGGCCGGATAGTCGTGACCGTAATAGTAGCTCTCGACGGTGTCGCCATGCGCCTTGATGGCGATGTTCAGTTCGGCGTCGGTCAATACCCGGTCGCGCGGCAGCCCGGCCTTCTCGACCATCGCGGCGACGCGGTTGAGCATCAGGCCCTGCTGCAGCAGGTTGGGAAAATCCAGCACCAGCACCTGCGGGTTCTGCTGGAAGCGAAACAGCGTCAGGACAACCGGCACGTCGGCAGCGATGGTCGCCTCGTCGGCCGTGCGGATAGTGAATTCTGCCGGCGGCGGCGGCGCTGGAGGTAGCGCGACCGGGGGCGCCACCGCGGGCGGCGCAATAACCAGTGGTGCGGGAACCGGCGGCGCGACGACTGGCGGCGGGACAACCGGCGGCGGGACTGACGCAACCTGCGGCGGGGCGGGTGCCTGCGGTGTGGCTGGCCGGGTCGGCCAAAGCGCCAGATAGCCGCCAACCACCCCGCCAGAGATCGACAGCGCCAGGATCGCCGCCACCAGCCAAAGCCGATAACGCATGCTCGGCGGCCGATGCGGCGGCGGGCGAGGGGCAAACGCCGAATGTGCCCCGCCTCCATCTGCCGGGCGCATCTTCACAGTCCGATCATCGGAGCCGTGTGGAATCACTGCCTCACCGTCGGCTCACCCGGCTGATGCCGCCGCATCGCCGGGCGCTTCGCGCGAATCAGGCGCCGAGATTGACGATCTGCACCCGCCGATTGCGCGGCTCCGGAGTCTGATCCGGAGTCTGCACCAGCAAGCCTTCCTCGCCCCGACCGATCGTTTCCAGGCGCGCGGCCTTCACCCCAAACTTCTGCTCGAGATACTTGGCCACGCTCGCCGCGCGGTCAGCGGAAAGCGCCTTGTTGTAGGTCGCCGACCCGACCGTATCGGTGTGGCCGGCAATGCGGAAGCGGTAGTTGGCGAGCGTTGCGCTCGACAGCGCCTGGCCGAGCTGGTCCAGCGTCTTCATCGCCGCGGGCGTCAATTCCGCCGAGCCGCTCTGGAACTGCACGTTCAGGTCGATCGAGGGTGCTTCAGCCGCCGGCGGCGTGTGCATCGGCGCCGCCGCGGCCGCCGGTTGCATGGCCGGGGCCGGGGCAGCCTGCGGCATCGGCGCCGGAGTCCGGGCCGCGGCAGGGACCGCATGGCTCGCCGGCGCGGGCGCCGGCGGTGCCGCCGGGCGGATGCCGCGCGTGGTGCCGAGCATGCCGGCCCCCGGCTTCAGGGCATTGATGATCTGATCGGCGCTCGGGTTGCCCTGCGCCCAGGCGGCCCCACTGCCCATCATGAGGGTCGCGGCGGCAACGGCGAAAATCGAAATGCGCATGGCGTAACAAGCCTCCCTGCTGATGCTGCGTGTTCTAACATGGAGACTGTCCGAAAGACAGGCAATACCCGCGCCGAACGCCCGGCAGCACAGCATATCTGCCCCGGATCGCGTCACGTTTGCTTGACGCACCCCGGGCACGCCGCCTCAGATCAGCCCGACCGCCCGCCACACATGATGCCGGTCCTGGATGACCTGCTGCAACTCGTCGCGCAGCCGGTTGAGGTCTTCCACCGGCAGTTGTGGGGCAAGCTCGATCGCCCAGACCCCCGGATCGAGCGCGCCGCCGGCCGCCGAGATGCGCTCGATCAGGAACAGTTCCACCGCCCGGCAGACCATCCCGCCTCCGACCCTGCCACTGGCGGCCACAGCGGCCCGGTTTAGGCTGTCCAGCCGGACGATCTGCCGGGCCAGCGTGGCATTGAGGCGCTGCGTCGCGGCGGTGGGCGGCAGGCCGGGACGCGCCAGCAGCACCGCCTGGGCGGTGCCCGCCAGCATCGCCAGCACCTCGGCCGGATTGTCGTTCTTGCCCTCCTGCCCGGGAAGTCCCATCAACTCGCCGACCATGTGCGGCCGTTCCGCCAGCGCCATCACCGCCGGGCGGTAGAACCCGTCGGCCAGCGTGGCGTGCCCGGCCGGCATCTCCAGATGGTAGGCGAATTTTGCCGGTGGCACTGTCAGCGCCAGGGTGATGCCGCGCAGCGCCGCATCCTGCGCCGCGCGATCAAGTCGCCGGGCGCCGCGCATATAGACGTCGTGGCGCAGCGCGCGGACGACGCAGACATCCTTGATCAGTTCGCGCAATGTCGGGTCGTCGAACCGATTGAGCACGGCGATCTGCGGCTCGGTCAGCATCAGGCCGAGAAAATTCTCCGGCAATCGCGCCATCGCAACCAGTTCCAGCTTGGCCTCAGCCAGCGAGGCGGCGACATCGGCCTGGAAGCACGGCTGCCAGGTCCCGTTCATATACTCATGCGCCAGATATTCCGCCGGCGCGGTCGCCAGCTTGGCCAGCAACTCGGTCACCACCGGCGTCTGCATGTGCGCCGCCTCGGCGGCGGCAAGATCATTCGCCACCTGCACGCCGGCCACCGCCTGCCGGTCGCTGCGGCTGGCCAGTGTCATGCCGGCGCCGCGGATCACCCGCTGCATGCCAAGCGCGCCTTGCAGGCCGGGCAGCACGTTGTAGCTGACATGCAGCAGCCCGCCGGAACGCAACCGCGCCGCCAGCAGCCGGGTGATGCCGGCGCGCACTGCCTCTGGCACCCAGCTCCAGACGCCATGCATGCTGACCACGTCCACCTCGCCGAGCGCTGCCGCCGCCTGGGTTTCCGCGAACACCGCGAGATCGGTCTCGATGAAGGTGATATTGTCCAGCCGCGCCATCGCCGCCACCTGCCGCGCCTCGGCGATCGCCGCAGGCGTGAAGTCGATCGCGGTGACCCGCCAGGTCGGGTTGGCGGCGGCCAGCACCAGGGCATTGCGACCACGGCCGCAGCCCAGTTCCAGATAATGCAACCCGGGTGCCTCGCCGGAGAACCCCGGCTCATAGCCGGCGATCAGGCAGGCGGCGGCCAGCATATGCGGCGATTGCTCGACATAATACTGCGCCAGGTAGCTCACGTCGGTGACGTAGCCGCCGCCCCATCCACTCATTAATGCCCCCTCGCCGGCGCACTCGCCTCGACCAGTTCCGCCTCGAAAATCGCCTCCGCCGCATCGCCCGCCCGCCGGCGCCCCGGTTGCGGCATCCAGGTGTTCCACCCCAGCCGGGCGCCGCCGGCGCCACCCAGCTGGGTTTCCGGCACCGCCTCAGCGGCCAGCACCGGGTTGACCGCGAACCCGGTCTCGAAGCCCAGGAACGCCCGCACCAGCGACACGAACTGCCGCAGCGCCGGCTTGTCCGGCAGCAGCGCGGTGAAGGCGTCGCGATCCAGCGGCCCCACCCGCAGCACCACCCGGGCCTGTGCGTCCCATGCCCTGGTGCCGATCGCCGCATCGATGCCCAGGCGGTTGAACTGCCCGGCGTGGCGCCCCACCGGCATGGTGCTGCGCTGTTCCGGCGGCAGCGGCAGCCAGGCGCCGGCGAACTGCACCACCTCCACCGGCCGCCCCAGCCAGTCCGACGCCAGCGCCGCCAACCGGTCCGCCGAGCGCGGCCGCATGCCCAGCAGCCCGGCATAATGCAGCAGCGGGTCGCTGCCGGCGGCCAGCCGGCCGCGCTGATGGCCGGTGCCGTAGCCGGTCAGCGACAGCAGGATCATCGCTACCGGGTCCGGCGGCAGCGCATCCGGTCGGGTGGCGTCCAGCGGCGCCAGCCTTGCCGTTTCCACCGCCCGGGCCAGCCGGTACTTCACCCCGGCGCGGGCGAAATGCCCGACCATGCGGTGCGACAGCAAATCGATAAAATCATGCATCGCGCGCGAACGGTCGCGCAGCGTCTGGCCGAGCACCTCGGAATAATAGCGCGGCAACACCCCGGTCGCGCCGGTCAGCCCCATCACCGGCGTGGTCAGTCTCGGTGGGCCGCCGTCGGGCCCATCCTGCAGGGTGGTGACGTCGGCGCCGGGAAAGCCCAGGCCCGGCAGGCTGCGAAACCGCACCGCCAGGCTCGGGTCCGGTGTGCCGGCCGCCTTCATCAACAGCCGCACCGCCGCATCGAAGCGAAACCGCCGCGGTTCACGCTGCAGCCGCGCCAGCGCGGAGCCGGGCGCCGGCCGCCCTCCTGGTGCCAGAGCGTCAGTCACAACAACACATGCGCCCCGGCCCGCGCCGGCCAGGCGGCTACGGTGCCGGTTCGCCCGCGCAATGCCGCCTTGGTCCGCACGAAAGAGTTGACCGTGGCATGCAGGGCCAGGAAACGGTCCAGCACCGAGGCCAGCAGGAACAGACCGCCCACCTGCCAGGTCCGCTGGTCGAATTCCAGCGCCACGTCCAACCCGCGGCAGAACGAGCCCGACCGCCCGCCAGGCACCCGCGCGGTGCCCGGTTTCGCCGAGATCGCCAGCAGTCCATCGATTGCCGCCCGGGTCTCCGCCGAGTCGCGCAGGTCGTACAGCCGCAGCACCTCCTTCATCGCCGCC
>JBEPTZ010000196.1:0-5967 GCA_041691815.1 Rhodospirillales bacterium | reverse complement strand
CGGCGATGCTGCCGGGCGCCCGCCTGCTGCCGGCCGGCGACCGCAACGCCGCCATCGCCGATGCCACCGCCCCGCTGCTGCTGTTCCTCGATGCCAGCCACGAACCGCTGCCCGGCAGCATCGCCGCCGGCCTGCGCCGCATCGCCGCCGACCCCAGCGCCGGCGTGGTCGGCGGCCCGACGCTGGACGCCGGCGGCCGGCTGATCCAGGCCGGCCTGGTGGTGTTCGGCAACGCCACCACCGCCCCATACCTCGCCGGCGCCGCGGCGCAGACCGCCGAGGCCAATTTCCTCCGCCACCCGGATGCCTGCGCCACCGCACTGCTGCTGGCCCGCCGCGACCTGCTGCGCGCCACCGGCGGCTTCACCCAGGGCATCCCGCCCGGCCCACTGGCCGACGCCGATCTCTGCCTCGGCGTCTGGCAGGCCGGCTGGCGCGTGCTCTACGACCCGGCGATGGTCGCCCTGCGCGACGACCCGCGCGCCGCCCGCACCGCCACCCCGCCAGGCGGCGAGGCCGCATTCACCGCCCGCCACGCCGCCTATCTGGCGCTGCGCCCGGCCCCGCAGCCCTCGCTGCACGCCATCCGCTCGCCGCTGCACCCGCCCGAACGGGTACTGATCATCCTCGCTACCTTGCCCGCCTCCGACCCGGCGCTCACCGCCCTCGCCGCCACCGGAGCCGAACTGACGCTCTATCCGCTGGACGGCGGCCCGCCCGACCCGGCGCTGCTGCCCACCGGTCTGCCGGACAGCATCGAACTAATCTGCGGCCCCGGGCATGACGGCCTGGAAGCGTTCCTGGCGCTGCGCAAAGCCAATTTCACCCGGATCGAAGAGCGCTAACCAATCGCCCGCGCCAGTCGCCGCGCCGCCTCGTTGGCCATCGCCACCGGCGTGCCGGCAAACCCGATCACCAGCCCGCGCAACCGTGCCGCGCCGCTGAAATACGCCCCCAGCGGCGCCACCCCCAAATCCCGCGCCCGCGCCCCCCGCACGATCGCCGCCTCGTCGGCCGAATCCGCCAGCCGCACCACCAGATGCAATCCGCCGGGCGCCGCCAGCGCCTCCACCGCCGGGCAATGCTTCGCCAGCGCCGCCAGCAACGCGGTGCGGCGGGCGGCGTATTCGGTGCGCATGCGGCGGATATGCGGCCCGAGTCGCCCCTGCGCCATGAATTCGGCCAGCACCGCCTGGGTCAACGCCGGCGGACCGCGATCGGTCAGCGCGCGGGTGCATTCGAAGGCACGCACCAGCGATTCCGGGATCACCGCGAAGCCCAGCCGCAATCCCGGCGCCATGTTCTTGCTGAAGGTGCCGCAATAGATCACCCGTCCGGCCCGATCCAGCGTCGCCAGCGGCGGCAATGGCCGGCCCTCCCAGCGGAATTCGCTGTCGCAATCATCCTCCAGCACCCAGGATTCCGCCCGCGCCGCCCAGTCCAGCAACGCCAGCCGCCGCCCGATCGGCAGCGCCCCACCGAGCGGGGTCGCATGCGACGGCGCCACCAGCGCCAGCCTGGCCTGCGGCGCCAGCCGGATGCCGGCGGCGACATCCAGCCCCTCGGCATCGCTCGGCACCGGCACCAAGCTGGCGCCGGCGGCCAGCAGCGCACCGCGGCCGGCGATGTAGCCGGGGTCTTCCACCCACACCGGATCGCCGGGATCGAGCAGCAATTCGGCGGTGATCCGCAGGCCCTGCTGGGTGCCGGCGGTGACCATGATGCGGTCCGGATCGGTCAGCAAACCACGGGTGGCGGCCAGATGCGCTGCGATCTGCACCCGCAACGCCGGCAGGCCCTGCAACGCCGGATAGGCGGTCAGCTCGGCGGACATGCCGCGCATCACCCGCGCCGCGCAACTGGCCCAGGCGGCGGTGGGGAACAGCTCCGCCGCCGGCACGCCAGGCGCCAGCAGCAGGCAGGTGCCGCGGGCGCCGAGCGACTGCCCGGCGGTGTTGGGGATCGCCGCCAGCAGCGTGCCGCGCCGCGACAGCACGCCGGTGCCGCTGGGTGGCACCGGGGCCGGCGGCGGGGCGGCGTCCGGCAGATCGGTGGCGACGAAGGTGCCGCTGCCGACGCGGGCGCGCACATAGCCCTCGGCGGCCAGCCGCTCATAGGCGATCACCACGGTCTGCCGCGCCACCCCCAACTCGTCGGCCAGATGGCGTGACGGCGGCAGGCGGGCGCCGGGCGGCAGCGTGCCCGACAGGATGCCCTGGCGCAGCCGGTCGAACACCGCCTGCTGGCGGGAGGTGTCGGCGGGGGATTGGTCCATCAGATCGAGCATGGATTGGCTTAACTCCGTAGACCAATATAAGTCTAACTGAGCCGTTCCCGTAAACCATCCTTTCCCGGATAGCCGCCATGTATCTCCGCCCCGCCTTCATCGAAACCGATACCAGCCGCATCGTCGGCCTGATCGAGGCCAACCCGTTCGGCCTGCTGGTGACCAACGAGGGCGGCGCGATGGACGGCTCGCACATCCCGTTCATCGTCGACCGGGCGGGTGACGGCTTCGTGCTGGCGGCGCATGTCGGCCGCGCCAACGCCCAGGCCGACATCCTGGATGGCGCCCGGGCGCTGGCGGTGTTCAGCGGGCCGCACGCCTATATCACCCCCGGCTGGTACCAAACCCAGCCCTCGGTGCCGACCTGGAACTACGCGGCGGTGCATGTGCACGGCGTGCTAGAAGCAGTGGACGACACCGAAGGCGCCTGCGCCATCCTGCGCCGGCTCGCGGTCCATGACGCAATGGCGTTCGATATCGACGCGCTGGAGGCAAAATACCGCACCGCCATGCTGAAAGGCATCCGCGCCTTCCGGCTGCACCCGGACAAGGTCGAGGCGCAATGGAAGATGAGCCAGAACCGCAGTGCTGCTGACCGCAAGGGGGTGATCGCGGCGCTGCGGGCACAGGGGGATGCGGCGGTGGCGGAATTGATCGAGGCGACGTTGCCGGTATGAAGCAAGGGTTCTTATTTGCAAAAAAGAACCAAAAAACTTTTATCCGCCTTGCAACAGTGGAGCGCGGGAGATTCCGGAGTCTCCAATGGATGAAAAGTTTTTTTGCTTCTTTTTGTTCACAAAAAGAAGACCTGCCCTGAACAACAAAAAGGCCACCGGAAAATTCCCGATGGCCTTTTTTGCTGTGACTTGTCGCCGGCGGGACTAGAAGCCTTCCCGCTCCAGGCGCTTGCGCTCCATCTTGCGGGCGCGGCGGACGGCCTCGGCGGCCTCGCGGGCGCGGCGTTCGGAGGGCTTCTCGTAGTGGCGGCGCAGCTTCATCTCGCGGAAGATGCCTTCGCGCTGCATCTTCTTTTTGAGCGCCTTGAGCGCCTGATCGACATTGTTGTCGCGTACCAGAACCTGCACTTGGCCGCCTACTCCTGCAACTGAACTGCACCCCGACGATCGGGCTGCGATGATGACGGCCGCCCCCTTGGGTTATCGTCCAGGGACGGCATAAGGATACGGGTCCGGTACCGCAATCGACACCGAACCAGCGAGAATGGCGCTATAACATGCTCCCGCGCCCTCGCCAAAGGGTTTTCCGCAGCCTCATATAGAGGGCGTCGAACCGAATCGGAGTCATCATGGCCATCCTGAAGATCGCCCGCATGGGCCATCCCGTGCTGCTGCAGCGCTGCGAGCCGGTGGCCGACCCCACCGCGCCGGAGATCAGGCGTCTGGTGGCCGATATGATCGAGACCATGGACGATGCCAGCGGCGCCGGCCTCGCCGCCCCGCAAGTGCATGTGCCGCTGCGGTTATTCGTGTTCCGGGTGAACCCGGCGCGGGCCAGCGGTGATGCCGAGGATACCGCGGTGATGCCGAATGGCGTGGTGATCAACCCGGAAGTGGAGTTGCTCGGCGACGACCAGCGGCTGCGCTGGGAGGGCTGCCTGTCGATCCCCGGCCTGCGCGCAGCGGTGCCCCGCGCCTGGCGCATCCGCTACAAGGGGGTCGATACCGAGGGCAGGCCGGTCGGCGGCGAGGTGACCGGATTTCATGCCGGCGTGGTGCAGCACGAGTTCGACCACCTGAACGGCGTGCTGTATCCGATGCGGATGACCGATTTCAGCCTGTTCGGCTTCAACGAGGAAATCGCCCGCGCCCAGACCCAGGTGCAATCATGAACTGCATGGTGGAGCGCTCGGCGGAGCGCGACGCGGCGCTGGCGGCGGCGTTGCCGCATGTGCCGGCGCTGGGCTGGACCGCGGCGGCGCTGCGGCAAGGGCTGCGCGATGGCGGCGGCGACCCGGCGGATGCCGAATTGCTGTTCCCCGGCGGCGGGATGGACATGATCGAGGCGTTCGCCGACCTCACCGACCGGCGGATGACGGCCGAAGCGGAGGCGCTCGATCTGCCGGCGCTGCGGGTGCCGGCGCGGGTGCGGGCGCTGGTCGCGCTGCGGCTGCGGCTGCTGGCGCCGGACAAGGCGGCGCTGCGTCGGGCCGCCGGCAAGCTCGCGCTGCCCGGACGCAAGGCGGTGGCACTGCGCTGTACCGCCCGCACGGTGGACGCCATCTGGCATGCCGCCGGCGACAGCTCGGCGGATTTCTCCTGGTACAGCAAGCGGGCCATCCTCGCCGGCGTGTATGGCAGCACCTTGCTGTTCTGGCTGGGCCGGCACGACGAGGACGACGCGGCGGTGCTGGCGTTCCTCGATCGGCGGCTGGCCGGGGTGGCGGCGATCGGGCGGGCGCGGCGGCGCTGCGAGGGCGTGTTCGCGCGATTCAGGCCGGGGCAGCCCGGCGCCGCGGCCGCCTGAGCGGTCTGCCGCAGAATCCGGCAGCGGCCGACGCCCTCGGGGGATACCGTCAGCCCGGCAGGAATGACAGGAGGATGACATGACCGAACCAGCGACCTTGCGGGCGATACTGCAACGGCAGGGCTGCCTGACGCTGCCAGGTGTCTACGACGGCATTTCTGCCAGGATGGCGGCCAGCATCGGCTTCGACGCCCTGTATATGACCGGCTACGGCGCGGCCGCCTCCTCGCTCGGGGTGGCCGATGCCGGGGTTGCCAGCTACAGCGAAATGCTTGACCGGGTGCGCTGCATCGCCAGTTCCACCGGCCTGCCATTCATCGCCGACGGCGACACCGGCTATGGCGGCTTGCTGAACGTCGATCGCACCGTGCGCGGCTATGCCGCCGCCGGTGCCGCCGGCATCCAGCTGGAAGACCAGGAATTTCCCAAGAAATGCGGCCATACCGCATTCCGCCGGGTGATCCCCGCCGATGACGCGGTGGCCAAGATCCGCGTCGCCGTGGAGGCTCGGCCGAGCCGGGATTTTCTGATCGTCGCGCGTACCGATGCCCGCTACGCCGAGGGTATGGATGCCGCGCTGCGGCGCGCCGAGCGGTTTCTCGACGCCGGCGCGGATGTGCTGTTTGTCGAAAGTCCGGAAAGCCTGGAGGAACTGCGCCGCGTCGCCGAGACCTTCAAGGGTGCCGTGCTGCTGGCCAACATGGTCGAGGGCGGGCGCACGCCCTATCTCTCCGCGGCCGAGCTGGCGACCATGGGCTTTCGGATCGCGCTTTATCCGGGCTCCGGATTCCTGGCTGCCGCCGGTGCGCTGCAAACCGTCTACCGCCAGTTGAAAACCGCCGGCATCGGCTCCGGCAGCGAGGCCAGGATGCTGGCATTCGCCGACATGAACACGCTGATGGGTTTTCCGGCGGTACACGCCTTCGAACAGCGTCATGGCGCCGTCGACAGTCGTGACGGCGGCTCGTAGAGCGCCACGCTCCGGATCCGATGCTGAGCGGCGGAGCTGTGCTGGCACGATCCGGGGGGCTGAGATATCAGCCAGCCGGCGTTTTTGCCGTGGATCGTCGCAACGATGATGTGCCGCGGCTTGCCGGTGTTTCGCATGCGTTGGGAACCGACGCATGTTCGCCGAGGCGGCGGCCGGTGAGGCCGGGGACTTTCAGGCGCAGGCGGTGCGGCACGAAGGGCCAGAT
>JBEPTZ010000195.1:0-6018 GCA_041691815.1 Rhodospirillales bacterium | reverse complement strand
GTGCATCATCTTGCACGGCGCCGGCGGAACACCCGAACACTACGCGGGCGCTGCGCTGGCAACGCAGGTTCATGGCCGCGTGTTACTGGTCGAAACGGACACAGCACACCTTGACGCCTGGTGCGCGCTGGTCATGCGGATCAGGCCGAACGGCGGCGGCCTGATTGTCCGCACCCGGCCCGGCGAACCGGCCCACCCGATGATGTGCGCTCCGGCCGGGGTGGTGATCCAATGAGCAGCACCGCCGACCTCGTGCTCACTATCTCATGGTTTCCTGACGCGGGGACCAAGGGGCGCCTTGCACTCGGCGACCCTGAAACGCTCACGTGGCAAACCTTCGGCGAAGTGCTGGCATATCGGCGCGAAGGTGTGAAAGACGGACCCGGATTCGTGCCGGCGCGGTTCTCGCTTGAAGCCGATGGTCGGCAAGTACGGCGCGTCAAACGCAACTTGCTGGCCCGCACTGCGGTTGCCTTGGATATCGAGACCAACAAGGCGACTGGCGAGGTTCCGCCGACGATCGGCGCCACCGTCGAGCGGGTGCGGCATGCGGGCTGGGCTGCGGTTCTCTACACCAGCCACAGCCACACCCCAGCGGCGCCTCGGTATCGGATCGTGCTGCCGCTTACCGCTGAGATCGCGCACGACCTGCCGGCCGTGGAAGTCATCGCCGAGCGGCTGGAAATGAGCGGGGTTATCGACAGCAGCAAGGCGGGCGCAAGTTCATTTTTCTACGCGCCAAGCTGCGACCTGGAAGTGCCAAGCGACCACCACCAGACGCACCAGATCGACGGCGCGCCGATCGATGCCGCATGGCTCACCGCCGCCGCTGGACGCCTGCTGGCGGCGCGGCAGGCAGAAGCCGACCTGATCGCCGCGGCAGCCCACGCCGAGGCACAGCAGCGTCGTGACGCGCGATTGGCGCAGGGGTTCGACCCCGACGATTCCCTGATCGAGCGTATCCGCGCGCATTTCGACTTGGCCGGCATCCTGACCGTCCATGGCTACGATCAGGCAGGGCAGCACTACAGGCATCCGAACTCCGGCTCAGGCTGCTACGGCGCCGACATCAAGGTGTTCGGGGGTGTCGAGCGGGTATTCAGCCACAACGGCACCGACCCCCTGCACGCGGCAAATCTGCCGGCCTGGTGCGGTGTCACCGCGCTGGATGCCTTCGATGTCACCGTGATCCTCGACTTCGGCGGCGACCGGCGGCGCGCGCTCACGGAACTGGCGCAACGGTTCGGCCTGACGAAAGCCGCAGAACGCAAGGCGCTGGCCAAGCTGGTGTTCAGCCTGATCCGCGAACAGGCGCCGCAGGATGAGATCGAGCGGGAAGCGCTGGCGGAGGGTGCCCGGCTCGGATTGTCTCCCGCCGAGGTGGCCCGCACAGCGACATGGTGCGGCGAGCAGACAATATCGCGGAGGGCGGCGTGATGGACGCATTTCCGGACTTGTCGGCTGCCAAGGAAGCCGCAGCCAGCGACCTGATACTCTCGCCCGGTGCGCCACTGATCAGCGCGCGGGAGATGGTCCGGCTCCAGCATACAAAGGGCGGCATCCGCACGCTGCATCACCAGAACAGCACATTCTATCGCTGGGCCGGCACCCACTACGCCGAGCAGACGACGGACGAAATGCGGGCAGGAATCTACGCGTTTCTCGATCGTGCGCAGCGCCCAACCGACAAGGGCGGACTGGTACCGTTCGATCCGACCCGCGCCAAAGTCGCAAACGTTCTAGAAGCGACTGCGGCAGCGACTCAGGCTCCATCCGACCTTCGGCCGCCGGCATGGCTCGACAGCACCAACCAGCCCCCCGCAGCAGAGATCATCGCATGCTCGAATGGGCTGCTCCATCTGCCCACGCGCCGGCTGCTACCGCACACACCGAGATTCTTCACGCTCAATGCGCTGGATTTTGCCTATAGCCCGAGCGCGGCCGCGCCGACCGCATGGCTGAAATTTCTGGCGACCCTGTGGCCTGGCGATCAGCAGTCAATTGATGCCCTGCAAGAGTTTTTCGGATTGGCCCTGACCGCCGATACCTCCCACCAAAAGGCATTCCTGATCGTTGGGCCAAAGCGCTCCGGCAAGGGCACAATTGCGCGCGTCCTGACCCATCTACTCGGGCAATCCAACGTCGCCGGGCCGACGCTCAGCAGTCTGGCGCAGAACTTCGGCCTGGCACCGCTGATCGGCAAGCGCCTCGCCGTCATCTCAGATGCGCGGCTCAGTGGAAAGGCCGACCAAAGCATCATCGCCGAGCGCATCCTCAGCATCACCGGCGAGGATAGCCTGACGATCGATCGCAAATTTCGCGACGGCTGGACCGGGAAACTCGACGCGCGGTTCCTGATCCTGTCCAACGAACTGCCGCGCCTCAACGACGCCAGCGGCGCCCTGGCCAGCCGGTTCATCATCCTGCGCCTCGTGCATTCGTTCTACGGGCATGAGGACCGGGCGCTCACCGGCCGACTACTCTGCGAACTGCCCGGCATCCTGCTGTGGGCCTTGCAGGGATGGGACCGACTCACGAAGCGTGGCTATTTCGTGCCGCCGGCATCATCTGCCGCCGCGATGCAGGAGATGGAAGACCTCGGTTCTCCGATCGGAGCATTCCTTCGCGAGCGATGCACAGTCAAATCGGGCGCAACAGTGCCGCCGGATTCGCTGTATGCCGCATGGTGCGATTGGTGCCGCGACCAGGGCCGCGATCACCCCGGCACGGTGCAAGGCTTCGGGCGCGATCTTGGCGCCGCCGTTCCGGGTTTAGCGTTGAAGCATCGTAGGGAAGAGGGCCGCCGCTGGCGCGAATACGACGGTCTTACGCTCGGGGTGACGCGCGATGACACGCGTGCCTGACCATTGTACGCCAATTTACAACGCGGGTGAGTTTGTTGCTGGTATAGAAATACGCGCACAATGGGGTGACACGCGCGTCAGTGCGTGTCAGCGGTTCGGCCGAATGCACTCTCGCGTCATGCCAATAATTGCACCCCGTGCCCGTTTCAATGCTTCCGCCAGCCCCGCAACGCGGCCCAGTTGAGCCGATCAACCACCCATTTCTGAAAACATTTTCGGACCATCCTACCGTCCGCATTTCACCCGTAACCGCTTATACACAGCGGTAAACTCTCCTATTCGTCAGTGTATAACAATTTGATATTATTTATTTTTCTTGCAACCAACCGCTCGAACGTCCAATATATGTCCCATAAGCGGCGCATAAACCTGGGGTTTTCCGCCGCAACTCGCCCCCGCTTCCACCGCCGACGCCGTGCCGATCCGCCGCCGATCCCACTGCCTTCCGCCACCCCGAGATGGAGCACCGACCGATGCCGCAGATATATCAGATGCAAACCAGAGCCGTGGGCGCCGCTAAGCTGCGGGAATGGATCAGGGACGAATTCGAGACAACGCCCGAGCAGATCGAGACGCTCTCGGAAATGCTCGACAATCTGGTGGCGGAATGCCTCGGCGTCGAGACGCCGGACCCGTTCGACAAGGGCCTCAACACGAAGGGTGTTCCCGCCATGGACTCCGCCACACGCAGCGCCCTGCGCATAATGAACGCAATCCGCACGGCGGAGGCGGACGTGAAATCCGTCATCGGCGAGGCGCCCCTTCAGACGTCGGTGGCCGCCACCTACAAGCTGGCTTTGGCCCGCATGAACGTCGATCTGGCCGGCGTGGACCCCTCGGCCTACGGCGCCATGTTCCGCCTCGCGCGGCAGACCCAGAACGGCGGCCGCCCGCTGGCCATGGATGCCAAGGGCGACGCCGATCTGCGCACTCGGTTCCCGTCCCTGGCTCGCATCCGGCAGGGCTGATGATGTTCGCGGCAATGACGAAGCGCCAGGCCGGCGCTGATGTGTCCGCGCACCGGCAGGCCCTCGCCGAAGCCATCCCCGCGCAGGCGGCGGCCAACGCAGCGCTTGAGCGCATCGAGGCAGCGCTCGAGGCGTCCAAGCGCGCTAGGTGGGCCGCGCAGAGTGCTCTAAAGGCCGCCACCACCGCCTCAACCATGGCACGGCAGGCCGACGCTGAGGCCCTGACCGTGGCCGCCCTCGCCGGCCTTCCTCTGGACGCTGTCCCCCGCACAGAGGCGACGACGCTGGCCGCCAAAAAGGCGGCTGAGGCGGCGCTGGAATTGGCGGACGCCGAACGGCTGGCGATGGACGCGGCCCTGACGGTGGCGCAGCAACGCCTATCTCCCCCCGCGTGGCATATCGAGGCCGCCCTGGAAGGCATCCTGGCCCCCTGCGTGGAACCGCTCGCCGCCCGCATAAACGCGCTGATCGATGAAGCGCTGAAACTCGGCGATGGCATGTTCGCCGTTCAACGCCACGTCCGCGGCGATGTGCGCGGCGACGTTGAGCGCGCGATGGCGGTGGTGACCGTCCTGCGCCGCGGTTCGCCGACCCCGCCGGACTGGATTGACCCTTGGGCTGCCGCTGTCGCGCGCCTCAAGACCGATGCCAACACGCCACTGCCGCCGCTCGGCTGATGTCCCGCAAGCGCTTCAGTCCCTACGCCCGAGCGGCAGCGCTGGCCAAGCTGGACGGCAGAACGCAGGAAGGCCGCCTCTGCCGCGACACCCGCACCGCCTTGATCGAGCATATCGGCGGCAACCCGTCCTGTACCCAACTCATGCTGATCGAGCGCATCACTCAGTTGACGTTGCGCACGGCGGCGATGGATCGCAAGTTTGCCGAAACTGAGACGATGACCGAGCACGATACCCGCACCTATCTGGCGTGGTCTGCAACGTTGTCGCGGGCGCTGCGCGATCTTGGCCTGAAAGGGCCGGCACAGCGCGCGCCGTCGTTGGCGGAGATCATGCGGGAGCCGGTGGCGGCATGAGTGACGCGCCGCCGCCGCGCCTGATCGGGTTCACGCACGGGCGACGCCAAAAACGTAGCGCATTCCTGGGATGGGCGACGATTGAGCTATCGGGCGGCGTGTTCGTTGTTCGGTGCCCAACACACGCATCTCGCGGCGCTGTGATCGTGCTGCCGCCGGTCTGCGAGGTTCGCAATGACGCCGGCCGCCTGCTTGAAAAGGTGCCGGTGCTCGCCTTCGAGACGGCCGAGCAAAAATACCTGTGGTGCCGCGCTGCTGGCGCCGCCGTGCTCGCCGCGCATCCAGATATCCTGACGCAGCCGTATGACTGAGGCCGCCACCCTGCTAGCTGCGCTCGACCATCCGGCGATGTTCGGGCCTTACTTTCCCGGTGGCACCTGGCGCGCATGGCGGGCCTTCCTGGCGGCGCTGTTCGCCCTGCCGATGTCCGACAGCGAGGCCGAGGCGTACCGGCACCACACGGGCCGTCTGACGCCGCCTGTAGCCCCCTTCAAGGAAGCGGCGCTGGTGGTGGGCCGGCGGGGCGGCAAGTCCCGTGTGCTGGCCCTGGTGGCGACCTATCTGGCAACTTTCCGCGACTACGCTCCGTATCTGGCGCCGGGCGAGGTGGCAACCATCGCAATCATTGCCGCCGACCGGAAGCAGGCGCGCTCGATCTTCCGCTACATCACCGGAATGCTGGATGCGGTGCCGACGCTGGCCGCGATGGTTGATGACCGCACGTCAGAGACAATAACGCTCAACAACCGGGTGGTGATCGAGATTGCCACCGCCAGCTTTCGGGTGACGCGCGGGTATTCGTTTGCGGCGGTGCTGGCCGACGAAACGGCGTTCTGGCGGGATGACACCAGCGCAAACCCCGATGTTGAGATTTTCCGGGCGCTGCGGCCGGGTATGTCCTCAATCCCAGGCGCGATCCTGCTCAATGCATCCAGCCCCTACCGCAAAAACGGCGTGCTGTATGCGACGTTCAAGCGGCATTTCGGGAAGGATAATGCCCGCGTGCTGGTCTGGCGTGGCAGCACCGCCGAGATGAACCCCGGCATCGATCCGGAGATCATCGCCGAGGCATACGAGGATGACCCTGCGGCGGCCGCGGCCGAGTATGGCGCCGAGTTCCGCGACGATATCGCCGACTTCGTGCCGCGTGAGG
>JBEPTZ010000194.1:0-6056 GCA_041691815.1 Rhodospirillales bacterium | reverse complement strand
GGCCGGAGCACCGGCAGCCAGGGCAGCGGCGGCCGGAGCAGCGGCGGCCGGAGCAGCAGCAGCCGGAGCAGCAGCAGCGGCCGGCTCCGCCGTCGGCAGCGGCGGCGGGCTGTCCGACAGCGAGCGCAGATAGGCGATCACATCCGCCCGCTGCTTCTCGTCGCGGATACCGGCAAAGCCCATCTTGGTGCCCGGCGCATATTCGGCGGGCTTGAACAGCCAGTGGTTGAGTTGCTCATAGGTCCACGGCGACCCCTTCTTGCCGGCCAGCGCCGAGGAATAGGTGTAATCGGCCAGTGCCGAATGGCCGCGGGTCAGCACGTCCCACAGATGCGGGCCGACGCCGTTCTTGCCGTCCTTGGTGAAGGTATGGCAGGCGGCGCACAGCTTCTTGGCGTCCGCCCCGCCCTTGGCCGGGTCGGCGGCGGCCATCAGCGGCGCGATCGGCGGCAGCTCGGCCGCTTTCGGCGCCCCGGCGCCAGCGGCGGCGGCACCCTCGATCTTCAGGACGGTCTTTTCCAGATGCTGCGGCTGGATCAGCCCATCGGCGACCACCGCCGAAAGCATGAAGGCAATACCCACCACCAGAACGGAGGCGATTGCCTTGTTGATCTCCATGCTGTCCATACGACGCCATTCCTCGCGCGAGAGCCGATACCATTGAGTCGTCTTGAGTCGTGGCTGACGGTGCCGGGCCGTTGCACGACGCCAGCCAGCTACCTAAACTGCGCCGCACATTAGGCAAGTGGCAAGCCCGCTTCAACCCACGCCCGGCCGGCGTAGGTGCAAAAAGTCAACCGGATGAACGCCCAGCGATGAATCCTATCGTCCTGATCCCCTCCCGCATGGCCTCCACCCGCCTGCCGGGCAAGCCGCTGGCCGACATCCACGGCCGCGCGATGATCCTGCATGTGCTCGATCGCGCCCGCGAAGCCGCGATCGGCCCGGTCGCGGTGGCGGCCGGCGATGCCGAGATCGTCGCGGCGATCCGCGCCGATGGCGGTGTGGCGATCCTCACCGACCCCTCGCTGCCGCGCGGCTCGGACCGGGTGCAGGCGGCCCTGGCGGTGCTCGACCCCGAGGCGCGGCACGACGTGGTGGTCAACCTGCAAGGCGACCTGCCGACCATCCCGCCGGAGTATCTGCGCACCGTTCTAGCGCCGCTGGCCGACCCGGCGATCGACATCGCCACCCTGGTGGCGCCGATCACCTCGGCGGAGGAAGCCGCCCTACCCAGCGTGGTGAAGGCGGCGGTCGCCTTCGACGGCGGGCGCGCAGTCTCCCCGGCACTGTACTTCTCGCGCGCCGCGATCCCGTCCGGCGACGGCCCGCTCTGGCACCATATCGGCATCTACGCGTTCCGCCGCCAGGCCCTGGCCCGCTTCGTGGCGCTGCCGGAATCGCCGTTGGAAAAGCGCGAGAGCCTGGAGCAATTGCGCGCGCTGGAAGCCGGCATGCGCATCGCCTGTGCCAGGGTGGAGCACGCCCCGTTCGGCGTCGACACCCCGGACGACCTGGAGCGGGCGCGCGCCGCACTCGCGCCAAAACCCTGATGCAACGAGAGATAATGCCAGCATGACCGGATTGATCGCCTTCCAGGGCCGCCCAGGCGCCTATTCCGACCTGGCCTGCCGCAACGCCTATCCCGCCATGCAATCGCTGCCCTGCGACACCTTCGAGGCGGCGATGGAAGCCGTCCGCAGCGGCCACGCCCAGCTGGCGATGATGCCGACCGAGAACAGCCTGGCCGGCCGCGTGCCGGACATGCACAGCCTGCTGCCGGAATCCGGTCTCTACGTGGTGGACGAGGTGTTCCAGCGCGTCGAGCACTGCCTGCTGGCAATCAAGGGCGCCACCATCGCCGGCCTGAAGCGCGCCCATTCGCACGCGGTGGCGCTCGGCCAGGTGCGCCATGTGCTGCAGGAACTGAAGCTGCAGGCGGTGGTCGAGGCCGATACCGCCGGCTCCGCCGAGCAGGTGGCGGCCTGGAACAGCCCGGAGGAATGCGCCATCGCCTCGTCGCTGGCCGCCGAATTGTTCGGCCTGGAAATCCTGCGCCACAACGTCGAGGACGCCGCCCACAACACCACCCGGTTCTACGTGATGGCGCCGAAGCCGCGCGAGGTGTCGCCGGACATGACCGACCTGATGACCACCTTCGTGTTCCGCGTGCGTAACATCCCGGCGGCGCTGTACAAGGCGCTCGGCGGCTTCGCCACCAACGGCGTCAACATGACCAAGCTGGAAAGCTACATGGTCGGCGGCCAGTTCACCGCCACCCAATTTCTCTGCGACGTGGAAGGCCATCCGGAGCAGCCGAAGCTGCGCCGGGCGCTGGAGGAACTGTCGTTCTTCTCGCGCGAGACGCGGATCATGGGCGTCTACCCGGCAGCGCAGTTCCGCAAGGACCAGGACAACGCCGATTGAGCGCGGAATTCATGTCGGACCCGTGATGGGTATGACCGGTACCTATGTTTCGCCGGCCAGCGCCAGCGCCCGCGCGTAAACCTGTTTTCGCGGCAATCCGGTCGCCGCGGTGACCTGCGCCACCGCTTCTTTCAGGCTGTGCGCGCCCAGCGCCGCCTGCAGTTTTGCATCCAGATCGTCGGTTTTTGCCGCGTTTTCGCCCGCTGGCCCCACCACGATGGTGATTTCGCCGCGCGCTTTGACGGTACTATAGTACTCGGCCAGTTCCGCCAGCCCATCCCGCCGCACCTCCTCGAACCGCTTGGTAAGCTCCCGCGCCACCGCCGCCGGTCGCGCCCCGAGCACATCCGCCATGTCGGCCAGCGTCTCCGCCAGCCGGTGCGGCGCCTCGTAGAACACCAGCGTCGCGCCGAAATCAGCCGCCCGCAACCGCGCCAGCACCGCTCGCCGCGCCCCTCCCTTCGGCGGCAGGAACCCCATGAAAACAAATGGTTGCGGCGGCAGCCCGGACAAGGTCAGCGCCAGCAAGGCGGCATTGGCGCCAGGGACGCCCTCCACCGCCAATCCCTCCGCCAGCGCCGCGCGCACCAGCCGATAGCCCGGGTCGGAGACCAGCGGCGTGCCGGCATCGCTGACCAGCGCCACCATCTTGCCGGCCCGCAGCAGCGCCAGCACCGATGCGATCCGCGCATCCTCGTTATGCTCATGCAGGGCGGCGGTTTTTGTGGTAATCGAATACTCGCGCAGCAGGCGCGCGGTGGTTCTGGTATCCTCGCACAGCACCAGATCGGCGGCCTGCAAGACCGCGACCGCACGCATTGAAATGTCGCCGAGGTTGCCGATCGGCGTTGAAACCAGCACAAGACCATTGGGCAGCGCTGCGGACGCTGCCGGCACGGGAGATTCGTCGCATGCTTCGTCGGACATTTGCATCCCTCGCATTTACCCTGGCCGTGACCGCTTGCGCCACCACGCCGTACGGTCCAAGGGGCGGAAGTTACGGATATTTTCCGCAGGCCGGCGCGCCAGGGCAAAGCCTGTCCACCAACGCACCGGCCGGCCGCAGCGTGGCGATCCTGGCGCCGCTGACCGGCCCGAACGCCGCGCGCGGTGAGGCGCTGGTCAACGCCGCCAAGCTGGCGCTGTCGCTGCAAGGCGCGCCGCCGTTGGATGTGCGCGATACCGGCGGCACCGCGCAAGGGGCGGCGGCGGCGGCGCAGCAGGCGCTGGCGGCCGGCGCCGGGCTGATCATCGGGCCGCTGACCTCGCAGGAAACCGCCGCCGTGGCCGGGCCGGCGCGGCAGGCCGGGGTGGCGGTGCTGGCCTTCACCTCCGACCCGGCGCAGGCGCAGCCGGGGGTGTGGGTGCTCGGCATCACCCCGTATCAGCAGGTGCGGCGGCTGGTGGCAAGTGCGGTGGCGCAGGGCAAAAGCCGCTTCGCCGCGGTGCTGCCGGACAACGAATTCGGCCACGCGATGGCCGCCGCCCTGGGCCGGGCGACAGTGGCGGCCGGGCTGGCGGCGCCGGATATCCGCTTCCACGGCACCGCGATGGCCACCATCAACACCACCATGCGCGATATCTCCGGCTATGCCAGCCGGCGCGGGCCGCTGGATGCGCAAATCCGCGCCGCCAGGCGGGAGAACACCGCCGCCGGCCGCCGCCGCGCCGCCGAACTGGCGCGGGCTTCGATTCCGCCGGCGCCGTTCGACGCGCTGCTGCTGGCCGATGTCGGCGAGCAGCTGAGTGCGGTGACCAGCCTGCTGTCGTATTACGACCTCGACGCGCCGGCGGTGCGGGTGCTGGGGCCGGCGCTGTGGGCGGCACCTGCGGCGCGGCGCGATGCGCAGTTGGGCGGCGCCTGGTTCGCCGCACCCGACGCGGCCGCGCGCAGCGGCTTCAACGCGAATTACCAGGCCGCCTATGGCTCGCCGGCGCCGGGACTGTCGGATTTCGCCTATGACGCGGCGGCGATTGCCAATGTGCTGGCCAAGGAGGGCGGCTATTCGGTGGCAGCACTCTGCCGGCCGGAAGGCTTCGCCGGCGTTGACGGCGTGCTGGCGTTGCAGCCGGACGGCACCGTGCATCGCGGGCTGGCGCTGTTCGAGATCCAGCGCGGCGGCCCGCAGCTGATCGAGCCGGCGCCAGATACGGTGAGCGGCCCCGGCATGTAGATCGCCGATGGCACTCGGCAGCCTGCTGCTGGTCGCCCTGGCGCTGGCGGCGGTGCCGCTGGGGGTGCTGCTGGCGTTGCTGGGGTTCGGCGCACTGGCACCGGGCCCGGGGCTGGCGGCGATGGCGGCGGTTACGCTGGGGGCGCTGGGGCTGGCCTGGCTCTGGCTGGCCGACCTTCGGCGGCTCACCGAAACGCTGCGCCTGGCGGTGCCGGGGCGCGGCGCGCTGGCCGCACCTCGGCTGCCGCCGCTGCAACGCATCGCGCTGACGATCGAGCGCCTGGCGCGAACCCTGGCGGCGCGCGGCAGCCAGGTGGACGACCTGACCCGGGCCAACGCGGCGATCGTCGAGCGCCTGCCGGACCCGCTGCTGCTGCTGGATGCCGGGCGCACGCTAGCCCGGGCCAACGCAGCCGCGCGCGATGCGTTCGACACCGATCTGGCCGCCGTGCTGCGCCACCCGGCACTGCGCGACGCGATCGACGCCGCCTGGGCCAAGCGGGGGATTGCCGCCGCCGATCTCGCGCTGGCGGCGCCGGTGGGGCGCGACCTGCGGGCCAGCGTGATCTATCTGGACCCGCAACTGGCCGACGGCACCCAGGCGCTGGTCGTGCTGTCCGACCGCACCGGCGAGCGGATGGTGGAGCGGATGCGCGCCGATTTCGCCGCCAACGCCAGCCACGAACTGCGCACCCCGCTCGCCAGCCTGATCGGCTTCATCGACACCCTGCGCGGCCCGGCGGCCAACGATCCAGCCGCACAGACCCGCTTTCTCGCCATCATGGCCGAGCAGGCGGCGCGGATGAACCGGCTGATCGACGACCTGCTCAGCCTGTCGCATATCGAACTGACCGAACACCAGCCGCCCTCCGACCTGATCGCACTCGGCCCGCTGCTCGCGCGGGTAGCCGCCGGCTTCGAGCCGAAACTGGCGGCGCGCCGCGTGACCCTGGTGCAGGACATCGCGCCCGACCTGCCCAACGTGCGCGGCGACACCGAGCAACTGATGCAACTGGCCGGCAACCTGATCGACAACGCGGTGAAATACGGGCGCGAGGGCGGCACCGTGCGGCTGTCCGCCACCGCCGCCCCGGATGGAGTAACCCTGGTGGTGGCCGACGACGGACCTGGGATTCCCCGCGCCCAGGTGCCGCGCCTCACCGAGCGCTTCTACCGCGTGGACCAGGGCCGCGGCCGGCGCGAGGGCGGCACTGGGCTGGGTCTGGCAATCGTCAAACACATCGTCAACCGCCATCGCGGGCAGATGACGATCGAGAGCGACGTGGGCAGGGGGGTGGTTTTCAGGGTGTGGTTGCCGAGGTAAGGGAAGGACCTCTTTTTTGAAAAAAAGAGGCAAAAAACTTTTGTCCGCCTTGCAACAGCGGTGGGGTGGAGACTCCGGAGTCGCCAACACCACACAAGTGGAAGAGAGAATTAAAAACAAATTATTTTTTT
>JBEPTZ010000193.1:0-6073 GCA_041691815.1 Rhodospirillales bacterium | reverse complement strand
CACCTGAACTGAGGAGACTCCCATGACGTACGGCAAGCTGATCGACTATGCGGACGCCGCCCCCGAGGCCAAGGCGGTGATGGACGAGATCAAGACGGCGCGCGGCGTGCCGGATGTGAACAACGCCTGGAAGGCGATGGCGCGGCATCCGGAGGTGATGCGCCGCTTCTGGAACCGGGCGCAGGCGACGATGCAGCCCGGCGCGCTGGATGCGGTGACCAAGGAGTTGATCTATCTCGCGGTCAGCGTCGCCAATGGCTGCCATTACTGCGCCGCCTCGCACACCTCGCTGGCCAAGAAGAAAGGCGCCAGCGAGGCACAACTGGCCGAGATGGTCGAGATCGTCTCCCTGGCGCTGGAAGGCAACAGCTACGCCACCTTCTACGGCCAGGACGTCGATCCGACGCTGTAGCGGCTGATCTCAGGCGCCGGCCGCCCGTTCGAAGGCGTTTTCCGCCTCCAGGCTGTCGAGGTCGCGGCCGATGGTGACGACCGCGAGCTTGCGATCGTTCTGCCAGAGGGTGACGGCGCAGTCCTGTTTGGCCGGGTCGCCGTGGATTTCCACCCGGTCCCAGCGTTCGGCGTGGCCGACATAGGAGATCGCCACGTCGTAATGCTGGGTCCAGAAGAACGGCACTGCGTCGAAGCGCTGGCGGCGGCCGAGCATGTTGAGTGCCGCGACCTTGCCCTGGCGCTGGGCTACGACCCAGTGTTCGACGCGGATCGCCTGGCCAGTGTGCCGGTCCGGCCAGCGGGCGATGTCACCGGCAGCGTAGACACCGGCGGCGCTGGTTTGCAGGAATTCGTCCACCACGACACCGCGATCGATCGCCAGACCGGCGTCGGTGGCCAGCGTCAGCGCCGGGCGCACGCCGATGCCGACCACCACCAGGTCGGCGCCGAGCTTCTCGCCGGTGGAGAGTGTCACACTGTCTGGCGTGATCTTGTTGACGGTGGCGCCGAGATGGAAGACGACGCCGTGCTGCTCGTGCAATGCCTGCACCATGGCGCCGATCTCGGCCCCCATCACCCGCTCCATCGGCCGCTGCTCGCGCCCGATCACATGCACCTCGAGCCCGCGGGTGCGCAGGGCGGCGGCTGCCTCCAGGCCGATGAAGCTGGCGCCGATCACCACGCAGCGTCGCGCGCCATCCAGGCGCCCGATCAACGTATCGCAATCGGCCAGGGTGCGAAGTACGCGCACATGCTCGGAGGCGGCGCCGGGAACATCGAGCCGGACCGGGTCGGCGCCGGTGGCGAGCAGCAGTGCGCCGTAGGGCAGCCGGCTACCATCGGCGAGCAGCACGGCGCGCGCGCTGGTCTCGATCGCGGTGACGCGGGCGCCGAGGCGCAGGTCGATCCGGTTCTCGGTGTACCATTCCGGCCCACGCAGCGGAATCCAGTCGGCCTCGGCGGTACCGGCGAGATAATCCTTCGACAGGTTCGGGCGATCGCAGGGCGGCGCCGAATCGGCGCTCAGCACGGTGACCGGGCCGGCGTAGCCCTCCTCGCGCAAGGTCTGCGCCGCGCTATAGCCGGCGGCGCCGCCACCGACGATGACGATCGATGCCGGCAGTCCGACGTCGGCGAGTGCCGGTGCCGCAGCCGGCGGCACCTGGTGGTGGATGAAGGCGTGGCCGTCGCGCTGCTCCACCTGCCAGCACGAGACGCTGTTCAGCGCCGGCGCGCGCAATGCAGCCCCGGTGCGCAGGCTGAAGCAGGCGTGATGCCAGGGGCAGCGCACGGTATCGCCGACGATTAGCCCGTCGGCCAGCGGGCCGCCGTAATGGCTGCAATTGGCGCCGATCGCCAGCAGTTCCTCGCCGTGCCGCACCAGCAGCACCGCCTCGTCACCGACATGGCCGAGCAGGCTTTTGCCATCCGCGAGCGCTTGCAGCGCCACCCCTTCCCTGAAATCCGGACCAGGCAATGACGATGCTGCGTCGCTCATTTGGTATCTCCCTCGGTCGAGCCAGACTGGCTATCGATTCTGCACACACATGCAGGTGGGGCCGATTTGTTTGAAAACAAAGGCAGTAATCGCCGAAGGCACGGGTAAAGTTTTTTGCACGCTTTTTTTCAAAAAAGCGCTGCTTCCTTGCTTACCTGAAAGCCGCCGTCAGATCGACCAGCGCCGGTGCCCCGTGCAGTTCGGTCATGAACCGCATCAGTTCGTCCGGCGGCAGCGCCACGGTGGCGGTATTGACCAGCGGATGCACCAGCACCCAGCTTGCCGCCATCAGCGGCGCATGCAGCACGGTGCGGACCTGACGCCGGGTGTCGTTGAGGACGGCGAGCGGGGTGACGGCGCCAGGCTGCACGCCGAGCACCTCGCCCAGAGTATCGGCGCTGGCGAACGACAGCCGTTTGGAGCCGATCAGCCCGGCCAGCGCCTTGGTGTCCATCATCGGGTCGCCGGGCACGACGACCAGCCAGAGCTGGCGGCCGGCGTCTTTCAGGAACAGGTTCTTGACCTGCGCGCCCTCCAGCGCATCCCAATGCGCGTGGGCGTCTTCCACGGTGCGCAGCGGCGGGTGCTCATGGCAGACCGGGTTGAGGCCGAGGCCGGCGAAAACGGCGGCGAGCGGGGCAGGGATCGGCATCAGGCCTGGACCATTATCAGGCCTGGGCCATTTCGAGCGCCTCTTCGGCGACCAGCCACTCGGTCTCCGCCTCGCCGATCAGCTTCTTCAGGCTGGCCAGCTTGGCCTGAGCGGCCAGGGCCTCGGATTTGCGGGCGATGTCATACAGATCGGGGTCGGCCAGCTTCTTCTCCAGGCTGCCGCGCTCGCGAGTGAGGCGGGCGAGGCGCGACTCGGCGTCCTTGGCCTTCTTGCGCAACGGGGCGACGGCGGCGCGGGCATCGGCGCGGTCGCGGCGGTCGTCGCGGCGCTTCTGCACCTCGGCCTTGGGGGTGGCGCGGCCACGGTCGGAGACCAGGGTGCGGTATTCGTCGATATCGCCGTCATAGGCCTTCACGGTGCCGTCGGCGACCAGCAGCAGCCGGTCGGCGACCAGTTCCACCAGATGCGGATCATGCGTGATCAGCAGCACGGCGCCGCCGAAATCGGCCAGCGCGCGCACCAGCGCCTCGCGGGCGTCGATGTCCAGGTGGTTGGTCGGCTCGTCGAGGATCAGCATCTGTGGCGCGTCTCGGGTGGCCAGCGCCAGCAGCAGCCGCGCTTTCTCGCCGCCGGACAGCAAGGCGACTCGGGTGTTGGCGCGGTCGGCGTCCAGCCCGAAGCGGGCGAGCTGGCTGCGCACCTGGTTGGGCAGGGCGTTTGGCAGCGCGCGGGTCATGTGGTCGATCGGCGTCTCGCCGGCGGTCAGTTCGTCGGTCTGATGCTGGGCGAAATAGCCGACCTTCAGCTTGGCATTGCGGAACATATGCCCGGACATCGGCTGCAACCGGCCAGCCAGCAGCTTGGCCAGCGTCGACTTGCCGTTGCCGTTGGCGCCGAGCAGCGCGATGCGGTCGTCCATGTCGATCCGCAACCCAAGCTCGCTTAGCACGACGTGGTTGCCGTAGCCGACCGAGAGCCGGTCCATGGTGATGATCGGCGGCGCCAGTTCCGCCGGCTCGGGGAAGTTGAAGGTGGTGACATGGTCCTCCACCGCCGCTTCGACCGGGGGCAGCCGGGCGATCGCCTTCAGCCGGGCCTGCGCCTGGCGCGCCTTGCTGGCCTTGTAGCGGAAGCGGTCGACATAGGCCTGCATATGCGCCTTCTGCGCGGTGATCTTGATCGCCACGGCGGCCTGCTGGGCGGCGCGCTCGGTGCGGATACGCACGAACTCGTCGTAGCCGCCGGGGGTGAGGCTGATCTTGCCGCGATCCAGATGCGCGATGCTGTCGACGCAGCGGTCCAGCAGGCCGCGGTCATGCGAGACCACCAACGCCGCACCGGGGAATTTGGCCAGCCAGGTCTCCAGCCACAGCGTCGCTTCGAGGTCGAGATGGTTGGTCGGTTCGTCGAGCAGCAGCAGGTCGGGCTGCGAGAACAGCGCGGTGGCCAGCGCCACCCGCATCCGCCAGCCGCCGGAGAAGCTGGACACCGGGCGGGCCTGCGCCTCGGCGTCGAACCCCAGGCCGGAGAGGATGGTCGCCGCGCGGGCCGGCGCAGTGTCGGCGCCAATGGTCCGCAACCGCTCGTGGATTTCGGCGAGCCGCTCAGCCGGCGCGGCGTCGGCCTCACGCAGCAGCGCCAACCGCTCGGGATCGCCCTCCAGCACGATCTCGACCAGCGAGGACTCGCCCTCCGGCGCCTCCTGCTTCACCCGGCCCAGCCGGGCGCGGTTGGCCAGCCGGATTTCGCCGCCATCGGGTTGCAGGTCGCCGGCGATGGCGCGCAGCAACGTGGATTTGCCGGCGCCATTGCGGCCCACCAGGCCGATGCGGCGGCCAGGGTCAACCGTCAGCGCCGCGCTGTCGAGCAGCAGGCGGCCGCCGAGGCGGATCGAGATGTCGGAGAGGATCAGCAGGCTCATGGTCGGAAATCGCCATCATAACATGGTCAAGCGGGCAAGACGCGGCGCAGCTTCAGGGGTTGCCGATGCGGCTCCCCTGCCCTAAACCCCGCCGCAGCCTGAACCACGCTGAAAAAGAGACATTTCCATGGCCATCGAACGCACTTTCTCGATCATAAAGCCCGACGCCACCCGACGCAACCTGACCGGCCAGGTCAACGCCAAGCTGGAAGCCGCCGGGCTGCGCATCGTCGCCCAGAAGCGGCTGTGGATGACCACCGCGCAGGCCGAGAGCTTCTACGGCGTGCACCGCGCGCGGCCGTTCTTCCGCGACCTGGTAACCTTCATGACCTCCGGCCCGGTGGTGGTGCAGGTGCTGGAAGGCGACAACGCGGTGGCCAGGAACCGCGAAGTGATGGGCGCCACCAACCCCGCCAACGCCGACGCCGGCACCATCCGCAAGGAGTTCGCCGAAAGCATCGAAGCCAATTCGGTGCACGGCTCGGACAGCGCCGAGAACGCCGCGATCGAGATCGGCTACTTCTTCGCCGGGACTGAGATCGTCGGCTGAGGCAAGCGAAGCCTTCTTTGTTTGAAAACAAAGAAGCAAAAAAACTTCATCCGAAAAAAACGGCGGCACGGCTCGGTGCCGCCGTTTTTTCAGGTCAGGAAGAACGCCATCAGCGCCAGCAGGATGACCATGAAGATCAGGAACCCGGTGGCGGTGTGGTAGACCTTGCTCCAGGTCTGCTGACGATCGGCCAGGAAGGCCTCCTCGGTCACGGGCGCGAGGTTGGAGGTCGGTTGGGTGGCCATGGACGGGTCTCGATTGCTGCTGATGGACTGCGTGGAGATTGGTTCTAGGCGACCCTGCCCAACCCAGGCAAGGGGTTGCTGAGGCTGGCACCGGCATCGGCGGCTACGCCGGGATATCCGCCAGCATGGCGGGCCAACGCGGCCGGATACAGCAGATGCTCCTGCACCAGCACCCGGGCTGCGAGCACGCCTTCGGTATCTCCCGCTAGCACCGGCACCGCCACCTGCGCCAGGATCGGGCCCTCGTCGGTGCCCTCGGTGACCAGATGCACTGTGCAGCCATGCAGCTTCACCCCGGCGGCCAGCGCTCTGGCATGAGTGTCCAGCCCCGGGAACGACGGCAACAGGCTGGGATGGATGTTCAGCATCCGCCCGGCATAGCGCCGCACCAGAAACGGCGTCAGCAGCCGCATATAGCCGGCCAGACAGACCAGTTCGATGCCGGTTTCGTCCAGCACCGCGGCGATCGCCCGCTCGTGCGCGGCACGGTCGCCACGAAACGGGCGGTGGTCGATACAGCCGGTGGCCAGCCCGGCGGCGGCGGCACTAGCCAGCCCGGCGGCGTCCGGCCGGTTGGCCAGCACCAGCGCGATCTCGGCCGGGTAATCGGGCGCGGCCGCGGCGGCGATCAGCGCCGTCATGTTGCTGCCGCGGCCGCTGATCAGAATGGCGACGCGCTTTTTCATACCGCGTGCGCGTCCTGGCAAAGCAAGGAAGCATCACAAAGAGGCGGAGAGGCGGAGAGAAGCAAGCCAGGGCAATCCGATTCCTGCCTTCTCTTCGCCTTTACGTC
>JBEPTZ010000192.1:0-6158 GCA_041691815.1 Rhodospirillales bacterium | reverse complement strand
GCGGCGCGAATTGCGCCAGCGGCTGGTGCAGGCGGATCAGCCAGGCATGGCCCTGGGGGGTGCGGCGGGGGCGCCAGGCATCGGCCGGATGGAGATGCGGCGGCCGGCGCCGGGCTTGGCTGCGGCGCAGATGCGGGCGGAGGCGGCCCTGCTGCCAGCGGCACGCGAGACGGTCGAGCCGGGCCAGGGTGCGGCGCAGACGGAACCAGACCAGCACCAGCAGCGGCGCTAACGCCCGATGGCGCGCGGCGACTTCGGCCAGCCGGGCGCAGAGATCGGCGATGTGCGGGAGATAGCGTTGGCCGAGCGCGGTGGCGGGGGTGGCTTGGTGCATTGATGTTAGTTGTAGTGACGCTGGCAGTTCGCTGCAAGGAAAACGAGGGGGTGGCGTGGAAGCCAGGAAGGATGTTCTTTTTTGCAAAAAAGAACCAAAAAACTTTCATCCGGGGCTTCGCCCGCGCTGGCACCATGGTGCCGGCGCTGGAAGCCGCGCAGCGCGGATGAAAAGTTTTTTTGCTTCTTTTTGTTCACAAAAAGAAGAGTCTTCCTGGCTGGCCCTTGCCTGGCTGCTTTGTGACCTTCGTGTTAGCTGTTTGTGATCATCGGTGTGCGTTTTCGCTGGCAGCCTATGCCTGCCCGACGATTTTCCTCGCCAGCAGCGCCGCGAACCGCGCCGCGTCGACGCCAAGCCCGGCGAGTATCTCCGCGGAGTGCTCGCCCAGCCGCGGCGCCGGGCTGCGGATGGCGCCGGGGGTCGCGGTCAGGCGCGGCACCACGTTGTGCATGGCGACCTGGCCCAGTTCGGCGTCCGGCAGGTCGAGCAGGATTTCGCGCTCGATCACGTGCGGGTCATCCATCAACTGGTCGATGTCGTAGACCGGGGCGGCGGTGATCTCGGCGCGGTTGAACAGCGCCAGCACGTCGTCGAGGTCGCGGGCGGCGATGAAGGCGGCGATCGGCGCCTCGCAGGCCTCGGCGTTGGCGACGCGGGCGGTGTTGGTGGCGAAGCGCGGGTCGTCCAGCATGTCGGCCCGGCCGATGGTGCGCAGCAGGCGTTCGGCCATCGCCTGGATCGAGGCGCTGATCGACAGGTAGCGGCCGTCGCGGGTGCGGAACACGTTGCGCGGGCTGGTGGTGGAGGAGCGGCTGCCGGTGCGCGGCGGGCGTTGGCCGGACACCGCGAAGCCGGCCGCCTGCGGCCCGAGGATCGAGACGATCGGGTCGAGCAGCGGCAGGTCGATGACTTGCCCTTTCCCACCGCGCTCCACCTCGCGCAGCGCGATCATCGTGGCGTAGGCGCCATACAGGCCGGCGACCATGTCGGCCAGCGCCAGTGGCGGCAGCACCGGTTCGCGGTCGGCGAAACCGTTCATCGCGGCGAACCCGCACATGCCTTCGACCAGCGTGCCGAAGCCGGGGCGCTGGCGATACGGCCCGTCCTGGCCGAAACCGGAGATGCGCAGCACGATGAGCTTCGGATTGCGCGCCCAGAGGGTGGCCGGCGCCAGCCCCATCGCCTCCAGGGTGCCGGGGCGGAAGTTTTCGATCAGCACGTCGGCGGTGGCCAGCAGGTCGGCGAGCAGCGCCAGGCCTTCCGGGTCGCGCAGGTTCAGCGCCAGGCTTTGCTTGTTGCGGGCGTAGACCTTCCAGTGCAGCGAGTGGCCCTGGACCCGCCAGGCGCGCAGCGGGTCGCCCTTGGCCGGGTCTTCCACCTTGATCACCTGGGCGCCGTGATCGGCCAGTTGCAGGCTGACCATGTTGCCGGCCACCAGGCGGGATACATCCACCACACGCAGCCCGGTGAGCGGTGGCCTGGCCTCGGGGGCGAAGTCTCGGCGATGCAGCATCAGGCGATTCTCTCCCGGCGCCGGTGGCGTTTGACGGTGATTCCTACGGCCGGTAGCGTCTCGCTGCAACCGAACCAACCGGAGGCGCCGCGATGCCAGACAAGCTGATCAGGGATTATGAGACGCTGCTGGTCGCCAGCCCGGCGCCGCAGGTGCTGCAGATCACGTTGAACCGGCCCGACGTGTCCAATGCGATGAACACCCAGATGGGGCTCGACCTGCTGGCGGTGTACGACGCGCTGGGCGCCAACCCGGCCGGGTATCGCTGCGTCATCCTCACCGGCGCCGGCAGCAGGGCGTTCTGCGCCGGCGGCGACCTGAAGCAGCGCCAGGGCATGACCGACGCCGAGTGGCAGGCCCAGCATCTGGTGTTCGAGCGGCAGGTGCGCGCCATGCTGGCCTGCCCGGTGCCGATCATCGGGGCGATCAACGGCGCGGCCTATGGTGGCGGCTGCGAGATGACCTTGTGCTGCGATTTTGCCTACGCCGCCAGCACCGCCCGCTTCGCGCTCACCGAGGTGACGCTCGGCATCATGCCCGGTGCCGGCGGCACCCAGAACCTGCCGCGAGCGGTTGGCAACCGCCGCGCCAAGGAGCTGCTGATGACCGGCCGGCCGTTCACCGCCCAGCAGGGGCTGGAATGGGGGATGCTCAACCGGGTTTGTGAGCCGGAGACGCTGCTGGCGGCGGCGCTGGAGACCGCCGGCCGCATCGCCGCCAACGCGCCGCTCTCGGTGCGGCAGATCAAGCAGGCGGTCAATGTCGGCACCCAGCTGGACCTGGCCAGCGGGCTGATGTTCGAGATCGAGGCGTATAACCGCCTGCCGCCGACCGAGGACCGCCGCGAGGGGGTCAACGCCTTCAACGAAAAGCGCAAGCCGGTGTTCAAGGGAGCCTGAGCCATGAGCGATACCGCACCCGGCATCACCCGCGCCCTCGCCCGGCGCGCCCTGGCGATCCGCTTTTCCGAGCTGCCGGGCGAGGTGCGCGCGCTGGCCCGGCAATGCATCCTGGATACGCTGGGCACCGCGCTGGCCGGCGCCGATGACGAACTGGTGCGCATCCTCACCGCGGAACTGGCCGAGCAGGGTGGCAATCCGGTCTGCGGGGTGATCGGCAGCACGCTGCGGCTGCCGGCGTTGTCGGCGGCATTGCTGAACGGCACCGCGGCGCACGCGCTGGACTACGACGACGTCAACCTCGCGATGCCCGGGCACCCGACGGTGGCGGTGCTGCCAGCCGTGTTGGCGCTGGCCGAGGAGCGTGGGGCGAGCGGCGAGGCGCTGCTGACGGCGTTCGTCGCCGGTTACGAGACCGCCTGCCGGGTCGGGCTGCTGGTCGCACCGGGGCATTACGACATGCTTGGTTTCCACAGCACCGGCACGGTCGGCAGTTTTGGCGCGGCGGCGGCCTGCGCGCATCTGCTCGGGCTGTCCGAGGCGCAGACGGTGCACGCGTTGGGCATCGCTGCCACCCAGGCGGCGGGGCTGAAATCGATGTTCGGCACCATGTGCAAGCCGCTGCATGCCGGTCGCGCCGCCTATAACGGCCTGCTAGCCGCGAGGCTGGCGGCGCGCGGCTTTACCGCCCGGCCGGACAGCCTGGAATGCGCCCAGGGTTTCGCCGCCTCGCACAGCCCGGATTTTCATCCTGAGGCGGCGCTGGCCGAGCCCGCAGGCGGCTGGCATATCCGGCACAATTTGTTCAAATACCACGCCGCCTGCTACCTGACCCATGCCGGCATCGAGACCGCGCGCAAGCTGCGGCTGGAGCACGCGATTACCCCGGAGCAGGTGGCCGCGATCACCCTGCGGGTGGATCAAACCACCGACCGGGTGTGCAATATCGCCGCCCCGACCACCGGGCTGGAGGCCAAGTTCAGCCTGCGGCTGACCGCGGCGATGGCGCTGGCCGGCCGCGAGACCGGGCGCCTGGATGTCTACACCGCCGAAACCGCCACCGACCCGGCACTGGTCGCGTTGCGTGATCGCATCACCGTCGATTTCCAGCACGGCTGGTCCAGCACCCGGGCCGAGATGGAGATCCGGCTCCGCGACCAGACCACGGTGCACGCCAGCCACGACGCCGGCATCCCGGCCGCCGATGTCGCCGCCCAGGGCGGCCGGCTGGAGACCAAGTTCGCCGGGCTGGTGGCGCCGCTGCTGGGGGCGGCCCGCACCGACGCGCTGATCGCCGAGGTCGCCGCCATTGAGCGGCGCGAGACGGTGCGTGGGCTCACGCTGGCGGCATAACTGCTTTACCTCGCTTCACGCTGGCGTGATAGGATGGTCGCCTGCTGTCCCGAGGAACGCCCATGACCTGGTCCATCGTCACCCATGACCCTGAGACCGGCGCCTTCGCGGTCGCTGTCGCCACCTGCAACTTTGCCGTTGGCGCCAGCGTTCCGCATCTGCGCGCCGGCGTCGGCGCGGTGGCCAGCCAGTCGATCAGCAACCGCTACCTCGGCCCCGCCGTGCTGGACGGCATGGAGCGCGGCCTGTCGCCTGAACTGGCGATTGCCGGGGCGATTGCCAGCGATGCCGGGCGCGGCCTGCGCCAGGTGCATGCCGTCGACGGCCAGGGCCGCACCGCCGCCTGGACCGGCGACAACTGCGTGCTGTGGTGCGGCCATGTGGCGGCCAACGGGGTCAGCGTCGCCGGCAATATGCTGGCCGGCGAGGCGGTGGTGGCCGACACGCTGGCCGCGTTCCTGGCCGGCCCGGTGAACAACCTGCCGGCCCGGCTGCTGGGCGGCATGGAAGCCGGCCAGGCCGCCGGCGGCGATCGACGCGGCCAGCAATCCGCGGCGATGCTGCTGACCACCACCGAGGATTTTCCCGACCTCAGCATCCGCGTCGACGACGCCCGCGAACCGCTGGCCGAACTGAGCCGCCTGCTGACTATCTGGCGGCGCGACCGGGCGCCCGGCCTGCGCACCGCACCGCGCAAAGCCGACCCGGCCGGGCAGATCAATCTGGACTCGCTTGAAGCGCCGTGGATCGCGGCGGGGTTGGAGATTCGGCTGCGGCGCTGAGGAAGGTCTTCTTTTTGTGAACAAAAAGAAGCAAAAAAACTTTTCATCCATTGGAGTGTACAGAGTCTCCGCCACGCCGCTGTTGCAAGGCGGATGAAAGTTTTTTGGTTCTTTTTTACAAAAAAGAACTGCTTGCCTTCTGTAGCTGCGCCGCCAGATCGCCCCGCCGGGCCACCGCCACGCGTTCCAGCCCCAGCCATCGGGCGGTTTCGGCGAGTGCCTGCGCCAACGCCTGGGCGGTGGGTTCGGTCGGGGTCTCGGGTTCCAGATGCGAGGCATGCACATGCAGCACCCGGCCGGCGCGGTCGGCCTGCAAATCTACCCGCGCGGCGATCCGGTCGCCGTGCAGGAACGGCAGCACGTAGTAGCCGTCGGTACGCTGTTCGCGGGGGGTGTAGAGGCCGATGCGGTAATGGAAGCCGAGCAGCCGCAGCGCCCGGTCGCGCTCCCACAGCAGCGGGTCGAACGGCGAGATGAGGGCGGCGGCGTTGATTCGGCGCGGCAGCCGGGCCTGGTGCCACAGATAGGCGGGCTGTTTCCAGCCTTCGACGGTGACGGGCAGCAATTCGCCGGACTCGACCAGGTCGGCGACGCGCGGTTTGGCATCGGGTTTCAGCCGCCAGTAGCCGCGCAGGTCGGCTTCGGTGGCCACCCCCATCGCGGCGGCGGCGATCCGCAGCAGGGCGCGCTGCGCCTCGGCGGGGTCGGGCAGGGGGGCATTGAAGGCATCCGCATCGATCACCCGCTCGCTGAGATCGTAGACCCGCTCGAACGCGCCGCGGCGATGCGCCACGGTTACGTCGCCGGTCATCAGCAGGTATTCCATGGCGAACTTGCCGTCGCTCCAGCCCCACCATTTGCCGCTCGGCAAACCGGCGCCGGAGAGTTCGGCGGCGGCCAGGGGGCCGCGGTCGCGCAACTCGGCCAGCACGCCGGCGATGAATTGCCCGCGTTCGGCGACGAAGCCGGCCATGTCGCCGGGCTGGCGGGCGCGGTAGGCGTCCATCCGCCAGCGCAGCAGTGGCCAGCAGGCCATCGGCACCAGGCAGGCGGCATGGCCCCAGTATTCGAACCAGACGCGATGCCGGCGCCCGCCCCAGGCCAGTTGCTCGAAATGCGCCGCGTCATACGGCCCGAGCCGCGAGAATGCCGGCATGGTGTGGGCGCGGGCCAGCACGTTCACCGAGTCGATCTGGTACATCCCCAGCCGCTCGGCCAGTGCGGCGATATGCCGCCGCTGCACCACGGCCGGGCGGGCGCCGCCATAGCCCTGTGCG
>JBEPTZ010000191.1:0-6160 GCA_041691815.1 Rhodospirillales bacterium | reverse complement strand
CTCCAAAACGGATGAAAAGTTTTTTTGCTTCTTTTTGTTCACAAAAAGAAGGCCTCACTTCGGGGAATAGGTATATCTCATACCTATCCCCCAAATCTGTGGTATCAGGCTACCGCTCGAGGCACATCGCGACGCCCATTCCGCCGCCGATGCACAGCGTCGCCAGGCCCTTTTTTGCGTCTCTTTTGCCCATTTCCGACAGCAAAGTGATGAGCACCCGCGCGCCCGAGGCGCCGATCGGGTGGCCGATGGCGATCGCGCCGCCGTTCACGTTCACCTTCCCGGTATCCCAGCCCATGTCCTTGTTCACCGCGCAGGCCTGCGCGGCGAAGGCTTCGTTGGCCTCGATCAGGTCGAGGTCGTCGGCCTTCCAGCCGGCCCGCTGCAATGCCTTGCGGCTGGACGGGATCGGGCCGGTGCCCATCACCTGCGGGTCGACGCCGGCGGTGGCGAAGCTGGCGATCCGGGCCAGCGGCGTGAGGCCGCGTTTGGTGGCCTCGGCGGCCGACATCACCACCAGGGCGCCGGCGCCATCGTTGATTCCGCTGGCATTTCCGGCGGTTACCGTGCCGTCCTTGCTAAATGCCGGGCGCAGGCGGGCCATGGTTTCGGCGCTGGCGTCGTGGCGGATGTATTCGTCGTTCTCCACCACCACGTCGCCCTTGCGACCCTTGATGGTGACGGCGACGATTTCGTCCTTGAATTTGCCGGCTTTTTGCGCCGCGCTGGCCTTGTGCTGGCTGGCCAGGGCGAAGGCGTCCTGTTCGTCGCGGCTGATCTGGTAGGCGCGGGCGACGTTCTCGGCGGTGGTGCCCATGTGGTAACCGAAGAAGGCGTCCCACAGCCCGTCTTTGATCATGGTATCAACCAGTTGAATGTCGCCCATCTTGGCCCCGGCGCGCAGATAGGCGCCGTGCTGGGACATGCTCATGCTCTCCTGGCCGCCGGCGATCACGATCGCACTCTCGCCGCTGCGGATCTGCTGCGCCGCCAGCGCCACCGCGCGCAGCCCGCTGCCGCATACCTGGTTGATTCCAAAGGCAGTTTTGCTGTCCGGCAGGCCGGCGGCGCGGGCCGCCTGGCGGGCCGGGTTCTGGCCCTGGTTGGCGGTCAGCACCTGGCCAAGAATGACCTCGTCGACGTCGGCGGCCTCGATTCCGGCCCGCGCGATCGCCGCCTGGATGGCGGTGGTGCCGAGCACATGCGCGGGCACCGAGCCGAAGGCGCCGTTGAAGCTGCCCACCGGCGTGCGCGCCATGGCAACGATGACGATGTCGTCCATTCTGGCCTCTCCCCTGCGGACTGCTTCCCGCACTGATGTTCGTAGCAGCCTCTATATAGGGTGCGCGAGGGCTCAGCCGAAAGTGGCGGATTTCAGGCGGCGCGGCGGGCCGCCACGTCGGACAGCAGGCGCGGGATGTCGCCGGCCGGACAGGGCGGGCTGAAAAAATAGCCCTGCACCTCGGTGCAGCCCTCGGCCAGCACCCATTCCAGCTGGCTCTGGGTCTCCACCCCTTCGGCGGTGGTGGCGATGCCGAGGCTCTGGCCGAGGGCGGCGATGGCGCGCACGATGGCACGACTTTCCTCGGATTCGCCGAGCCCGCTGATGAAGCTGCGATCGATCTTCAGCTTGTCGAACGGGAAACTTCGCAGATAGCTCAACGAAGAATAGCCGGTGCCGAAATCGTCCATGACGATGCGCAGGCCGAGCGCCCGCAGCGCGTGCAGCAGCGCCAGGGTGGCGGGGCTTTCGGTCAGCAGCACGTTTTCGGTGATTTCCAGTTCCAGCCGCTCGGCCGGCAGCCCGGTGTCGGCCAGCGCCGATTCGACCATTGCCAGCAGGCCGGGCTGGGCGAATTGCGCCGGCGACAGATTGACCGCGACCACCACCGAGGCCGGCCACAGCACCGCGGTGGCGCAGGCAGTGCGCAGCACCCATTCGCCGAGCGGGACGATCAGCCCGAGTTCCTCGGCGAGCGGGATGAAGTGGTCGGGCGGCACCAGGCCGCGGGCGGGGTGGCGCCAGCGGATCAGTGCCTCCAGCGCCACCACCCGGCGGTGTCGCAGGCTGACCAACGGCTGGTAGAACAGTTCGAACTGCCCGGCGTTCAGCGCCTCGCGCAGATCCATCTCCAGCACCAGGCGCTCCTGGAATGCGGTGTCCATCGCCTGGTCGTAGCAGCGCCAGGTGGCGCGGCCCTCGGCCTTGGCGGCGTCGAGCGCCAGGTGGGCGTGGCGCAGCACGGCGTTGGGGTCGGTGTCGCCGGGGGCGCTGGCGGCGAGGCCGGCCGAGGCGCTGAGTGCTGTGTAGCCGCCGGCGGTGGCATAGGGATGGCCGAGCACCTCGATCAGCCGGCGGGCCAGGGTGGCGGCGGCCTCGGGCGAGGCGGCGCCGGTTTGCAGCACGGCGAATTCGTCGCTGCCGAGATGCGCCAGGCTGTCTTCCTCGCGCAGTGCGGCGCGCAGGCGGTGGGCGACCTCGTGCAGCACATCGTCGCCGGCATCATGGCCGAGGGTCTCGTTGATCTGCTTGAAGCGGTCGAGGTCGAGCCAGTGAACCCACAGCGGGGCGTCGGCGGATTCGGCCAGCGCGGCGCGCACCCGTTCCTGGAAGGCTGCGCGATCGGGCAGGCCGCTCAGCGCATCGTCCTGCGCCCGCCGGGCGACCGGGGCCGATGTGGCAAGGCCGATGCCGGTCTGCTCGGTGGTGCACAGCCAGCCGCCGGCCGGCAGCGGCGCCCAGTGCAGCGCGACAGCGCGGCCGGGTGGGCCAAGCTGGCGCTGGGTCAGCGGATGGCCGGCGTGCAGCAGCGCCAGGGTATGGGTGGCCCAGGCCGTGGGTTCGGCGTTGGGGCGGATGGCGGGGGCGATGCGGAGCAGCAGTGCCGCCGCCGCCTCGCCCGGCTGGCCGGCCTCGGTGGGCAGGTTGAGCAGCGCGCGGAAGCGCCCGGTGCAGACCAGCACGCGCAAATCCGCCGCCAGCGTCAGCACACCCTGCGGCATCTGCTCGAAGGCGGCGATGGCGTGGCGGGCGGCGGGGAGCGGCAAAGGCGCGGCGGGGTGGCGGTGCAGCAGATGGCGCAGTCGCCGCCAGGCATCGGTCAGCAGATGGCGGAGCGGAGCGGCCGCGGAGCGTCGTCGCGCGGACGGGTAGGCGACGGCGATTGCGGTGGTGTCGCGCGGCATGCGGGCCTCGTTGCCATCAGGGACGCCGGGCGTCCGGAGGGCGGAGTATCGCTGCCGAAGGTTGCTGATTGGTTGCCGCGCTCGCCATGCTGGCAGCCGCGGCCTGCCGGCATCGGCCGCCGATGATCACGCCCGGCGGCAGTGCTCCGGTTGCGACGCTTGCTCCGCAAGCGCCGCATCGGCGGCCGGGCCGGTCAGAAGCGGTATATCGCGGCGGCCCCGGTCTCGGTCGGCATGCGCTCGGCTGGAACGACGACCACTTCGCCGCCGGTCTTCAGCACGCGCTCGCCGAGGTCGTCGAGCAGGTCGTCGGTCTCGGGATGGTCGAGATCGCCGCGCGTGATCGCGCCGGTGGCGGCATCGAAGGCGCCGGGAATCTGGCGATCGGCTTCGATCAGCAGCACGGCGATCCGCCCCTCCGCGGCCGCCCTGGCGACCTCGGCCAGATCGCCGCCGCTCTGGCCGTCCGGTCTGGCGGCATGGAAACGATCGGTCAGGCCGCCCAGGCGTTCGAGATAGCGCGGCAGCATCAGGTGCCAGGCGCGCTCGCGAAGGGTATCGAGCGACAGGTCGTCCGGGTGGATGTCGATGGCCTCGGCGGCGAGGAACGGGTTGCGGCTGACCGAACGGAAAAGATGATGATGCTCCGGCAGGGCTGCCAGCAGCAGCGGCATGCGCGAAGGTTGCGAGTATTGCTCCAGCACCTCGCGATCGACCGCACGGAAGAACTGCTCGGTGTCGTTGTCCACGGCCGCCTTGCGCACGTCGGTGCCGTGACGGCTGGTCTCCCCGGCCACCCCCGAGCCATACACCCGATTCTTGCGCTCGGGCCCGCCGGCCTTGTCGCCAACCACGTCGGCGACCTCCCGCGGCACCGCCGGTGCCGGCTCGATCTCGTCGACCGCGTCGCGGTTGCCTTCGAACAGCCGCATCTGGTGCCGATTGAGGCCGAGGATGTGGTAGCGGTCGGCCGATTGCAGGATGCGCAGCAGCGGCTTGGTATGAAAGCTGTCGGCCGCGATGGCGATTTCCGGGACCGGCCGCTGCAGCCGGTAGACCTTGAACAGATCGGGCGCGGCGAGAACCGCCAACCCGTCGAGCGTATGGTTCCAGAACGAGCGATCCTCGGCCAGGGCACGAAACGGCGCCAGCAGCGGCTCGACATCCCGGGGCGCGTATTTCTGCAGCAGGGAGGCTTCCAGCAGCTTGATGGTATTGCGGAAGCGGATCGGGTCCTGCTGGTTGTCGGGATGGTGGCGATGGGTGCGCTGGTAGAGCGACAGGCAGGGCGGCTGGCGGTCGGCCAACAAGATCGGCAGATAGTCGCGCTCGAGGACATCCATGGTGGGTCTCCCTGGTGCGAAAGCCCGGGCGCCGGTCAGGTGGCGCGCGAACCGTCCGGCGACTGGCCCCGGACCTTACCGATCTGGGCCGCATGGGGGCGGTTTACAACCCGGTGCCCGGATGCTGGCCGGCAGGTCACGACGCCGATGACCGCTGCCCGCGCCCGCACGGCTCGGCCGCCAGAGCCTATTTCGCGCCGAGAGGAGCGCGAAATAGGCTCCGGCTGTTTGTTTTAGCGAGCAGCTTTATCCAACCAGTCGATCCAATTGGTTGGATGTTGCGCTAGAGTGGGATGCCTTCTGATAGGCGAAGGCACCCCACTCTAGCTCTTTGCTTTGTCGCATGATTCAGACCTTCGTGTGATCCCACCTACGGTCATCACGCTCTAGTAGGCGCCCAGAAAATCCTTCTTGCCGACTTCGACGCCGTTATGGCGCAGGATGTTGTAGGCGGTGGCGCAGTGGAAGGTGACGTTGGGGATGACGTAGCCGAACAGGTAGCGCTGGCCGGTGAATTTGACATCGCTGCCGCGCATCTTCAGCACCACGTCCTTGTTCTCGCTGCCGTCGATCTGGGCGGGAGTGAAGGACTCGATGAAGGCGACGGTTTTGGCGATGCGGGCCTTGAGCTGCTCGAAGGTGGTTTCGTTGTCGTCATAGGTGGGGATCTCGGCGCCGGCGAGGCGGGCGATGCCGCCCTTGGCCATGTCGGTGGCGACCTGCACCTGGCGGGACAGTGCGAACATGTCCGGCGCCAGACGGTCGCCGGTCAGCACGGTCTGGTCGATTTTCTTCGCTTCGGCGAAGGCGGCACCCTTGTCGAGCACGCCGGACAGCGCGTTGAGCAGAGTCTTCAGCATCGGCACCGAGGCCGCATACATTCCCAAGGCCATGATTACAGAGTCCCTCCCTTGCGGCCGGCCATCGCCCCGAGGCGAAGGCGCAGCGCATTCAGCTTGATGAAGCCTTGCGCGTCGAACTGGTCGTACGCGCCCTGGTCCTCCTCGAAGGTTACCACCTTCATGGAGTAGAGCGAATTCGGGCTTTCGCGGCCGATCACCGAGACGTTGCCCTTGTAGAGTTTCAGGCGGACGCGGCCGGAGACCGATTGCTGGCTGCTGTCGATCAGCGCCTGCAGCATGCGCCGCTCCGGGCTGAACCAGAAGCCGTTATAGATCACCTCGGCATAGCGCGGCATCAGGCTGTCCTTGAGGTGGGCAGCCTCGCGGTCCAGCGTGATGCTCTCGATGCCGCGATGGGCGGCGTAGAGGATGGTGCCGCCGGGGGTCTCGTAGACGCCGCGCGACTTCATGCCCACGAAGCGGTTCTCCACCAGGTCGAGGCGGCCGATGCCGTTGGCGCGGCCGAGTTCGTTGAGTCGGGTCAGCAGCATCGCCGGGGAGAGTTTTTCGCCGTCGATATGGGTGGGGTCGCCGTGGGCGAAATCGACCGAGATGACGGTGGCTTTGTCCGGCGCGTCCTCGGGGCGGATGGTGCGCTGGTAGACCATCTCGTCGGCTTCGATCGCCGGGTCTTCGAGGATTTTGCCTTCCGAGGAGGAGTGCAGCAGGTTGGCGTCGACCGAGAACGGCGCCTCGCCGCGCTTGTCCTTGGCGATCGGGATCTGGTGC
>JBEPTZ010000190.1:0-6178 GCA_041691815.1 Rhodospirillales bacterium | reverse complement strand
GGGTGGAGCACCTCTATATCCACCCCTTGCATTGGCGGCAGGGCGTCGGCAGCGCGCTGCTGCGCCACGCCAAGCAGCGCCGCCCGGCCGGGCTGCGGCTGTGGTGCTTCCAGGTCAACGCCAGCGCCCGCGCGTTCTACGAGGCGCACGGCTTCGCCGCCCTGGTGCGCACCGATGGCGCCGGCAACGAGGAGCGCGAGCCGGACATGCTCTACGCCTGGCCGCCGACCGCATGGCAGCATCTTCCCGCCGCCGGTGCCACCCCACCCGTCGCGCCATAGCCCCCAGATGGCCGACCCGACCCGCAACGCCGCCTACGACCTGCTCACCGCGGTGTTCGACCGCGCCCGGCCGCTGGAGGAGGCGCTGGACGCGCTGCCGGCGCTCGACCCGCGCGATCGCGCCGCCGCCCACCGCCTCGCCGCCGCCGTGCTGCGTCGTGCCGGCACGCTGGACGCGGTGCTGGAACCGTTTCTGAAAAAGGCCCCGCCGGCGCCGGTGCGGCATATCCTGCGCCTCGGTGCCGCTGGCCTGCTGCTGCTGGAGACCCCGGCGCACGCCGCCGTCGCCACCGCCGTCGGCCTGGCCCGCGCCCGTGGCCTCGCGCCGTTCGCCGGCCTGGTCAACGCGGTGCTCCGCCGGGTGGCCGAGCATGGTCCGGCGGCGCTGGAAACCCTCGATTCGCCCCGGCTGGACACCCCGCAATGGCTCTGGACGACCTGGGGGCGGGAGGCGCGGGCGATCGCCGAGGCGCACCAGCGGGAAGCGCCGCTCGACCTCACGCTGCGCCCCGGCGCCACCGCTCCGCCGGGCGGCAGCGAACTGCCCACCGGCTCCTGGCGCTATCCGGCAGGCACCCGGGTCACCGAGTTGCCCGGTTTCACGGAGGGCGATTTCTGGGTGCAGGACGCCGCCGCTGCGCTGCCGGCGATGCTGCTCGCCCCCCGGCCGGGCGAGGCGATCGCCGATCTCTGCGCCGCACCGGGCGGCAAGACCGCACAACTCGCCGCCGCCGGCGCGGTCGTCACCGCGATCGACCGCGACCCCGCCCGCCTGGTGCGGCTGCGGGAGAATTTCGCCCGGCTGAAGCTGGAGGTGACCACCATCGCCGCTGATGCCACCACCTGGCAGCCGCCGGCGCCGCTCGACGCCGTGCTGCTGGACGCGCCATGCAGCGCCACGGGCACCATCCGCCGCCATCCCGACGTCGCCCATCTGAAGCGCCCGCGCGACGTCGAGCAACTCGCTGCCGGCCAGGACCGCCTGCTGGACGCCGCCTGCGCCATGCTGCGACCGGGGGGCCGGCTGGTCTATGCGGTCTGCTCGCTGCAGCCGCACGAGGGCGCCGAGCGCATCCGCGCCGCTCTCGGCCGCCTGCCGCTGGCCTCCGACCCGTTCGCGCCGGCCGAGCTCTCCGGCCTGCCGCGCACCGGCGAGGGCTGGCTGCGCACCACGCCGGCGCTGTGGCCGGAGCACGGCGGGATGGACGGGTTTTTCGCCGCTCGGCTGGTCAGGAAGTAAGGCGTTAGAACACCTTGCCGGGGTTGAGAATCCCGGTCGGGTCCAGCGCCGCCTTCACCCGGCGCATGATGTCGAGTTCCACTGGGGTGCGCGAATACGGCAGGTAAGGCTTCTTCAGCAGCCCGATGCCGTGCTCAGCGGAAACCGAACCGGCGAAGGCGCGGACGCGGGCATACACGATCTGATCCACCTGCTGCTTGCTCAGCCCGCCCGGCTTCTGCTGGTAGCAGATATGGATGTTGCTGTCGGCGATATGGCCGAACCACAACGTGCGCGCCTCCGGATCGGCCTCGCGCAGATGCGCCAGGCAATCGGTGACGAAATCCTGCATCCGGGCAATCGGCACGCTGACATCGAAGCCGACATGCGGATGGAAGGTCTGGCGGAACTGGATCACCGAGTCGCGCAGCCCCCACATCTCGCGGCTTTCGCGCAGCGACTGGGCGATCGCCGCATCCTCCACCACGCCGTCTTCCAGCGCGGCCTCGATCATTTCCTGGAACTGCACGGTGTCGCGCTGCTGGTCGGTGCCGAGGCTCTCCATCAGCACGTAGAGGCTGTGGCCGCGCGGCACCGGCGGGCGGCAGCCGTGTTCGGTGGTGGCCAGGTCGTAGAATTCCGGCCAGATCACCTCGAACCCGGCCAGCGTGCCGCCGAGCTTGCGCCGGGCGCGGGCCAGCAGTTCCAGCACCGCGGCATAATCCGGCAACGCAACCACCGCGGTGCAGACGCTGTCCGGCCGCGGGAACAGCCGCAGCACCAGGCGGGTGACCACGCCCAGCGTCCCCTCGGTTCCGATGAACAGGTGCTTGAGGTCGTAGCCAGCGTTGTTTTTCAGCATCTTGTTGAGGCTGGTCATCACCGTGCCGTCGGCCAGCACCACCTCGATCCCCAGCACCAGCTCGCGGGCCATGCCGTAGCGCAGCACCCGGTTGCCGCCGGCGTTGGTCGAGATGTTGCCGCCGATCAGGCAGGAGCCGCGGCTGCCGATATCCAGCGGAAACAGCAGCCCGGCCGCATCGGCGGCCTCCTGGATGACCTGCAGCGGCACCCCGGCCTGCACCGTCATGGTGGCCGCCGCCGCATCCACATCCTCGATCGCCCGCATCCGCGACAGCGACAACGCCACACAGCCATCGAGCGGCGTGGCGCCGCCGGCCAGCCCGGTCAGCCCGCCCTGCGGCACCACCGCGACGTTATGGGCGTGACAGACCCGCAGGATCGCCGAAACATCCTCGGTGCTGCGCGGATAGGCCACCGCCAACGGACACTCGCCGTCGCGCTGGGCGACCACATGATCGGCAAAGTGCTTCGGTTCCATCTCGGCGCCGGACGCGATGCAATCGGCGCCGACAGCGCTTCGCAGCGCCTCCAGCACGGCGGGCGCGGCTTCGAGCAGGGTCGGCGCATCCATCAATGGTCTCCGGGGTCAGTGCGAACCGGAACAGGATAGGGCGGGGCGCGGCAGGAAGGAAGCAAGGGTTCTTTTTTGCAAAAAAGAACCAAAAAACTCTTTTTATCCGCCTTGCAACGGCGGAGCGGCAGAGAATTCGTACACTCCAATGGTTAGAAAGTTTTTTTGCTTCTTTTTGTTCACAAAAAGAAGACCTTGCCTAACCCGCCGCCGCCACCGCCGCATCCGCGTTGCCGATGATATGATCGTGCATGGCATCGGCCGCCGCATCGACCTCACCGGCGCCGAGCATCTCGATGATCGCGCCGTGCTCTTCGACCGCGGTGCTGGCGCGGAGATCGGCGCTCAGGCGGGCCAGCCGCAGCGGTGCTGCCATGTCGGTCAGCAATTCGCTGGTCAGGCGCAGCGGTTCGTTGGGCGCGTGGCGCAGGATGGTGGCGTGGAAGCGCTCATTGGCCTTCAGGTAGGCCTCGGCGTCGCCGGCGGTGCGCTTTTTTTCCATCGCCGCGTTGATCGCGGTGAGGTCGGCGACCAGGCGCTCGATATCGGCCTCCGCCTCGGCGAGACCGGCGACGGCCTGGCGTTCCAGCAGCGCGCGCACCGCGTAAAGCTGGCGGATCGCGGCCTCGTCGTGCGCGCGGACGCGCCAGACGCGGCGCGGTTCGCGCACCAGCAGGCCGCGCGCCTCCAGAATGGCCAGGCATTCCTCCGGCGCCATGCCAGCCGAACCGAATTCCGCCTCCAGCATCGCCTCAGTGAGCCTGGTGCCGGGCGGCAGGCGACCGGATATGATGGCCTGACGCAGATTATCCAGCGGCTTGCCGGATGCGGGCGGGGAAAGGCTGATCTGATCCATGAGGCCCAGTTTGCGGTTTTCTGTGTCGATATTCAGGCATGCCGGACCGGCGCTGTTCACTTTTCCGCGCGCGGCCGATGCCGGGGCATCGTCGGTGCAGGCGGTCATTCGGTTCGGCAAGCTGTCCATACCGAACACGACACTGAATTGACAGCGATATGCCGGTAATAAAGTGTATTCAATTCAGTCCGCCCACCGGCCTTCCGCAGCCTGCGTCGCAGGACTCCGGAAGGTCGGAACGCGGTTTTTCTGGTCGCGATCGGCGCGATCAGATCGGCTTCAGCAGACCCGCCAGCTTGGTCATCGCCGCCGGCTTGTCGGTGAGGTCGAGCGCTCCGAGTTCGGCGGCCAGGCGATCCATCGCGGCTTCGTAGATCTGGCGTTCGCTGAAGCTCTGGTCCGGCTGGCCGGCGTTGCGGTGCAGGTCGCGCACCACTTCGGCGATCGCCACCGGGTCGCCGGAGTTGATCTTGGCCTCGTATTCCTGCGCCCGGCGCGACCACATGGTGCGCTTGATGCGGGCACGGCCCTTCAGCACCGCCAGCGCGTCGTCGAACATCTTGCGGGTGGACAGCCGGCGCAGCCCGGCGCTGCGGGCCTTGGACACCGGCACCCGCAGCGTCATGCGGTTTTCCTCGAAGGTGATGTGGATCAACTGCAGCGTGTGGCCGGCGATGTCCTCGCTGGCGATCTTCTCCACCCGGCCGACGCCGTGGGTGGGGTAGACCACGAAATCGCCTTCCGAGAAGGTCTCGTCCTTGTTGGAGGCGCGTGAGATCGGCGCCGGCCGGCCGTTCGGGCCCTGCGGCACCGACAGCCGCGGCTCCATCGGCCGTACCACAACGGGCGGCCGGATCGCATCGGCGGCGATGGGTGCTGCCTGGGTGATGGTTTCAGTGACTTCGATCGGCTCGGCGCGAATGGTTGGGGCGGCGTTGGTTTGCAATGTCTGCACCTCAATTGGCTTGGCGGCCGGTTTGGCCGGCGATACGGGCGGGGCGACCGGTTTGGCGGTCGCGGGCGAAGCGGCGGCCGGACGCGGTGGCGCGGCAGGCGGGGCCTTGGCGGGTTTCGCTGCCGGCGGCGCCGCTTTCGCAGCAACCGGCGGCGCGGTCTTCTCAGCAGCCGGCGGCGCAAGAAGCGGGGCGGCGGCCTTGGCGAGTGGCTTGCGGGCCGGCGGTTTGGCCTCCGGCGGCGCGGCCGTGGCGATACGGGCCTTGCCGACCGGGCGCGCCGGCTTGGCGGGCGCCGCCGGGGCGGCGGGGGCGGTCGTTGCGGAAACCACGGCTGCGGCAGGCGCCTTCATGCTCACCCTCGACTTTTGACCGGCGCATCGTCATCGTCGCCAGAACGGTCCACCGTTGATGGACCGCCGCCGCGCCGCCGACACGCAGGTCGTGAACGGAACGGGCGCGGCAGCCGCCTCAACGGCGCTGCTGCCACTCCCTGCCACAGGGTGTAACACAAAAACGGCGCCGCGTCATGGGGGACATCGGCACCGTAATGATCAAAGCGCGCGACGAAGCGGGGCGCGACGAAGCGCGAAGGGCTACGGCTTGCCGGGCTCCGGCGAGAACAATTCCTTCTTGCCGGGCTTATCTTTCCACTCGTCGGCATCGGCCGGCGCGTCGCCCTTGCGGGTGATGTTGGGCCATTGCGTGGAATAGGTCCGGTTCAGCTCGCCCCAGGCGCTGGCGCGGTCGTCGCTGTCCGGCACGATCGCCTCGGCCGGGCATTCCGGTTCGCAGACGCCGCAATCGATGCATTCGTCCGGATGGATCACCAGCATGTTGTCGCCGACGTAGAAGCAGTCCACCGGGCAGACCTCCACGCAGTCCATGTATTTGCACTTGATGCAGTTCTCGGTGACCACATAGGTCATCGCACTCACTCCTTGCCGGCGGTGGCGAGGCCGGGCTCTGGCGGGCAACGTTCAGCCCTCGGGATATGCCGCCGTTTCGCCGTCGCCGCAAGGGAGCTTGTGCAGTGCGGCATTGCATGCGGCGGCCGGGTCCGGGATGAGGCGATACAGCATCTGCGCCTCGCGCGCCGGGCCGCGGCGTTCGGCGAGCGCCAGCACCTCCACCACCCGCACGTCGGCGCGCAGCGCGATGGTGACGATGTCGCCGACACGCAGTTTGGCGTGCGGCTTGTCGGTGGGCTGGCGGTTCAGCCGCAGCGCGCCGGCGGCGACCAGCCTGGCGCAGTCCTCGCGGCCGCGCAGGAAGCGGGCGCACCACAGCCATTTGTCCAGGCGCTGGAACGGGGCGGCCTGGTCCATCTAGTGCTGCAAGACCGCCAGCGCCGCGAACGGGCCGGTGGCGCGGGCCGGGCGCGGCGCGGGGGTCTCGGCGTGGCGGCGCAGCGGCGCCAGCATCGCCGGGGCT
>JBEPTZ010000189.1:0-6251 GCA_041691815.1 Rhodospirillales bacterium | reverse complement strand
AACCATCCATGCCGGGCATCTGGTCGTCGAGCACCAGGCAATCGGCGTGCATCAGCCGCGGGCAGGCGAGCATATCGGCGCCGCGGGCCCAGACATCAACCTCCAGCCCCTCCAGTTCAAGCGCGAATTTCAGCGACTCGCGCACCGCCAGGTCGTCAGCGACGATCAGCACAAGAGGCGCTCCCGAGGTCATCGAACCGGCCGCTCCCTCGGCTCACATGAGCCGCCTGACAAAGGATTTCCCGGGTCAGCCTAGGCAGCAGCCTCGAGCCTGCGCCTTGACCTGACGCAAATCGGCCAGCGTTATCGGCCCATCGCGAGAAGATCGGCAATCAGCGCCATTCGCACCAGTTCCGAGAGGCTGCCCGCCGCCATCTTGGTCATCACATTGGCGCGGTGGACCTCGACGGTGCGTGGGCTGATCTTGAGGTCATAGGCAATCGTCTTGTTGGGATGCCCCGCCAGCAGCCCGTGCAGCACCTCACGCTCGCGTGCCGACAGCAACGCCAGCCTGCCCCGGGTCTGCGCCGCTTCGAGTTCGCGCCCGCCGTTTCGGTCGTAATGCGCCATCGCGCCATGGATGGCGGCGAGCAGCACATCGTCGTCAAACGGCTTTTCGATGAAATCGAACGCTCCCGCCTTCATCGCATCCACCGCCAGCCGCACGTCGCCATGCCCGGTAATGACGATGACCGGCATGTTCACCGCCTGCTCCTGCAAGCGACGTTGCAGTTCGAGTCCGTCGATCCCCGGCATGCGCACGTCGGTGACGACGCAGCCAGGCTGCAGGCCCGGCAGCGCCGCCAGGAAGGCAACAGCGGACTCGTAGGTCCGCACCGCAAGTCCCGCCGCGGTCAGCGAAAATGCCAGCGACTGGCGCACCCCGTCATCATCATCGATCAGGTGAATCACCGCGTCAGTCATCGTCCTGGTCCGCATCCTGGCTGTCATGCTTCTTCAACGTCAGGCAGAAGATCGTCCCGCCGCCCGGGTTGGGTTCGACCCACATGCGGCCGCCATGCGCCTCGACGATGGTGCGCGAGATCGACAGCCCGACGCCCATGCCTTGCGGTTTGGTGGTCACGAACGGCTGAAACAGCCGCGCCGCAATCTCCTCGGCGATGCCGGGCCCGGTATCGGCGACGCGCAGCTCGACGGTCTCCGCATCGATCTGCCGGCCGGACACCAGCATTTCCCGCGCATCGGAGTCCTGCATCGCCTCGCCGGCATTGCGGATCAAATTCAGCAGCACCTGCTGGACCTGTATCCTGTCGACAAACACCAGGCCCAGGTGCGGGTCCACATCGAAGCTGACGCGCACCCCGGCTTCCCTGATGCCGATCAAGGCGAGCGCGCTGGCCTCCTCGATCAGCCTGCCAAGGTCCTCGGGATGCCGTTCGCTCTCGCCGCGGGCAACAAAATCGCGCAGATGACGGATGATCTGACCAGCCCGCAACGCCTGTTCGGTCGCCTTCTCCATCGCCTCAAGCGCCATTCGCGCGCCTTCCGGCTGCTCGCCGGCAAGCAGCCGCCGCCCGCCCTTCAGATAGTTCGCCACCGCCGAAAGCGGCTGGTTGAGCTCATGCGCCAGCGCCGAGGCCATCTCGCCCAGGGCGGTGAACCGCGACATGTGGATCAGCTCACTCTGCAAATCCTGCAGGCGTTTCTGGGCAGCTTCCCGCTCGCTGAGGTCGCGCACGAAGCCGGTGAAGGCGTGCCGCTGCCCGGACCGCACTTCCCCCACCGACAACTCCATCGGAAAGGTCGACCCGTCCTTGCGCAGCCCCGCCAGAATCCGGCCGATACCGATGATATGCCGCTCGCCGGTCACCAGGTAGCGTTGCAAATAGGCATCATGCTGCTCACGATGCGGCGATGGCATCAGGATGCTGACATTTCGCCCGATCACCTCGTCGGCCTGATAGCCGAACTGCCGCTCCGCCGTCGCGCTGAACGACTGGATCATGCCCTGCGGGTCGATCACGATCATCGCATCCGGCACGGTGGCGAGTACCGATTGCAGATGCGCCTCGCGCTCGGCCAGCGCCATCTGGCCGCGCTTGCGGGCGGTGATGTCGCGCGCCACCTTGGACGCCCCGATCATCCGCCCGTCATGGTCCCAAAGCGGCGAAACGGTGAGCGACACGTCGATGATGTCGCCATCCTTGCGGCGCCGCCTGGTCTCGAAATGCTCGATCCGCTCGCCCCGCTTCAGCCGCGCCAGGATGCTGCGCTCCTCATCCTCCTGGCCCGGCAGCAGCAGTTGGGCGATCGATCGGCCGATCATCTCCGGTGCCGAATAGCCGAAGATCTTCTCGGCGCCGGAATTCCAGTCGGTGACCACCCCATCGAGCGTCTTGGCGACGATGGCGTCCTCGGACGATGCGACAATCGCCGCCAGCCGGGCGTTGGCCTCCTCGGCGGCCTTACGGCGGGCAATATCGATCAGGATCCCGCGCGCTTCGTGGCGCCCGTCCGGGCAACTGCTGGCCCGCCCGCGCAGCCGCAGCCAATGGCCGGGGCCATCCGATGCGGCGGTACGGAAATCGAGATCGAAGGCTTCGTTGCCGCGACCGGCCGCGCGCATCGTGCACAGCACGCTGGTGCGATCGGCGGAATGAATGCGGGCCAGAAATGCCGAATAGGGCGCCTCACTCTCACCGACATCCAGCAACCGCTGCGCAAGCGGCGACAGATACAGTGTGTCGGTCGCGGTGTCCCAGCGCCATGCGCCAACCTCGGCCGCCTCCATGGCGAGCACGGCGCCGCCGTCGTCGGCGTTGCCGTTGCCGTTGCCGTTGCCGTTGCCGTTGCCGTTGCCGTTGCCGTTGCCGTTGGTGGCGTCGCGGAGCGCTTCAGCCATCGAGCTTCCCGATCAGCAGATGTCATGCACAACTGCTGCGACTATACTGGCATATCCAGGCCGCCGCATCACAATCGCAGCGCCCCCGATCCAGCGCCACGGCCACCGACCCTCCTGCTATGCGTGCGGCCTGCCGGCATGGTTGTAGCCGCCGGCCTCGGCCTCCGAAAGCGGGCTGTGCACCGGGTGGCGCCTGAGGCGCTCCAGCATGCGGGCGATGTCGTCCAGCAGCAGCGCCCCCATGTCGCGGCTGAAACCGTGGCGCACCAGGATGCGCTGCACCACCAGCTCCTCGCACGCCGCCGGCATCGAGTAGGCCGGCACCAGCCAGCCGCGGGTGCGCAGCAGGTCGGCGAGATCATACAGCGAGTAGCCCGCCGCCGCCGGCTGTTTCAGCGTCCAGCAGACTGCCGGCAGGCCCTCCGTCTCGCCGCCAAAGATGATCTCGAACGGTCCCATCGCCGCGATGCCGCTGGCAAGCCTGGCGGCGTTGGCGTAGCAGGCACGCTGGATGCGCGCGTAACCCTCGCGCCCCAGCCGCAGGAAATTATAGTACTGGCAGACGATCTCGCCGCCCGGGCGCGAGAAGTTGAGTGCGAAAGTCGGCATCTCGCCGCCCAGGTAGTTGACCCGAAAGATCAGTTCCTCCGGCAAATCCTCGGCGCTGCGCCAGACGATCCAGCCCACCCCCAGCGGCGCCAGGCCGAACTTGTGCCCCGACGCATTGATCGACTTCACCCGGTCGAGGCGGAAATCCCACACCAGCCCGGGCAGCACGAACGGCGCCAGGAAGCCGCCGCTAGCGGCGTCGACGTGGATCGGGATGTCGAGCCCGGTTTCGCGCTGCAAGCGGTCGAGCGCCTCGCTCACCGCCTGCACCGGCTCATACTGGCAGGTGAACGTCACCCCCAGCGTCGGCACCACCGCGATGGTGTTCTCGTCGCAGCGGGCCAGCACCTCCTCCGGCGACATGATCAGCCGCCCCGCCGCCATCGGAATCTCGCGCAGTTCGATATCCCAGTAGCGGCAGAATTTGTGCCAGCACACCTGCACCGGCCCGGTCACCAGGTTCGGCCGGTCGGTCGGCTTGCCCGCCGCCCGCCGCGCCGCCCGCCAGCGCCATTTCAGCGCCAGCCCGCCCAGCATTGCCGCCTCGCTGGAGCCGGTGGTCGAGCAACCCAGCGTGTCCGCCGCCGCCGGCGAGTTCCACAGATCGGCCAGCATATGCACGCACCGCCCCTCGATTTCGGCGGTCTGCGGATATTCGTCCTTGTCGATCATGTTCTTGTCGACACATTCGTCCATCAACCGACGCACCTGCGGCTCCATCCAGGTGGTGCAGAAGGTGGCGAGGTTCTGCCGCGAATTGCCGTCCAGCAGCAATTCGTCATGCACCACGCTATAGGCGTGCTCCGGGTTCTGTTCGCCCGGCGGCAGGCGGTATTTCGGCAGCACCACCGACAGGTCCGCCGAGGCGTAGACATCGTCGAGCAGAGCGTGGCGGATATCCGCCTTGCGATGGATGGCCATGGGTCGTCTCCTCTGGTCGCGGTGTGTGACGGTTCAGCGTTTCGCTTCGGCAGCGCTCAGCCATTGCGGGCTCTTGAACGCATGCAGCAGGAACGGCGCGCCGCCGAACACCACCAGCCCCAGGGCGACCATGGCGGTATAAAGCCCCGGCGAGCCCACCGGCACCTGGCTTGGCGGAAAGAACGAGACCACCAGCGCGAACAGCACCGCGACGAACCCGCCGCCGGCGATCAGCCACATCCCCAACGTGCCGCCCGGCACCCGGAAATGCCGCTCGGCGTCCGGGCGGCTGTAATGCAGCCTGATCGCCGCAGCATACATCAGCAGGTACATCACCAGGTAGAGCGCCACGGTCATCGCGCTCAGCAGGTAGAACGCCGCACTCGGATCAGGGAACAGCAGGTAGAACAGGCCCAGCACCGAGACCATCACCGCCTGCAGCACCAGGATGGTCTGCGGCGCGCCATGCGCATTGGTGCGTGCGAACCAGGCCGGAATCTCGCCGTTCTCGGCGGTTTGCAGCAACGCCCGGCTTGGCCCGCCGATCCAGGTGATGATCTGCCCCAGCGCGCCCACCGCCAGGAAGCCCGCCGCCACCGGCACCAGCCAGGACAGGTGGAACAGCCCCAGCGACACCGTATAGGCCTGCATGATGCCAGCGGTGAGGCTGAGCTGCTTCAGCGGGATGATGGTCGCCACCGCCAGCGAACCGAGGGTGAACAGCAGGAACACGATGCCGGCCGCCACGATCATCGCCTCGGGAAATTCGCGCGCCGGCTTGCGCATCAGGCCGGCACGCGCGCCTTGCACCTCCACGCCGGCGAACAGCAGGATGGTGCCGGCCAGGAAGGCGATGCTGCCGAAACCGGAGATGTTCGGTAGCCAGGGATGCACCTGCTGACCGGCCATGGCCGGGGTGGTCGCCGCCGGCGTCGCCAGCAGTTGCTGCATGATCTCCGCCGGATGCCCCTGCCACAGCCACACGGCGGCCAGCAGCATCAGGAACACGCCGGGGACCACCGTGCCGAGCACGAACAGCCATTGCGACCAGCGGCCATAGGATCGCTCGCCGAACATCGCCAGGAAGGTGGCCAGCCAGTACACCACAACCACCACGGCGAAGTTGTAGATATGATTGCTGGCCAACCCGGCATCACCCACCAGATAGGCCAGGGTGGCGGCGGTGAAGCCCAGCACAACGGGATACCACACCACGTTCTGGATCCATTGCAGCCACACCGCGGCAAAACCCCAGGAGCTGCCGAATGCCTCGCGCACCCAGGTATAGATGCCGCCCTTGTCGGTGTTGAACATTCCGCCGAGTTCGGCCGCCACGAAGGAGCCAGGGATGAGAAACAGCAGCGTGGCGAAGCCGATGTAGAACCACATCGTCAGGCCTTCCTTGGCCATCATCGGCAGCCCGCGCAGGCTCACCACCGCCGCCGCGGTCATCAGCGCCACGGCCCAGACCGAGAACCGTACCGCGCCGCTCGCCGCGCCATCGCCACCATCCGAGGGGGAGGACATTGTTTCGTCTCCATGACTGACGACGGTTCGGCACCTCAGCCCGCGAGGAGCCGGAACCCTGCCGTCTGGAGCGAAACTCCGCCCTTCGGAGGGCGGCCGCCTTGATCTCGAGCAACTCAACGCAAAATAACGAAACTTTATGTTACGTTGCCGCCTCACCGGGAACGTAACAAAGTCCGGGGTTCCAAGGGCTCTGCCCTTGGCGGGGCGCGGGGCCGCGCCCCCCCCCCCCCCGCCCCAAAAAAAAAAAAAAAAAAGTGACGGCCCCGGGGGGTTGAAATACAATATATTAAAAAAAACTAAACCGGCCCACCAACAATATGGGTGAGAT
>JBEPTZ010000188.1:0-6344 GCA_041691815.1 Rhodospirillales bacterium | reverse complement strand
GGGCCAGGGTGCCGCGGCAGGTGCTGGCGGCGCTGCCGGGGGCGCCGCCGCGTCGGCTGGGGCCGGCGAGTGGCATCGCGGCAGGGCAGACGGTGGGGGCGGCGTTCGGGCATGCGCTGGCGCAGTTGACCGACGTGATCCTGCATCACGCGGCGGCGGCGCTGCAGGGTGACGCCGAGGCGGTGCATCAGTTGCGGGTGGCGGTGCGGCGGCTGCGCTCGGTGTTCGGGCTGTTCCGGCGCAGCGTGGCGTGCGCGGAGGTGGCCGAGGCCGAGGCCGGCTTGAAGGCGCTGGCCGCGGTGCTGGGGCCGGCGCGGGACTGGGATGTGTTCCTGGCCGGCACCGGGGCGCCGGCGGCGGCGGCGTTCGCGGCCGAGCCGGCGATGGCGCGGCTGCTGGCGGCGGCCGGGCGGCGGCGGGCGGCGGCCTATGCGGCGCTGCGGGTGGTGCTGGACGGGCCGGCGTTTCATGAACTCGGGGTGGCGCTGGCCTGCCTGGCGGCGGCGCGGCCGTGGCCGGATGACGCTGGCGTGGCGCTGCCGGCATTCGCCGCGAAGGCGCTGCGGCGGCGGGCGCGCAAGCTGAAGGCGGCCGGCGATGAGCTGGCCGCGTTGCCGCCGCCGGCGCTGCATGAACTGCGGCTGTCTGCCAAGCGGCTGCGCTATGCGTGTGAGGTGTTCGCGCCGCTGTTTGCCGGCGGCCGGCACGCCGGGCGGATGCTGCGCCGGCTGGTGGCGGTGCAGGAGGCGCTGGGGCATCTCAATGATGCCAGTGTCGCCGCCGCGTTGATGGCGGAACTGGGCGCGGCCGGGCGCGGCCGGGCCGGCGGGATGGTGCGCGGCTATGTCGCCGGGCGGACCGCGGCGGGGCTGGAGGCGGCGCAGGCCGACTGGAAGCGGCTGCGGGCGGCGCCGCGATTCTGGACTTGAGCGACTCGGCTTCGACTCGGGTGCGACTCGGTTACGACTCGTGAGTGCGACTCGAAGAATCGGATCGATTCGCGAGTCGCCTGTTGCGGACTCACGCGGCGCGCGGTAGAGCGGAGAGCCTTGCGAGAGGGGAAGGCATCCCGCTCTGGCTGATGGTTCGGAGCCGCGATCGGCGCCCGGGCCGTGTGCGCTTCGGGTCATCGCATCCGGGGCAGCGAGACGTTTGATCCATTGCTGCGCTCAGGAGGTCCTGCTTGCCGCTGCATCGGCCGCGCCGCATTTTTGGTGCTGATTCACGAGGGTCCGGACGCCGCGGCGCCGGCATGCAGCGCACTGTGCTCGCCGGCCTGGTGGGCGCGCTGCTGGGCGCCGGGGTGGTGATGATGGCGATGCCGGCGGCCCTGTTCGGCCGGGTGCCGGCGCTGACCGGGACGATCTCGGGCGAACCCGCCGATGTCGCGGTGATCGACGGCCAGACGCTCAGGATGCATGACGCGGTGATCCGGCTGCTGGGCATCTCGGCACCGCCGCGCGGGCTGCGCTGCGAGGACGCCGCCCCCGGCTATGACTGCGGCGCTGCGGCGAGTGCGGCGCTGGCCGGGCTGGTGCGCGGCCATCCGGTGACCTGCCATCTGAACGGGCGCGATGCGCGCGGCTTCGCGCTGGGCCGCTGCGAGGCGATGGGCGTCGATATCAACCAGGCGCTGGTGCAGGCCGGTTGGGCGCGGGCGCGCGCCGATGCCGCCGCCGGTGCCATGCCGCCGGCCTTCGCGGCGGCCGAGGAACAGGCGCGCAACGCCGAACGCGGGCTGTGGCATGGCGGCGCCGACCCGACATTCTGACGCCAGGCGGGATATCGCGCAGCGGGCGGGGTTTCATACCAGCGGCAATCCGGGCGGCGGTTTACACAGGCCGGCGCGGAATGGCCGGCGGCACCACACAATAAGGCGGCGACCGGTTGCGCTATGCGCCTGCCCGCCCTAGTTTTCCGCAATGCAGCGTACGCTGTGCGCGGTGCGTTCGCTGATGCCCCGGGTCGCGCCGTGACAGCCGCGCCGTGACAGCCGCGCCGTGACATTCGAGCCAAACAGCTAAGACCGGCGGTGCTGCGGCCCGCCAACCGAAGGAAAGATGCATGAGCGGCACACACACGGCGGACGCCAAGAGCGTCACGATCAGCATGGACGGCACCAACCGCAAGGCGACGGTGCCGCTGCAGGCCGGCAGCATCGGGCCGTCGGTGTTCGATATCCGCAAGCTCTACAGCGAGCTTGGCGTGTTCACCTTCGACCCCGGCTATGGCGGCACCGCGGCCTGCGAGAGCAAGATTACCTATATCGACGGCGATCTGGGGGTGCTGCTGCATCGCGGCTACCCGATCGAGCAGCTGGCCGAGAAGTCGTCGTTCCTCGAGGTGGCGCATCTGCTGCTGAACGGCAGCCTGCCGAATGCCCGCGAAAAGGCCGAGTTCGAGGCCGGGGTGCTGCGCCACACCATGGTGCATGAGCAGCTGCGCCGGTTCTTCGACGGCTTCCGCCGCGACGCCCACCCGATGGCGGTGATGTGCGCCGTGGTCGGTGCGATGAGCGCCTTCTACCACGACAGCATGGACATCAACGACCCCGAGCAGCGGCGCATCTCGGCGTTCCGGCTGATCGCCAAGGTGCCGACGATCGCCGCGATGGCGTACAAATACTCGATCGGCCAGCCGTTCGTGTATCCGCGCAACGACCTCGGCTATGCCGAGAACTTCCTCTACATGATGAACGCGGTGCCGGCCGAGCCGTATCACGTGAACCCGGTGCTGGCCCGCGCGATGGACCGCATCTTCATCCTGCACGCCGACCACGAGCAGAATGCCTCGACCAGCACGGTGCGGCTGGCCGGCTCCACCGGCGCCAACCCGTTCGCCTGCATCGCCGCCGGCATCGCCAGCCTGTGGGGGCCGGCGCATGGCGGCGCCAACGAGGCGGTGCTGAAGATGCTGGCCGAGATCGGCAGCGTGGACAACGTGAAGCCGTTCCTGGAGATGGTGAAGGACAAGAACAACCACGCAAGGCTGATGGGCTTCGGCCACCGCGTCTACAAGAACTACGACCCGCGCGCCAAGATCATGCAGGAAAGCTGCCATGAGGTGCTGCGCGAACTGGGCATCAAGGACGATCCGCTGCTGGACCTGGCGGTGGAGATGGAGAAGATCGCGCTGTCCGACCCGTATTTCGTCGAGCGCAAGCTGTATCCGAACGTCGATTTCTACTCGGGCATCATCCTGAAAGCGATGGGCTTCCCGACCAGCATGTTCACCGTGCTGTTCGCGGTGGCGCGCACCGTCGGCTGGATCAGCCAGTGGAAGGAGATGATCGAGGACCCGTCGCAGCGCATCGGCCGGCCGCGGCAGCTCTATACCGGGGCGCCGAAGCGGGACTACGTGGCGCTCGACAAGCGCGGCTGATCTCTGCCGGCCAGGCGGCCGGCGCACCGCATGAAACGCCCGGGCGGCCTCCGCCCGGGCGTTTTGCGTGCCGCGCGGGGTGGCGGGAAAGTGATTTGTAAGATTTTGTAGCGTTAAATCGTCGTGCAATTTTCCGCGACAGTTACCGGTAATTTAGAATTAAGTTGAATCATATCAATACAATGACTCGATTTCTTAGGTATTGGTTACAAGAGATTCAATTGACTCGGTAAATTGCCCAACAATCGCGCGTCACAGGAAATTATGCTGGCTCGCGAAGATGCGATTTAACGAAGATCATACGTCAATTATACTTTATATTTTTACCAATCGCCCCGTTATGCATGCGGGTTTTTTTTGCAAAAACAGGCACTACGCGATTGTTGTTGATCGGCACGAGAGTTAGCATGCGTATGTAACCAGGCTATCACACTGGTTGGACGCGGAGATTGACGCATGGACGCTTTTCGGTCGCTTGATGCCCTGGTCAGGGCAAGGCTTCGGCAATGGCCGCAGCGACCGCCCGGATTGTCCAAGGTTGGCAGCGGACAGGATGGCTGGCTGCGCGGCAGGCCGACCGAGGTGGCGAGTTCCAACCACCCGTTCCTGAAACTGCCGGGCAGCGACCGGCTGCGCACCCTGCCGGACGGGCTGTGGCTGCATTTCGGCGGCACCGCCGAGGAGCCGTTCGCCGATATCTTCGCCACCGAGGCCTGCGGCTCGCTGCAGAACCTGCTCGACAAACGCTCACGCTTCGCACCCAGCACCCACTCGCTGCTGGCGGTCTGCCCGGTGCCGTGGCTGCTGGCGCCAGTCGCCCCCACCGAACCGACACCACGCTGGCAGGCAACCGGGGTGATGCGCCAGCCGCCCAGCCTTCCACTGGTGCTGCCAGTGCGTGACGTGCGGGTGATGTACGCGCTGAAAAAACGCCACTACGACGGCTTCGCACAAAACCAGGTGCCGCACCCGCACGAATACTTCCTGCCGATGGAAGCACTGACCGCCTGCGACGCACCACAGAACCCGGCACTGCGGGCCCTGGTGTCACGCGCCTCGACGACGGCGAATTTTCTGGCGCAGGGGTAGCAAGGCAAGCACTTCTTTTTGTGAACAAAAAGAAGCAAAAAAACTTTCTATCCATTGGAGTGTACGGAGTTTCCGCCACTCTGCTGTTGCAAGGCGGTTGAAAGTTTTTTGGTTCCTTTTCCAAAAAAGAACGCTTGCCTTCACTTCGGCAGCAAATCCGGCCGATCGGTGCACAGTCCGTCCACGCCCCAGCCGATCAGCCGCGTCATGTCCTCTGGCGCGTTGACCGTCCATGGCACCACGCGCAGGCCGAGTGAGTGCGCCTCGGCCAGGCTGGCCTGGGTCAGGCTGTCGTGCTGCGGTGCCCAGACGGCCTGCCAGGGGGCGCCCTGCGCTTCGGCGGCGACGGCGGCGGGGACCGAGCCGGTGCATACCGTGCCGCCCCACCACAGCGCCGAGGCGGCCACCGTGGAGGGGCTGGTGAGGTAGACCAGCGGCATCGCCGGGTGATGGGCGCGCAAATGGCGCAGGCCACGCCAGTCGAACGAGCGGATCGCCATGCTTGTGTTGGCCGGGCCGGCGGCCAGCACCGCCATCACCGCCTCGGCCATTAGCGCGGGGGCGACGCTGACCTCCGGGCGGTCGGGAATGGTCTTCAGCTCCACGTCCACCACCACGCCGGCCGGGGCGGCCAGCGCCAGCACGGCGGCGAGCGTCGGGATGCGGGCGCCGTCGCTCGGGGCTTGCTGCGGATAAAGTGCCGCGAGCGCGCTGCCCGGGCGCAGGCGGCCGATATCGTAGCGGGCCAGTTCGGCGGCGGTCAGCGTACAGGTCGCCGGGCCACGCGCCGGCAGCCAGGCGCCGTCCGGGGTGCGGACGATGTCGGGGTTCAGTTCCGGGTCATGGATCACCATAGCCACGCCGTCGCGTGTGATCGCGACGTCGAGTTCCAGCGAGGTGACGCCGAGCCTGATGGCGGCGGCGAAGCCCTCCAGAGTGTTTTCCGGAAACAGGCCGCGGGCGCCGCGATGGCCGGAGCGAACGAAGGGTTGGGTCATGGCCGGCGGTGTGGGGCCGGCTTGCCAGCGCGTCAAGATCGGGCAGGATGCGGGCATGAGCGACATATCCGGCGACGACAAAATCCTCGGCGTGCTGGGCGGCATGGGGCCGCTGGCCAGCGCGCAGTTCATGCTGCGGCTGACATTGCTGACCCCGGCCGACCGCGACCAGGCGCATATCCCGGCGGTGCTGTGGTCCGACCCCCGCGTGCCGGACCGCACCCGCGGCAAGCTCTCCGGCGGCGCCGACCCGCTGCCCTGGCTGCAGCGCGGGGTGCGCGGGCTGCGTGCCGCCGGATGCAGCGCGCTGGCGATCCCGTGCAACACCGCCCATGGCTGGTATGAAGATCTGCTACGCGAGGGCCTGCCGATCCTGCATATCGTCGACGCCACCGCCGCACTGCTGCGCAAGGCCGCACCCAGCGGCCGGATCGGCGTGATGGGCACCGCGGCAACGCTGCGGATGCGGCTCTACCAGCAGCGGCTGGAGACCCAGGGCTGGGAGTGCATCACCCCGGACGACGACCAGATGACCCGCCTGGTCAGCCCCGCCATCGCGCTGGTGAAGGCCAACCGGGTGACGGAAGCCTACGCGCCACTGGCCGAGGTGGTGACCGCGCTGGCGGCGCGCGGCGCACAGGCGGTGGTGCTGGGCTGCACCGAGATTCCGCTCGGCATCCAGGCCGGGCCGTACCAGTGCCTGCCGGTGCCGGTGGTGGACAGCATCGACGCACTGGCGCTGGCGGCGATCGGGTGGGCGGGGAAATAAGCAGCGCTTTTTGAAAAAAGCACGCAAAAACTTTTTTATCCGCCTTGCAACAGTGGAGGGGTGGAGACGCCGGCGACACGCACCCCCCCCAGGTGGGAGGGGGGTTT
>JBEPTZ010000187.1:0-6377 GCA_041691815.1 Rhodospirillales bacterium | reverse complement strand
CGCAACCGGTCAATCCGGCCGCTTCACTGAGGGATTTTCGCTCCGGCGCTTACAGGGGCGGCGGCCGCAGCGAGATCGTGCCAGCCATAGGCGTGAAGGACCGCGATATCCATGGCGTGATGCAGTTCGCGCAGGCGGATGATGTCCGAAGCTTGCTCGGCAACATCGTGGAAGCGATTATAGGTTTTGGTCAGCCCCTCATCGCGGGCGATCATCAGTGTGGCGCGGTAGTGGTGATAGTCATTCGCCGGTGCCTCTACGTCACCTGGCAGAGAACACATTGGGAAATTTGCGAAGCAATCTGACGGAGCGTAGTTCAAATCATCCTTCAATGACGACGTAAACACACGAATCCACGTCTCGCTAATTCGTGAGGCCAACATGCCAAGCATGTCGATTCTGTCGGAAGCAACTACGATTGTCTTTTCGTTGTAGATGCGGCCAACCGGCAGCATCACGAAGTTGGGGTATTGGGTCACTCGCGGTGCCACGATTGCCCGCTCAAGCCCCATGATTGCAGCCCGCAAGCCGGGGCGCTTCTCGGCATATTGCCACCAACGCTTCCTCAGCGCGTCACGCTTCTGCTTGTCCCGCTCCGGCTTCACCAGCCGCTCGATAATCGCCAGTAAATCCGGCCAGTCCGCAGCCACGGGATCAGGATAATCCTCCGGCACCAGCCCGACGGTGCGGCAGGCGGCACGTTGACTCTCGGTCATGGCGACCCAGGCCGGCTGCATCGACTGCCGCCGAAGCGGGAAGTCGTTGAAATCGATACACCAGCGCCGGTGAGCGTGACGCGGGTCGGAATTCACCTCCTCGCCGCCCAGGTAGGGGAAAATCCGCTCCGCGTTTTGCGGATCGTGAGCAATTAACCGATGCATCTCAGCCACCGGGCTGGCCGCCCCTTTCGCCGCTGCAGCGTCGTCGAACGTGAAACCGAGGCCGAGGAGATAGTTCCCGATGAACGCCTTGCCGGTGTTGGCGACCAGCGGAGCCGGGCTGGTATCCAAATCGCCCTCCACAAGATAAGCGGAAATTCGCCGGGCTGGCCGCCCGTCCAGCATCGCCATCTCGGAAGCCAACTTCCCGCGCGAGACATGCACCACGGAGACCACCACTGCCGCCTCGCCGGGCCAGACAAGACGGCGGCGCGCCCGATAAATCGCGCCTCCGGCGTGCAGCAGCGTCGCCAGTCCCGTTTCGCGGGTGTCACCCTGGCCGATGGTGTTGGTGGCAATCAGCCCGAAAGCGCCACCACGGCGTAACAGCCCGAACGCCCGGCGGAAGAAATGCGCCACCAGATCGGCGTTGCCGTGTGCGCCCTCATGCAGGGTCTGCAGCCATTCGCCATAGCCTGCCCGATGTCCCGCGGCGACCGTATTCTTGCCGGCGAAGGGTGGGTTGCCGACCATCGCGTTGAACCCCGAATTTTCACCCACGAACACCTCGGGGAATTCCAGCGCCCAATGGAACGGCCGGATCGGATACGCGCCCGCGGACATCCCGGCAGCAAAGGCACGGAATTTCGGCCAGGAGTCCTCCGGCCGCAGACTGGCCCAGACGCCAAGCTGTTTGCGCGCCTCCTCCCGCAGCTTCGGCTTCTGCGTCGAAAAGAACGCCGCGATCACCGCATCGCCCAACAGCCGGACGTCATCCAGCCGGGCCTCAATATGCCGATGGCGCTGTTCCTGCACCGCACGCGTGACGTCGTCGGGTGCCGCCTGGATTTCTCCACGGGCCCGCACTGCCTCGGCCACCCGCTCGCGCAGGAAACCCGAGAAGGGCGAAAAATCCGTCTGATCGTCGCGCCACGCGAGCCGGCCGATCTGCCGTGCCGTCAGGCCCACCAGGCTGTCACCCGCCTTCAGCGTGTGGTCGAGAAAGGTGAATTCATGGTCGCGCGCCAGCGTGGCGAGCCAGAGCGACAACCGGGCCAGATCGACCGCCAGCGGATTGCGATCCACCCCGTAAAGGCAGCGCTGGGCGACAAGGCGGCGCGCAAGCAGGTCCTCGTCCTCGTCGGGCGGGATTGGCGGGCGGCTGCCCTTATGAAGCGCCCAGGCGGCCACCAGCCGGCTGGCAAGCTGTCGGCACGCCTCCACCAGGAAGGCACCCGATCCCATCGCGGGGTCGCATATTCTCAGCGCCAGCACGTCATCTGGCGCGGCCGCGGCGCCGATGCGCGCAAAGGCAGGCTCAAGCGCATGGCGGACGATGGGCTCGGTGAGGTCGCGCGGCGTGTAGTGGCTCCCCGTGCGGCGGCGCTCATCGGTCGGCTGCAGCAGCGGCGTGCCGGGCGGGGTGATGGCGGCGCCGGGCGAGCCGCGCTCGTCCACCAGCGGGGTCAGCGCGGCGGCCAGCGCGGTTTCGTCACCGGCTGCCTCGATGGCGGCGGAGAGTTTGGCGGAAAGTTGGCTGCGGGAATATTCGTCCTTTAGCGCGCGCACGCGTTCCTTGCCACGCAGCTTGGCGAGGTGGGCGAGATCGACGAACACCGGCGTGTGATTATTCTTGCCGGCGGCGATGGCGAGCGAAGGGCCGGGCGCTGCCAGCACCGAGAAGCCCATGACGGTCTCGTAGACGCTGCCGATCTGCTCGACATCAAGCGTCCGATATGAGAGCCGCTCGCCGCCCAGCACCAGCAGCAGGTCCAGCACCCGCAGCACGGTGCCGTCGGACAACCGGGGAATGGCGATCGGCGCCAGCGGCGCGTCTTGCCCCTGGAGGAAGGGGAATCTCGCCGGATCAAACAGGTCGCCACCCCGCCCGCGAATCCAGCCGGTGCCGTCGCCCGTGTGAACGAGATTAAATAATGCGAGCAGACGGCCCCAGGCGCCCGCGCGTTCATCCATCGTGTCGGGGTTCTTCGAGATGTCGTCGAGCAGGCGGGCGTGCAGACCGCGCACACCATAGCCACGCTGGTAGAGACCACGGGCCGCCGAATCACTGCGCGAGGGAATGAGATCGCGATCCTCAGCGTAGAGAAGGAAGACGAGGCGGAGCAGGACGGTGAGCAGCCCCTCGTAGACATGATTCGGTCGAGCTCGCGCGAGGGCGCTCATCCGGGCGGGATCGGCCGCGTTGAAGCCCCGCAGGAGTTCGTGCAGCGCCCCGAGGACCTGACTGGCCAACGTGGCGGACACGGCGGCTTGGGCGGCGCGGCTCTCCTGGAGCAGGGCTGGAAGGCGACGGGCCTCACCGTCGTTGAACAGGCGGAAGCGGTGCAGCAGCAGCTTTAAGCCGCCCAGCATCGGCCGACCGGCAACGAGACGCAGCGGCGCGAGCGGAAAGCGCAACCACCCCGAAGTCTCGCCACGCGGGGCATAAACCAGGCGCCATGCGCTATCGCTGATCAGCAGGCCGGTGGGGATGCCGGTCTCGCGCAGTAGGCGTTCCAGGCGCTGGTGTGGAGTGGCTTCCCAACCTGCAAGCGCACCCCGACCATCCGGGTCGGTGCCTGGTGGCAGGACCTGAGCGAGGATCTGCCAGCCGCCGCCAGGCTTCTGCACCGCCCAGTCGGGCGCAAGACGCGTTTCCGCCTCGGGCACCCAGACGGATAGGTCGTCGGGGATTTCCAGGCCGCCAGGGGCGCCGGCGACGAGGGCAGCCTGCCAGCCGAGCAGCGCGGTGGCGACGACCCAGGGATCGGCAGCGCCCTCCTCGGGGATGACGGTCTGCGCTTCTTCGGTATCGGCGCGGGTTTGCTCCTGGGGAAGCAGGCCACGCTCATTGAGGACGCGAGGGGCGACGACGAGGCCGATGGGCTGGACGTGACCAAGCCATTCGAGGTTGGGATCGTCGGTCATAATCAGTTCGTCGCCGGCCAGAGATAGACGAGGCCGACCGGTTCAACGCGGGCGGCGCGGACGCGGTAGCCATCGCGCACCCGCGCTGGTTCGCTTGCGATCTCGGCATCGAGGGAACGCAGACGGGCATCCCAATGCCGGCGGTCGGCGCGCAACTGGGCGAGTTCCTTGTCGGCGAAACCGGGGAGCGACATCTGCTTGTCCTCAGGCACGGCTGCAGCATCGGCGATCCGCTTATGCTGGGCTTGGAGCAGATTTTGCAGGGATTCGGCTTCCGCCTCACCGCGGGCGAGGAGTTCGGCCTCGACCTGGATTCGGCGCGCTGCGGCGCGGGTTTCAAGTTCGGCTGCCAGGTCGGTTGCATCCGAAGCGGCGGCCTGGGCGAGGCGAGCGCGGACACTGGCTGGCACGAGACGTGGATCGCTGAGGGCGGCGTCCAGTTGGGTCATGGTGGTTTCCTCGCCGCGGGCGCCGAGCGCGCGGAGGGGTTGTTTGCCGTGAGAAGCTTCGGACCAGAGGGCGGTGACGGTCACGATCTCCTCATGCAGGCGGGAGGCGCCAGGCCCGTAGAGCGCGAGGCGGCCGAGCAAAACCACACGAGGTTGGGCGCCGGGGCCGGCAACGACGCAGCAACGGGAAAGGCTGTCCTGAAAGCCCTGGCTGGTAAAACGGGTCAGCAGACGGCGGATCAGCCGGTGCTCGAGGTGCAGCTGGACGACGTCGGCCACGTCGGCGCCATTAGGCAGGACCGGAGGGCGGAAGCAGATGGCGCGGACCGGCGCGGCGGCACGATAATCCTTCAGTCGCTCGCGTCGCTCGCGGCGGCGGACGCGCAGGTCATCGAAAGCCTCCCCCCAAGTCCCGCCAGCGAATGCCGAATCGGCGGGGTCGAGCCTGAAGAGAACAACGCCGCCTACGTCGCCAGCCGTGGCGCTTTGAAGCGGAACCCCCATACGGGTAAGCGCCGTTCCGGAGACGCGCATCAATTCCTGCGGCTCGACGCCAACTGTTTTTCGGGATTGTTCGAGCAGGTGACGCAATTCATCGAGGTTGCGCCCCTCGCGCGCCAAGCGCCGCACGGTCTCGTCATCCATTTCCTCGCGAGCGGTCGCCGTGCCTTCGTCATCAGCGGCGTCCGTGATGGACCTGGCCTGCGCCTCGGGCCGGACGATGCCATCGCGATCGAGGTCGTCGGAGATGCGGTTGGCGAGCACCTGGCCTGCCGAGCCGAGCTGGGTGCGGATCAGTTCGGTCTTCCGGACAAGGGCATCGAGGACAATATCCTCGGGGCGCTGGCGATAAAAGAAATAGCGGCAGAATACCCTGGGGGCCGGTTGCAGCTTGCGATCGATGCGGCCGTTGCGTTGCTCGAGGCGGGCCGGGTTCCAGGGCAGGTCGAAATGGATCAGGTCGTAGCAGCGGGCCTGGAGGTTGATGCCTTCGCGGGCGGCATCTGTGCAAACCAGGATCCGGAGCGGCTCAACGGCAGGGTCGGCATTGAACGCACGTTTCAGCGCCTCGCGGTGATCGAGCGGGGTGGCGCCAATAATATGGGCGATGCGGCCCTCACAACCGAGATCACTCAGCGCCTCGGCGAGGCGCCGTTCGAGCCAGAGGCGGGTCGCATCCCATTCAGTGAAGATTACGAGGCGGCGCTCATTCCACCCGCCGTCGGCGGTCATGTGAGCGCGTATCCACTCAACCAGCCGATATATCCGGGCATCGGGGCGGCCGCGGTTGGCTTCTGCAATGTGGAGCATCGCATCGACGGCGGCGAGGTCGCCGGCGCGCTCGATTTGCGTTGCATCAAGCTCGGCCAAAGCGGTGGCGGCGTTCACCGCAGCATCTTCATCGGGCTCGATCGGATCGTCATCCTGGCCGGCTGAGTGGACCAATTCTTTTGCTAACGCGGGGGCACCCGATGCATTACGGATCAGACTATCACGATGCTTGGTGAGCGTGCGGACGAAGGCCTCGACCGAGGATAGGAGGCGCTTCTGCAGGCCTATGAAAATCAGCCTGGCCTGCATGGCACGCTGGGGACCACGCTTGCCCGCACGGGCCAGCAGCGTTTCGCCATAGGTGGCCAAAAGTCGCGGGAGGACGAGCTCTGGGCTGTCGGTTGGCAGGCTGTCGATCACGAATGGATTAACCACCCGCTCCGCGAATGGCTCTCCGAAATGTCGCAAGTCGGCTTTCAGCCGACGTACCATCACGGGCTCGAGGTCGCGCGGCCGTACCTTCACCCCTCGCGTAAACCGCTGTGGGTCGAGCATCTCCAACAACGACGAAAAAGAGTTGGAGTGGCCATTGTGCGGCGTGGCCGTGAGGAAGAGCCGATGCTCGAAGCGTGACGCCAACGCACGCATGGCCCTGGTGAACTGGCTGTCCACCGCATAGCGGGCGCCATGGGCCGGTGCGGCATGGTGTGCCTCGTCCAGGATGAGCAGCGCGCGAGGGCGGAACTCGCCCAGCAGGTCTCGCAATCCGGCCATATAGGTCTCATCGACCAACAGGTTACCTGCTTACCCACCTTGCTCAGCCGTTTGGAAAGTTGTACGAAACAAGAAC
>JBEPTZ010000186.1:0-6398 GCA_041691815.1 Rhodospirillales bacterium | reverse complement strand
GTTCTTGTTTCGTACAACTTTCCAAACGGCTGAGCAAGGTGGGTAAGCAGGAAAGCTTTTGTCCGCCTTGCAACAGTGGAGCGCGGGAGGCCTCGTACACTCCAATGGATGAAAAGTTTTTTTGCTTCTTTTTGTTCACAAAAAGAAGACTTACTCTAACGCTTTCGGCGCACTGATCCGACACTGCGCCTCTGCCGCCGCCAGCAATCTGGCGCCCAGCGCCGCATCCCCATCATGCGCCCCGCCCCGGATCGCCGCGCACAGTGCCGGATCATCCTGCGCCGCCACCGGCCCGAGCAGCAGTGCCCGCCGGGCGATCGCCATCGCGTTGGCCGCCATCAGCGCCTTGAACCGCGCCGCGCCGGCGAGTTCCGGCAGCACCTCGTCCAGCAGCGTGCTGCGAGCGATATCAAGCAGTTCCGCCGGTGTTGGCCGGGTCATGTGGTGGCTCGCATGATGTCCAGTTCCAGTTCCGGCACGATATGCCCGGTCAGCGCCAGTTCCAGGCTCGGCTCCTGCCCCGACACGTGCCGCTCGGCCTGGGCGATGGCGATCACCGCCCAGCGGATGGCGGCGGCGATCTGCCACCAGGCGATCCGCGCCGGCTCGGTGCGGCGGCCGGATGCCGCCTCATAGGCGGCCAGGAACGGCGCTGCGGGGCCGACGCCGCCGACCTCGTGCCGGCTGCCGAAGCGCCAGCAGCGGGCGAGCAGCCAGCCGATATCGGCGTGCGGGTCACCCCAGGCGGCGAACTCCCAGTCGAGGATGCCGGTTATGCCGGTGTTGGTGACCATGTAGTTGCCGGTGCGGAAGTCGTTATGACACATAACTATCTCACCGGAGCCGGGGTTCCGGCGTTCCAGAAAGCGCAGCCCCCACTCCAGGATCGGCCGGTTTTCGCGCGCCGAATCGAGCGATTGGCGCAGCGTGGCGATCAGTTTTTGCCCGGAATCGAGTGGTTTTTCACCCAGAAACGGCAGCCCCGGATGCATCGCATGGATGCGCGCCAGTTCGCCGCCCAGTGCCTGCACCAGCGCCAACCGCCCGCCGCCGAGCGTCTCGCTGCGCACGATGCGGTGCCCGGCGGCGGTGCCCTCCACCCGGCGCATGATGAAAAACGGCGCGCCGATGACGCCGGCATCCTGGCACAGATACAGCGGTTCCGGCACCGTCACCCCGGCCTCGAATGCGGCTTGCAGCAGGAAAAATTCCTCGCTGCGTGAACGGCTTGCGGCCAGTGAGGCGGGCGCATCGGTGCGCAACACCCAGGCATCGCCGGCGCTCGTGTCCAGCCGCCAGTTCTGCTGGATCGCGCCGCCGGACAGCAGCGTCATCGGGCCAAGCGTCAGGTCGGCCCGGCCGGTCGCGGTGCGCAGCCAGCCGGTGAGCGCCGCCTCATCCATGCGGATCGGGATTCCAGCCAAAGAAATCAACGCCTTCGCGCAGCATGGTGTTGGCCAGCACCATGCGATGCACCTCGCTGGCGCCATCCACCAGCCGCGCCTGGCGGGCGTAGCGGTAGATCCATTCGACCACGGTGTCTTTGGAATAGCCTTTTGCGCCAAGCAGTTGCAACGCGGTATCGGCCGCCTTGTGCAGCGCGTCGGCGACCACCACCTTGGCCATCGAGATTTCCTTGCGGGCGAAGCTGCCCTGGTCCAGCGTCCAGGCGGCATGCATGGTCAGCAGCCGGCCGATCTGGATTTCCATGCCGGCCTGACCGAGTAACGTCTGCACGCTCTCATGGTCAATCAGCCGGGCGCCGAAGCTCCGGCGTTGTTGCACATGCTCCTGGGCAATCTCGATGCAGCGGCGGGCAAGTCCGGTCCAGCGCATGCAATGCGTAAGCCGCGCCGGACCAAGACGAATCTGCGTCACCTTCAGCCCATCACCTTCCTGCATCAGCAGATTCCCAGCCGGGATTTCCAGCCCGTCGAACTCCAGTTCGCAATGCCCGCCATGTTCTTCCGGTCCCATGATCGGAATCCGCCGGATGATGCGCCAGCCCGGCTGGTCCTTGTGGAACAGGAACGCCGACAACCCCTTGCGGCGATCCGGCGAAGTACGGGCGATCAGGATGAAATGGCTCGCGGTTTCCGCCCCGGTGATGAACCATTTGCGGCCGCGCACCACCCAGCCGGTGTTGCTGCGGGTGGCCTCGGTCAGCGTCTGCGACGGGTCGGAGCCGCAGCCGCGGCCATCGGCGTCCATCGGCTCGGTCATGATGAAGGCGGAGTGGACGGCGCCGTCGATGATCGGCTGCAGCCAGCTATCCTGTTGTTCCGGTGTGCCAATCTGCGCCAGCACGCGCATGTTGCCGTCATCCGGGGCGGCGCAGTTGAAGCACACCGGGCCGAAGATCGAGCGGTTCATCTCCTCGTACAGCGCCGCCTGCTCGGCCATCTTCAGCCCGCCGCCGCCGCGCGCTTTTGGCGACTGGAGCGCCCAGATGCCCATCGCCTTGGTTTCGCGGCGAATTTCGGCCAGCAACGGCCGGGCGATGTTCTCGTGCGCGTCATAGCTGGCCGGGTCGGATTCCAGCGGAATCAAGCGGTTGTTGACGAAGTCGCGCACAAGCAGGCGCATCGCCTCGGTGGCCGGCGAGAGGGCGAAATCCATCGGCGCGCTCCCCTATGCGCAGGCAATCACTTCGATCTCGATCCGGCAGGCAGCGGAATACAGCCCGGCGATGATCAGCGTGCTGGCCGGCTTGCGCTCGCCCATCGCATTGTTGCGCGCAGTCCGGCTGGCCGGCAGGTCGGCGCGGTCGGACAGGATGGTGTTGACCTTGATGATATTGTCCAAGGTCATGCCGATCGCGCGCAACTGCGCGGTGATGTTGCTCCAGACCAGCGCCGCCTGGGCCGCCGCGTCCTCCGGCATGCTGCCATCGGCGGCGACCCCGACCTGGCCGCTGAGATAGGCGGTGCGGCTGGCGCCGGTGACCTCGATGGCATGGGTGTAGGCACCGACCGGGGCCGGGGCGTCGGAGGCGTTGATGTCGCGGCGTTGCATGGGGCGGCTCCTTGGTTGGGTTGGCGGCATTGTCGGCCCCCCGGCCGCCGGGTCAAGCAGCCGCCCAGGCGCGGCGCAGGCCGGGTGCCAGCGGCAGCGCGCAGGCGGCCAGCAGCGCCATCAGCAGGAACGCCCGGCCGCTGCCGTCATACAGGCTGGCGGTGAGCCAGATCAGCAGGCCGGTGGGCACCGAACTGCCCAGCGTGGCGTGCAGCGTCTGCGCGGTGGCGGCGCGCGCGGGGGCGACGGTGCGGTTCAGCATCAGCATCGCCGAATAATGCTGCATGCCGAAGGTGGCGCCATGCAGCAACTGCACCACCAGCAGCGCCGGCAGCGCGGTGGTGGCGCCGGTGACCCCCCAGCGCAGCACCGAGGCCAGCGCGGCGAGTGCGGTGAGTCCGGCCGGGCCGAGGCGCTCGGCCAGCCGGCGGCCCCAGAAGAACAGCGCGATCTCGCTGATCAGCCCCTCGGCCCAGAGCAGGCCGATCAGCGTGTCGCTGAGCCCGTGCTGGCGCCAGTACAGCGAGGCCAGGCCGTAATAGGCGGCATGCGCGCCCTGGATCAGCGCGCTGGCCGCCAGGGTCAGCAGGAACGGCCGGTAGCGCAGCAGTTCCACGCCGCCCTGGCCGAAACGGCGGCGCTCGGCCGGGCGCGGTACCGTGCGGTCGGGCAGCGGATAGGCGAACAGCGTGGCGGCGGCGTAGCAGCCGGCCAGCAGCATCGGCAGGATGCGCACCCCGGCGAGGTCCACCAGCCAGCCGCCCAGCGCGGTCGCCGCCATGAACGCCGCGGAGCCGATGGCGCGCACCCGGCCGTAATCCAGCCGCCGCTGCTGCGCCAGGCCGAGGGTCAGCGCATCGGTCACCGGCATCAGCGCCGAGGCGGCGGCACTTTGCAGCAGCACCACCAGCATCAGCGCCGCGAAGCCCTGCGCCGGCAGCATGGCGAGGCAGGCCAGCGTGGTCAGGCCAGCGGCGGCGCTCAGCACCGGGCGGCGGCCGAGATGGTCGGCCAGCCGGCCCCAGCCGGGGGTGGCCAGCAGCCGCGCCAGGGTGGCGATGCCCAGCAGCTGGCCGATTGCCGCCGCCGAAAGGCCGCGATCCGCCAGCCAGAGCGGCAGGAAGGCGGTGGTGAGGCCCGACGGCATGAAGATCGCCACCAGGAAGGCGGCGACCGGGAGCGACGCGGGGCCAGGGTTGCGCATGCCGGCAGGCTATCGCAGGGCGGGGCGGGAGAATACGCGGGATGCGGCGGCGCGTCGTCGCCGCATGTGGGCGGTTCGCGCGGCCAACTGCCTCGGGGACCGGGTTCCGAGGTGAGCGCCAGGCGTCATGAAATTTTACATGATTGCATATTCGTATATAATCTGCCTTTGAATTTTAAGCCGTTTTTCGGCGGCATGAAATTTGCCTTCATGTTTCTGCGACGATTCGAACCGGGATGCGACATACATGGATAATACGCTGCTATAAGTCGTAATTTGGCAGAGTTTGGAATGTTCCGAGCCTCAATGTGGCTGAACGGCGTTTCTTTCGACACTTGTGGTTGTTGCAACCCTGAACATCATGGAGAAACCATATCATGCGGCGATTGAAGTCTGGACTTCTGGCATCGGCGGTCATCGGCGCACTGGCATTCGCCGCTGCGCCGGCGGCCCATGCGGATTACACGTTTTCCGGCTCCGGGGGGGCGGGAACGCTGGTCGGCGCTACCGAGACCTGGAACTTCAACTTTGACGGTGGCGCTACGATCTCGGGCCAGATGAATGACTGGGGGAGCCCCGGGGTGAACAACAGTGTCGTCCCATACGGCGAGCCTCTGAACGCCTACGGGATGGTCATCACCTTTACTGGTGGCGGTCCCATCGATGTCGCTTCCATTGCCATTGGAAACGGCGCCGCTTGCTCTGGCACGACCTACGGCGGCACCACGTTCTGCACCATCGGTACGCCAAACGATATCTGGCAGGCATCTCTGGCGGGACCGGACACCATCCAGTTTCTTGCCCAGAACTCGACTTTCTTTCTGACACAAGGCCAGGATTATTTCGTCAACGTCTTTTTTGACGGCGATACGCCGACCGGATTCAGCGGCGCATGGCTGACCGATTTCAATCCGACCGGCGTGCCTGAGCCGGCGTCGCTGGTGCTGCTAGGCTCCGGCCTGCTCGGGCTAAGCTTCGCGCGGCGGCGGCGGGGCTGAACTGATTTCGCGGCCCTGACCGACCGGCGCAGCGGCGGGCGTCGCCAGGGCATGATGCCTTCCGGCAGGCGAAGGCATCATGCCTCGGCTTTGTTTTGTCGTGTGATGCGGACCTTCGGGTGACTCCACCGACGGTCATCGCGCGCTACGCGAAATGCGCCGCCGCGTCGCGGATGCGCCGGGCCATCGCGGCGATGCCGTTGCCGCGATTGGTCGACAGCGCCTCGATCAGGCCGAGATCGCGCAGGAAGCTGGGCTCGGTGGCGATGATCTCGGCCGGGGTGCGGCCGGAATAGACCCGCAGCAGCAAGGCCACCAGGCCGGCGACGATGGCGGCGTCGGACGCGCCGGCCAGGTAGAGCTTTCCGTCGCGCTTGTCGGCTTCCATCCACACCTTGCTCTGGCAGCCCGGCACGCGATGGGCGTCGTTGGCCCAGGCGTCGGGGAACGGCGGCAGCTTGCGGCCGAGTTCGATGATGTACTGGTAGCGGTCCATCCAGTCGTCGAACAAAGCGAGGTCTTCGCCGATGGCGGCGATGGCCTCGGCGGCGCTGGGGTCTTCGGGGAGCAGGAACGGGTCTGGCATGGGGCGGATTTGCGCGTGGCGGTCCGATCCGTCAAGCAGAGGGGCTCGTCAAGAACGGGGGCCGCCACGGCAGCGAGGCTACAGGATGAAGCGGCTGAGGTCGCCCTTGATCGCCAGCGGCGCCACGCGCTCCTGGACATAGGCGGCATCGACCGTCACCGATTGCCCGCCGCGGTCGCTGGCGGCGAAGCTGATCTCCTCCAGCAGCTTCTCCATCACCGTCTGCAGCCGGCGGGCGCCGATATTCTCCACCCGGTCGTTGATATCAGCCGCCAGATCGGCCAGCGCGTCGATCGCGTCCGGCGCGAAAGTGAGGGTGACGCCCTCGGTGCCGATCAGCGCCTCGTACTGGCGGACCAGGTTGTGCTCCGGCTCGGTCAGGATGCGGCGCAGATCGTCGCGCGACAGGGCGGCGAGTTCGACGCGGATCGGCAGGCGGCCCTGCAATTCGGGCAGCAAATCGGCCGGCTTGGCGGTGTGGAACGCACCGGAGGCGACGAACAGGATGTGGTCGGTCTTCACCGGGCCGTGCTTGGTGGCAACCGTGGTGCCCTCGATCAGCGGCAGCAGGTCGCGCTGCACGCCCTCGCGCGAC
>JBEPTZ010000185.1:0-6427 GCA_041691815.1 Rhodospirillales bacterium | reverse complement strand
CCCCCCCCTCCCACCACCCCCCCCCCCCCCCCCCCCCCCCCCCCCCCCCCCCCGCCCGCGGGGCGGGGGGGGGGCGCGCCCGCGCCCGCCCCCCCCCCCCCCCCCCCCCCCCTTTCTTACGCCCGGGCAGATGCCGCGGGTTCGTTCAACCTTGAGGAGTCACCATGGGCATCCAGAATTTCCCCGCCGCCTTGCAGCCGATTATCCAGCAGGGCTTCCTGGAGCGGGAGTTCCAGCAGGCGTTGAATTCGCGGCTGGGGTATCGGGCGGTGGCGGACCGGATGGAGTTCGCGGTCGGCATCGGCGAGACGCTGACCAAGACGCGGGCCGGGCTGAAGCCGAGCGTGGTGACGCCGCTGCAGCCGGCGACCAACACCAACCTGGACAACGGGCTGGTGCCGCAGACCTTTGGCGTGGAGCAGTTCACCATCACGCTGAACCATTATGCGGCGACCACCGACCTGAACATGGTGACCAGCCGGGTGGGAATCGCCAGTCAGTTCCTGCAGAATGCCGCGATCAACGGCGAGCAGGCGGCGCGCAGCCTGGACGAGCTGGCGCGCAATGCGCTGTTCGCGCCGTATTTCGGCGGCAATACCCATGTGCGGACCACGCTCGGCTCGCCCAACGTGGCGGTGTCGGTGGATGATGTGCGCGGCTTCCAGACGGTGTTCGTGAACGGCGTGCAGACGCCGGTGGGCGGGTCGTCGTCGCTGGTGGTGACGGTGGGCAGCAATGCCTACACGCTGGTGGGGGCGGCGGTGGATTCGACCAATGTGTCGACCAGGCCGGGCGGACTTTCCGGCGTGCTGACCTTCACCACGGTGGTGAGCGTGGCCGATGCGACGGCGAGCAATGCGGTGGTCGCGGCGACTGCGAGTGCGATCATGCGGCCGGGCAATCGCACCACCGCGCGGGCGCTGCAGGCGACCGACCAGCTGACCATGGGGGTGCTGCTGAATGCGGTGGCGACCCTGCGGTTGAACGCGGTGCCGCAGATCGATGGCGCGTATAACTGCTATCTCGATCCGGTGTCGGCGCGGCAGTTGTTTTCCGACAACGACTTCCGCCAGCTGTTCCAGGGGGCGACCTCGGCCAATGATGTATTCCGGCAGGGGATGATCAACGAGTTCCTTGGGCTGCGCTTCGCACTTACCAACGAGGCCTATGTGCAGGCGCATCCGACGATCGTCGGGGCGGTGATCCGGCGGCCGATCATCTGCGGCCAGGGCGCGCTGATCGAGGGCGACTTTGCCGGCATGGGCGCGGCCGATGTGGCGCCGGCCGACAGCATCGTGGCGATGGTGGACGGGGTGGCGATGGTGACGCGCGAGCCGATCGATCGGCTGCAGCAGATCATCGCGCAGAGCTGGTATTGGATCGGCGGGTTCACCGCGCCGAGCGATACCACCACCAATCCGGGCACCGTGCCGACCGCGACCAACGCCAGCTACAAGAGGGCGGTGCTGGTGGAGCATATCGGCTGATCCTGGCTACGGATTTGCGCGGCCCCGGGGACGGGGCCGCGCATCGGCCGGTATCATAGGGGGCGAGCATGGCGTTTACCGAGGCGGAGCGCACCGAGATTAGGCGGTTCTGCGGCTATCCCGCTTATGGCAACGGCAGCGATGGCTATCAGGGCTGGCGATTCAACCAGGTGTACGGCGCGATGGAATTTCGCATCGCCCATCTGACCGGCAGCGAGGAGGCGGTGGTGCGGCAGTATCTGGGCCAGCTTTGCCTGTTGGAGCGGGCGGTGCCGGCGGCGAGCGATACTCTCGACACGTCGCAGGCGGCGGTGTGGACGCGCAATGCCGACGAGGTGGCGCAGCGGCTGGGGCTGCTGGATGACTGGCGACGGCGGCTGTGCGGGTTTCTCGGTATCCCGCCGGGGCCGGCACTGGATGGGCGTGCCGCTGGCGGTCCCGCCAGCGTGGCGCTGGTGGTTTGAGCGATGCAGGCGTTGCAATTGCAGGACCGGATTTGGCGCGGGCTGGGGCAGGGGGCGCGGGTGCTGGGTAGCCTCTGCACGCTGTATCGTCCCCGCGGGCCGGATGATCCGTTGCAGGCGGGCAATGCGGTGATGACACTCAACGCCGCATTCGCGCCGCTGAAGCGCGGCTGGGACAAGCCGACCTCCTATGGCCATCCGTTGTGGCAGGGGGTGTTCGACGGCGCCTATGTGCGGGCCGGCGACTATCTGCGCCGGGCCGAGAGCCAGCCGGGGGCGGCGGATGGCGGCATCTGGCTGGTGGCGGCGCAGCAGGCGCTGCTGCCCAGCCTGTGCGTGCGGGCCTCGCGGGTGGTGGGCTTTACGCGGCCAGCGGCGCCGGCGGCAGCGGGGATCAACGATTATGGCGGAGTGGGCGATGGCGGCAACCAGGCGCTGCTGGGCGGCTGGCCGGCCTCGGTGCTGGATGCCGGAGGTGGGGGCGCCTATCAGGCGAACCTGCCGACCGGCACTGCGCTGGGTGGCTGGGAGGTGCTGCTGGCCGGCTATCCGGGGGTGACGCTGCGGGCCGGGGACCACATGAGCGACGATCTCGGGCGGACCGGGGTGGTGGCGTCGGCCGAGCTCTCCGAACTCGGCTCGCGATTGCGTGTGACCCAGGCGGCAACTTGAGGATTTCGTATGGCCGATCAATCGGACGTGGAGGCGGCGCTGGTGGCGCGGATTGTGACGGCGCTGTATCCGGCCGGGGCGGAGGCCGGCAGCGTGGCCGGCGCGACCTGCCGGGTGTATCGCGGCTGGCCGAATGCGGCGGCGCTGGATGCCGATCTCGGCGCGGGGCGGGTGAACGTGACGGTGTTCCCGGACGGCAGCGAGACGCGCAACACCACCCGTTGGCCGGAGCAGGTGACCGAATTGCCGGTGGTGGCGCCGGTGCTGGGGGTGCTGGTGACCGGCAACACGGCGACGTTTTTCGGCAGCGCCGCGCCCGGCCAGGTGGCGGGGGTGATGGTGGACACCCAGGCGGTGGCCTATCGCACCGCCGAGGGCGACACGCCGGAACTGGTGGCGGCGATTCTCGCTGGCATGCTCCGCAACCCTTCGGACGGGCGCGGGCGGCCGGCGCAGGTGGCCGGCGCCAGCCTCACCGTGCCCGGCGCCGGGGCGGTGGTGGCGCAGGTGGTGGCCGATCAGGGCGTGGTGAGCGAAATTCGCCGCCAGCTTCAGGGTTTTCGCGTCACCGGCTGGTGCCCAAGTGCGGCCAGCCGCGACACGGTTTGCGGAGCGATCGACACCGCGCTGGCCGGGGTGGCGTTCATCGACCTGCCGGACGGGATGGCCGGCAACCTGCGCTATCTGTCCACCACGGTGTTCGATCAGAGTCTGAATGCCAGGCTCTATCGTCGCGATCTGCTCTACAGCGTGGACTACGCGACGACGGTGACGCAGAGCCTGCCGTCGATGCTGTTCGGCACCGCCACAATCGCCGCGGATGGCGGCCCGGTGGTCGCCAGCCGGCTCTCTTGATCCGTATTCTCAACGGGGAATCCTCAGCAATGCAATGTCATCTGGTCGTGGTGCGCGCGTTCGGCGCGTACGCCAAGGGCGAGCCCATCACCGACGCCGAGACCATCGCGCATGTTCTCGCCAGTGCCAATGCGCGCGACGTGGTGCGCGTGCGTTCCAGCGCCAAGGAGGGCTGAAGCATGCCGATTGTGCAGCAGGGCAGCCTGAACACCACCGCACTGGTGGTGCCCGATCTCTACGTGCAGATCGTGCCGCCGCAGAACCTGGTGCTGAACGGGGTGCCGACCAACGTGGTCGGCATCGTCGGCAGCGCCGGCTGGGGGCCGGTGAACGAGCCGGTGGTGGTGGCCACCATGGCGGATTACGCCGCGACCTTCGGCGCGGTGATGCCGCGCAAATACGACATGGGCACCCAGGTGGCCACCGCGGTGCAGCAGGGAGCGGCGAATTTCCGCTGTGTGCGGGTGACCGACGGCAACGACACTGCGGTCGCCTTTCAGGTGCCGTCGACCAGTTTCGTGTTGACCGCGCGCTACACCGGCTCGCAGGGCAACCGGATTGGGGTGGCGCTGGCGAGCGGGTCGGCGGCGGGAAGCTGGAAGCTCACCATCGCGCTGCCGGGGACGCGGCCGGAAGTGTTCGACAACATTGCAGGCAGCGGGGCGGCATTCTGGGCGGCGGCGGTGGCGGCGGTGAATGACGGGCAGGGCCCGGCGCGCGGGCCGAGCCAGATCGTGGTGGCCAGCGATGCCGGCAGCACGGTGGCGCCCTCGGCGTTCGCCTGGGATTTCAGCACCGGCGCGCCGGGTGTCGATGGCGCCGGGGTGGCAGCGGTGCAGTTGGTGGGCGCCGATATCATGCCGCGCACCGGCATGTATGCGCTGCGTGGCCAGGGCTGCACGATTGCGCTGCTGGCCGATGCCGACGACAGCACGCAGTGGACCACGCAGGCCGGCTTCGGCCTCGACGAGGGCATCTACATGCTGCTCACCGGCCCGGCCGGCGACGGCATCACCGGCGCGGTGAGCGTGAAGCAGGGGGCGGGGCTGGATTGCTATGCCGCCAAGCTGATGTTTGGCGACTGGGTGTGGTGGAACGACCCGGTGAACCAGCGGTTGCGGCTGGTCTCGCCGCAGGGCTTCGTGGCCGGCCGGCTGGCCAATCTGTCGCCGGAGCAGTCGAGCCTGAACAAGCCGCTGTATGGCGTGGTCGGCACGCAGAAATCCGGCACGCCGGGCACCGGGCAGGCGGCGTCGTATTCGGCGGCGGAACTGGCGCTGCTGATCGGGGCGGGGATCGATGTGATCGCCAATCCGCAGCCGGGCGGCAATTTCTGGGGGGTGCGCGGCGGGCATAACTCCAGCAGCAATGCGGCGACCAATGGCGACAACTACACGCGGATGACCAACTATATCGCCGCCACGCTGGCGGCGGGCATGGGGCAGTATGTCGGCCAGGTGGTCAACGACACGCTGTATCGGCGAATCCGTGCGACACAGTTGAGTTTCCTGCAGAACATGCTGGGCCAGGGGCTGCTCGGCAGCCCGGACGGCTCGCTGCCGTTCAGCGTGATCTGCGATCCCAGCAACAACCCGCAGAGCCGCACCGGGTTGGGCTACGTGCAGTCCGACACCCAGGTGCAATACCAGGCGATCGTCGAGAAGTTCATCGTCAACATGGAAGGCGGGCAGACGGTGCAGGTGCAGCGGCAGACGCTGCCCGGTGCCGCCGGCGCGCTGGCTGCGTAAGGGGAACAGAGAGTGGCAACCAACACATTTTCGGTCGGGCGGGACTGCCAGCTGGTGCTGGTGGGCCCGTTCGGACGGGTCGACCTGCGTCATGTCACCGGCTTCGAGGCGCGGCAGCTGACCGCGCCGGTGCGGGTGGACCGCATCGATGGCACCCACCTGGCCGCCGAGCTGCCGAAGGGCTGGGAGGGGGCGTTCGAGATGGAGCGCGGCAACTCCGCCGTTGACGACTTCATCGCCCGCGCCGAGCAGTTGTTCAACAATGGCGGCGCGGTGCCGGCGGGCACGCTCTACCAGTATGTCGCCGAGCCTGACGGTTCGACCTCCACCTACCAGTTCGACGCCGCGGTGTTCAAGCTGGCGCAGGCTGGCAACTGGCGCGGCGACCAGAGCGTGAAGCAGCGGCTTGAGTTCTTCGCAGCCACCCGCAGGCGGGTTTGATGGCGGGGCCAGCCGAGGCGCTGCTGGAGGCCGCGCGGCAGGAGGATGTGGTGCGCGACGCGGCCGGGCGGCGGATCACGCTGCGCCGGCTGGGGGCGCTCGACAAGCTGCGGCTGTTCGAGGCGGCCGGGCCAGTGCTGTCGGGCAACGACCGCTGGCTGGGCATGGCGGTGCTGGCCTGCTCGGTGACCGCGATCGACGACGTGCCCTGGCCGATGCCGGCCAACAAGCAGGGCGTGGAGGCGATGGTGCAGCGGCTGGGCGATGACGGAATCGCCGCGGTGTCTGACGCTCTGGCGCCCGGCGATGCCGACGCCGACCTGGACGTGGCGGGAAACTGAGTCGGCACCCCGATCTGTTGGACTGCCTGTACCTGTCCATGAACGGGGTGCCGTTTGATGTGGCATTCAGCCTGTCGGCCACCCAGCGGCTCGCCTGGGTGGTCGCGGTCGGCACGCTGCGCGGCCGGGTGTTCGATTGGGGGAGCATGAGTTGGCAGGTCTGAGGCGCGAGAATTCACCGGCGTGGCCTGGCGATGCTGCGACGACGGCCTATGTTGCCGGTCTCGGCGCGCGGCTGGCGAACGGCATTGCGCCGGGCGTCGCCGTGATCGGGCCGGCGTTGAGCGGGGCGGATCGGGCGATCCGGGCCACTCAGCCTGGGCTGCGGCAGATGGCTGGGCTGGCGAAGGTGCCGGCGGCATCGGCGGCGGCGCCGGATCGGCCGCCGGCCGTGCCGGCGGTGGCTGCAGCGGCGGCAC
>JBEPTZ010000184.1:0-6690 GCA_041691815.1 Rhodospirillales bacterium | reverse complement strand
TTTTTTAACCCATATCCCTCAAACCCTATTTGCTGCCGGTGTGGGGGCGGGGTTTTTTTTAAAACCACCCCGGGTTGCCGCGGGCCCCTTTTTCGGGGCGCGGGCTAAACGAGGCTGTAGCTGGGTTGTGGTTCAGCGCTGTGCTTCAGGCGCGCATCGCAACCGCAGTGGCGTCGTCGCGGGTGCTGCCGCCGCCTTTGGCTTTGGCAGCGGTAACCAGCAAGCCGCGCAGATCGGTCAGCAGGTCATTGCCCTTGCGGGTGCGGGTGACCAGCACCGAACGACGGTCGCGCGGGTCCGGCGCGCGGCGGGCCAGGCCGAGTTCCTCCAGCCGATCGAGCGAGCGGGTGATGGCCGGCTTGGAAACTTCCAGCCGGGCTGCGAGGCCGCGCACGGTATGTTGCGCATCCTCGATATAGCAGATCAGAAATACACCGAACTGGCGCGCCGACAGGTCGGGGCCGTCACGGCGCACGGTGCCCACCACGGTATCGCGCAGGATGCCGAGCAGTTTATCTGGGGTGGCTTGCATTGCCATACAGGCATTCTCCTTTGTTATTGCCGTTGGACCCAAACGTTTCGGTTGCCCGTACACTGACCGATTCGACGAAGTCTGTTGGCTGATACAGCGATCCATATAGCGCAACGGAAAAAAATCGTCAAAGTTTCGTTATACCTGTATTGGGCGTGCGGAAATGACGCGAAATCGAACCAAAAGACAGTATCTTTTTGTTCACAAATCCGAGAGTCGCGATAGACCGCGCGAAACGGTGAAAACAAATCCGGCCCGGCGCCGATCGCTGATCCGCTTCCGGCGCGACTGCGTATAGAGTGGCATGAATGGACAAGCCCTGGTTTACGCAGCACCTGCCGCAGCAAGCTGGGGACGCCTGGTGGCTGCCCGGATGAGCCCGGCGCCGGACACCGCGTCGCCCGAGGCGATGACGCTGCTGCTGCGCCGCATCGCGGAAAACCGCGATCGGGCCGCCTATGCGGCGTTATTTGGTCACTTCGCCCCCAGGGTGAAGGCCTATATGCGCAAGCTCGGCGCCGCCGACGCCCAGGCCGAGGACCTGGCGCAGGAGGCGCTGCTGGCGGTGTGGCACAAGGCGGCCAGCTTCGACCCGGGGCGGGCCGGGGCTTCGACCTGGGTGTTCACCATCGCGCGCAACCTGCGCATCGATGCGCTGCGCAAGCTGCCGAAAGGCGGCATGGCGGATGCCGACAGCCTGCCCGAGCCGGCCGACGACGCGCCGGGCGCCGATGCGGTGCTGGAAACCAGGGCGCGCGACGGCCGGCTGCGCGCGGCGCTGGACACGCTGCCGGCGGAGCAGGCCAGGCTGGTCAAGCTTGCCTTCTATGAGGATCGGCCGCATTCGGAAATCGAGCATCTGCTCGGCATTCCGCTCGGCACCGTGAAATCCCGGCTGCGGCTGGCCATGCAGCGGCTGCGCGCCGCGATGGAGGAGTGGTCGTGAACAAGCTTCAGCACCCCCCCGTGCATCATGCCGCCGAGGCGACGCTGGTGTGCCATGCCGCCGGCGGACTGGACGCCGCCAGCCGGGTGGTGGTGGCGACGCATCTGCATGGCTGCCCGCATTGCCAGGAACTGGCGCGGCTGGCCGAAGCGGTGGGCGGGCAGCTGCTCGACGAGATGCCGCCCGAGAGCCTGTCGCCCGATGCCCTGGCCTATGCGCTGGCGCGGCTGGACCGCCCGGCGCCGGCCGCCCCGCCGCTGCCGCCGGCCGAGAGTGCGGCGCTGGGCGACATCGCGTTGCCGCCGGCGCTGCTGCCATATGCCCGCCGGCCGGGCGGGCTGGGGCGCTGGCGCTGGGTGGCGCCGGGCATCCGCCATATCCGGCTGCTGCCGGCGCCGGGCGAGGCGCGCGACGGCTCGACGCTGTATCTGCTGAAGCTGGCGCCGGGCACCAAGGTGCCGGAGCACGGGCATGGCGGAAACGAGATGGTCTGCGTGCTGGCCGGCAGCTACAGCGACCGGCTGGGCCGGTTCGGGCCGGGCGACCTGGCCGAGGCCGACGCCAATGTGGAGCATCAGCCGGTGGCCGATGCCGGCGAGGACTGCATCTGCCTGATCGCCACCACCGCGCCGCTGCGCTTCCACGGCCGGGCGGCGCGGCTGCTGCAGCCGGTGCTGGGGTTCTGACGTGTCGTACGCAGCGTCGGACGACAGCGCGGCGCCAGCGCGGTGGCTGCCGGCATGGGCGACGCCGATCGGGCTGCTGAACGCGCTGGCGCCGCGCGGCGGTTTCACCGAGCGGCTGGACCTGGGCTACGGGCCCGGCGCGCGGCATGCGCTGGACGCCTATCTGCCGGCCGCACCGCTGCCGGGGCGGCCGGTGGTGGTGTTCTTCTATGGCGGCGGCTGGGAATCGGGCGAGCGCGGCTGGTATCGCTTCGTCGCCGCCACCCTGGCCGCGCGCGGCGTGCTGGTGCTGGTGCCGGATTACCGGCTGTTCCCCGAGGTGCGGTTTCCCGCATTCCTGGAGGATGGCGCGGCGGCGGTCGGCTGGGCGCGGGCGCATGCCGCAGCACTGGGCGGCAACCCGGGGCGGCTGTTCCTGATGGGCCATTCGGCCGGCGCCTATATCGCCGCGATGCTGGCCTTGCAGCGGCACTGGCTGCCGGTGCCGCCGGCCGGGGTGATCGGGCTGGCCGGGCCGTACGACTTCCTGCCGCTGCACAGCGACACGCTGCGGGCGATTTTCGGGCCGCAGGACGCGCTTGCCGCGACCCAACCGATCAATTTCGTCACTCCGAATGCGCCGCCGATGCTGCTGGCCACCGGGCTGTGCGATGGCGTGGTTCGTCCGGGCAACTCGGCCCGGCTGGCGGCGCGGCTGCGGGCGAGCGGCGTGCGGGTGGTGGAGCGGCGTTATGGCGCGATGGGGCATCGGACGCTGCTGGCCGCGCTGGCACCGCCGCTGCGTGGGCCGGCGCGGCTACTGGGAGCACCGGTGTTGCGCGACTGCCTGGGTTTCATCGCTGCCGGCTGTCATCGCGCCGGCTGTCATCGCGACGGCGTGACAGATTAAAATCACCCCGCAGGCTACCGATTTGCCGCCACGCGGCCTATATGCACGGCTGTCTCACGTGCCGCTCCTGGCGCCCTGCTGTCGCAGGCCGGCGGCTTCGCGGAGAGGAGCGCACTGGATGCCTGACGTGACCGAACCGACCCCGCGGGAGCCTGCGGGCGATGCGCGGATGCGGACGTTGTTCATCTCGGACATGCATCTGGGCGCGCATGGCTGCCAGGCGCGGGCGCTGCTGGAGTTCCTGCAGGGCTGCGAGGTCGAGCGGATCTATCTGGTCGGCGACATCGTCGATGGCTGGCGGCTGAAGGCGCGCTGGTACTGGCCGCGGGCGCATGACGCGGTGCTGCGCTGCCTGCTGGAAAAGCGCGAGGCCGGCACCGAAATTCTCTACATTCCCGGCAATCACGACGAATTTCTGCGCCAATCGATCGGCCAGCGCTTCGGCGGCATCGAGGTGGTGGACCACGCGATCCATGAAACCGCCGACGGCAGGCGCCATCTGGTGGTGCATGGCGACCAGTTCGACGATGTGGTGGCCAAGGTGCAGCGGCTGTCGGCGATGGGCATCTGGGTGTATTCGGCGGCGATCATCGCCAATGATGCCGGCTTGAGCGTCTGGCGTGGCCTGCGCCGGGCCACCGGGCGCACCAAGCGGCGGCGCAAGCTGGGCTTCGAGCGGCTGGCGGTGGCCGCCGCACGGCGCTACGGGGTGGACAGCGTGATCTGCGGCCATGTGCATCGCCCGGCGATCCGCGAACTCGGCGGCGTGCAGTATATCAACACCGGCGACTGGATCGAATCGCGCAGCGCGGTGGTGGAGCATCCCGACGGCAGGCTGGAAATGCTGCGCTGGCCGGCCGCCACGCGCCGCCGGAAGCTGGCGCGGTTGTGGCTGGCCGAGATGCTGGCGCGGCGGCGGATATTGACCGGGCGCCGCACCGGCTAGCCGACGCGGCCCGCCTGGCGCGGCAGGCTGTGGCCGCGCTTGCGCAACGTCACCACGCTGGAAACCCAGACCCCCGGCGCGCCGGCCGAGTGATCGTGCCAGACTTCCAGCGGCTCGCAGCCGCATTGCGCGGCGATCTCGAAGATCACCGGCTGCGGCAGCACATGCATTTCGATCTCGCCCGCGCCCGGCTTGAGCCCGGCCAGGTAGTCGGCCGCCGAGAAACGGTAGCCGCGCGCATAGGTCGGCAGCTGGAAATGCGCGATGCCGCCGGGATTGAGCAGCGACAGCGCGCGGCGCAGCACCATCGCCATCACCGGCGGCGGGTTGTGCTGCAGCACCAGGTGGCTCAGCCAGAGATCGAAGCCCTCCGCCATGCCGAAATCGCCCGGCGTGGCGGCATGAAGGGTGACGTTGGCCGGCCCTGCCGCCATACGCTCGCGGGCCAAGGCGAGATGGCTGGCGGAAATGTCGCAGGCCACCACCCGGGCGAAGCTCTCGGCCAGGAACGGGGTGACCCGCGCCAGGCCGCAGCCGAATTCGAACAGCACCGGAAACTCGCCCGGCGCATGGCCGAGCCGGCGCAACACCGCCAGCAGCTTGTCGCGGTCCGCCCGGCCGGATTGGAAAAACTGCTCACCGGTGGCGGCGATGCGCTCGGGCAGGTAATGCTCGGCGCCCAGCACCGACCAGTGCGGCCGCTCGGTGCCCAGCCGGGTCCAGGTTGCGCCGATATGGGCCAGCAGCGCCGCGGCGGTGGTGGCATCGACCTGCCACTCCACCTCGATCGGCGGAGCAGCAGGCTCCACGATGGCCGGGTGCTGCTGCTTCAGCTTGCTGCGGAACTCGTTGGAGCCGAGGAACGCCGCGCGTAACGCCGCCAGCGACGTGTAGCCGCACGCCGAGGCGACCGCGCGGGCGCTCTCCGGCTCGCGGCCGAGCAGCAGCAGATAGGCCAGGCGGGCGACCTCCGGTGTGATCTCCTGCGGCATCGGCGGCAAACCCCTCCCCGGGCGTATCCGCCACGATGGAGGGGCATGCCCGCCGCTTGTCAAGCCGGATGCGCCGCGTCCGGCAACCGCAGCGGTCAACGCGGATGCGGGTCGGCCGGCGGCGCGCTGCGGAACAGCATGTCGGTTTTCTGCACGCTGTCCGAGCTGCTGCCGACCCAGTACGACACCACGGCGGTGGCCATCGCCGCCAGCGTGCCGAGCAGCATGTTGAGGATGGTCTCGCTGCCGCTGGGCATGCTGCGGGTCAGCGCCCCCCACATCACCACGCCGAAGGTCGCCAGCACTACGAAGGAGACCACCGCCGGCGCCCAGACCACCTTGGAGCCGGCCTGGGCCAGCGCCACGGTCTGGCCGCGGGCGCTGGCGACATCGGCGATCTGGGCCTTGATGGCATCCAGTTGGGCGGCCTGGGCGCGGTCGTCGGCGGCCTGCTGCTGGGCGTCGCGCTGCATCGCCAGTTGCGCCAGTTGCACCTGCAGCGCGGCGCGCTTGTCGGGGTCCAGCCCCGGCACCGCGGCGGCGATCGCGGCCGGGTCGCTGCCGGCCGGAATCCCCGCCACGCTGGCGGCGGCCTGCACCACGGCGGTGGCCACCGCCTCGCCGCCGCTGCCGAGATGTTTGGTGATGGTGTCGGTGAGGCCGGTGGCGTCGGCGATCTTCAGCGCCGCCTGCACGAACGGGCCGGCGACCGGGATGAACCCGGCCGCGGTCTCCACCACCGACATCAGGGAAGAGCCGCTCATCGGCTCAACCCCAATACAGCGCGAGGGCAGCAGCCAGCATGGCGGCGACGGCCACCGCCAGCACCCCCCAGACATTGCGCCGCAGCCAGCTCTGGGCCACGCCGGTGGCCTGGTTGGCCAACTGGGTGGCTTCGGTTTTCGCGGCGGTGACGATCGGATCGGCCATCGACAGGCTCCTGTGGTTTGCGGAAAGGTTCAGCGAATCAGCGGCCAGAGATGCGCCGCTCCGAAGCCGGCGGCAGCGGCCAGCGCGTGGCCGATCCAGCCGCCGACCAGCATGCCGCCGACGCCCTTGGCGATGACGGTGTTGGTGGTGTCGAGCTTCTGGTCCATCGAGGCGGTGTGGGCCTCGATGCGGTTCAGCATCTCGGTGAGGTGCTCGGTCTTGACCTCGACGCGGATCACCCGCTCGCGGAATTCGCCGAGATCGTGGCGCAGTGCGCCGACCGATTGGCGGAGGTCGTCGATCACGGTGGCCATCTGGGCTTCGGTCATGCGCTTGCGGCGAGTTGGCGCGCGGCATCGGCGGTCAGCTTGTTGGCGCTGCCGGCGGTGCGCGTGGCGGACAAGCAGAGGAAATCGCGCCACGGGTCGCCGGCGGCAGGCTGGCGCGGCAGCAGGCGGATCAGCGCCAGCAGCAGGCGCGGCTCGGTGAGCGCGGCGCGGGCGATCTCCAGCAGCACCGGCAGCGGGATGGCCTCCGGGCCGGTTGCAGCGGTGTCTTGCGGTGGCGGTTGCCAGAGCGGGCGGCCGTCATCCGCCACCACGGTGACGCCGGGCGGCGGCTGCCAGGGTGTCACGCCGTCCCACATCTGGCGGGCGATCGCGGCGTTTGGTGGTGCGCCAGGTGGGCGGGCGGCCGGGTCGGTGGCCAGCAGCAGCCAGGGGCGGGCCGGGAGGGCGGCCATGCTCAGAACAGCCAGGTGAGCATGGCC
>JBEPTZ010000183.1:0-6708 GCA_041691815.1 Rhodospirillales bacterium | reverse complement strand
GCCAGTGCGGAAGACCGCGACACCCGCGGGTTCATCTCGATCACCAGCAGCCGGCCATCGGCCGGATTCACCGCGAACTGCACATTGGAGCCGCCGGTATCGACGCCAATCTTGCGCAGGCAGGCGATCGAGGCGTCGCGCATCATCTGGTATTCGCGGTCGGTCAGCGTCAGCGCCGGGGCCACCGTCACGCTGTCGCCGGTATGCACGCCCATCGGGTCGACGTTCTCGATCGAGCAGACGATGATGCAGTTATCCGCGCTGTCGCGGACCACCTCCATCTCGTATTCCTTCCAGCCGAGCACCGATTCTTCGATCAGCACCTCGGTGGTCGGCGAGGCGTCCAGCCCGGTACCGACGATCTGCTCGAATTCCTCGCGATTATAGGCGATGCCGCCACCGGTGCCGCCCAGCGTGAAGCTCGGCCGGATCACCGCCGGCAGCCCGACCAGCGCCAACGCCTCGCGCGCCTCGGCCAGCGTGTGGGCGATCGAACTTTTCGGGCTCTCGATGCCGATCTCGCTCATCGCGTCGCGGAATTTCAGCCGGTCCTCGGCGCGGTCGATCACCTCGGCCTTGGCGCCGATCAGCTCGACGCCGTATTTCTCCAGCACACCGGACGCCGCCAGGCTCATCGCGGTGTTCAGCGCGGTCTGCCCACCCATGGTCGGCAGCAGCGCATCCGGCTTCTCGCGGGCGATGATCTTCTCGACGAACTCCGGGGTGATCGGCTCGACATAGGTGGCGTCGGCGAGGTCGGGGTCTGTCATGATGGTGGCCGGGTTGGAGTTGACCAGGATCACCCGGTAACCCTCGGCCTTCAGCGCCTTGCAGGCCTGGGCGCCGGAATAGTCGAACTCGCAGGCCTGGCCGATCACGATCGGGCCGGCGCCGATGATCATGATCGAGTGGATGTCTGTCCGCTTCGGCATCTCAGGCTCCAGTCCAGAGCGCGATGACCGAAGGTGGAATCACCGGAGGTCTCAATCGCGCGATAAAACAAAAAGTTAGAGTGTGGTGCATTCGCCCTTCAGAAGGCATTACACTCTAACGTCGGGCGCGGGCCACACCGTCGGCGGTGAGCACCAGGCGCCAATGGCAATGCAGGCTCTGTTCGTCCAGCCGCAGCGGCTCGCGGATCAACCCCTGGCGGACGCAGGCGGCGACGGCCTCGTGAAACGCCTCGGCATCCAGCGTGCCGCCGGCCAGGGCGCGGAATTGCTCATACGCCGCCTCCGCGCTGGGCTGGTCGATGGTGGCGGTGAACCCGGTCCGCAGCAGCAGGGCGGCGACATCCATCTCAGCGCTGCTGCTCGATCAGGTCCATGAACCGCCGGAACAGGTAGTGGCTGTCCGACGGGCCGGGGCTCGCCTCCGGATGATACTGCACGCTGAAGCAGCGCTTGGCCGGGCAGGCGATGCCCTCGTTGCTGCCGTCGAACAGGCTCTTATGGGTGACGCTGACGCCCTCCGGCAGGCTGGCGTTGTCCACCGCGAAGCCGTGGTTCTGGCTGGTGATCTCCACCTTGCCGGTCACCAGATCCTGCACCGGCTGGTTGGCGCCGCGATGGCCGCGCTCCATTTTGTAGGTGCGGGCACCGAGCGTAATCGCCAGCAACTGATGGCCGAGGCAGATGCCGAAGATCGGCATACCAGCCTCCAGCAGCGCCTGGATGGTCGGCACCGCATAGGCGCTGGTCGCCTCCGGATCGCCCGGCCCGTTGGACAGGAACACCCCGTCCGGCTTGTGCGCCAGAATCTCCGCCGCGGTGGCGGTCGCCGGCACCACCGTCACCCGGCAGCCGGCGGCCGCCAGGCAGCGCAGGATGTTGCGCTTGGCGCCGTAATCGACGGCCACGACATGATGCTTCGGTGCCGTCTGCCGGCCGAAGCCCTTGCCCCAGCTCCATTGCGTCTCGTCCCAGTCATAGGTCTGGGTGCAGGAGACCTCCTTCGCCAAATCCATGCCGACCAGCCCCGGCCAGGCCTTCGCCTTCGCCACCAGCGCCGCCACGTCGAACACGCCGTCCGCGGGAAAACTCAGCACCCCGTTCGGCGCCCCGCCGTCGCGGATGCGGATGGTCATCGCCCGGGTATCCACCCCGGCGACCCCGGTCACCCCCTGCGCCTGCAACCAGGCGTCCAGATGCTGTGCGCTACGCCAGTTGCTCGGCTCGGTGATGTCCTGCTTGATCACCAGCCCGCGCGCGGCGATGGTGTTGGCTTCGACGTCCTCGTGGTTCACCCCGACATTGCCGATATGCGGAAATGTGAAGCTGATCACCTGCCGGGCGTAGGAGGGATCGGTCAGCGTCTCCTGATACCCGGTCAGCCCGGTGTTGAAGCAGATTTCCGCCGCATCCGACGCCGCGGCGTGGGCGCCAAAACCGCGCCCCCAGAACAAGCTGCCATCGGCCAGCGCCAGCACGGCGGTGGCGCCGGCCGGGGGCGTGTTCGGGTCGGGCATGTCGGAAGCCTTCTCATGGGAGGGGGCGGCGCCAGGCAGATCAGCCAGCGCCAAGCCGGTGGCGGCCAGCAGCGCCGGCCAGTGCTTGGCCGGAATGCTGCGCGCCTGCCGCCATTTGCGCACCGCCTCGGTGCCGACCCCCAGAAGCTGGGCGGTGGCTTCCGCGCCGCCGAGGCGTTCGATGATATCTTCAACGGAACTGGACATGGCGGCATCATATGGGAAAAAATTTCCCACCGCAATCGGCTCTCGGAAGGTGTGGGAATTTACTTCCCATGTGCCTTCGGCGATATCGCTATATATAGAGGGGTTTTTCCGGAGGCTCGCTATGCCATTGCGTGACGACTTCACCGCCCAACTCAAGGCCGCGATGCTGGCGCACGACGCCGCGCGGGTCTCGGCGCTGCGCATGATCACCGCCAAGGTCAAGGACGTCGACATCGCCGCCCGCCCCAAGGGCATCGACCAGGTCCCCGACGAGGAGCTGATCGCCATGCTGCGCGGCATGGCCAAGTCGCGCCGCGAGAGCGTCGAACTCTACCAGCAGGGCCACCGCCCGGAACTGGCCGCCAAGGAGCAGGCCGAGATCGACCTCATCGAATCCTTCCTGCCGCAGCAGATGGACCAGGCCGCCACCGAGGCCGCCGTCACCGCCGCAATCGCCGAGACCGGCGCCACCAGCATCAAGGACATGGGCCGCGTGATGGCGGCGCTGAAGGCGAAACACGCCGCCCGCATGGATATGGGCAAGGTCGGGCCGCTGGTGAAAGCCAAACTCGGTTGAGCAAGCAAGCAAGCACTCCTTTTTTTGCAAAAAAAGGAGCAAAAAAACTCCATCCCTGGGGCCTTTCGCACCCGGCTGCCACCCGCACGCCACCAAATGGGATAAGTTTTTTTGGTTCTTTTTTTCCAAAAAAAGAACTGCTTGCCTAACCTATGCCCCTCCCCCCCAACTTCCTCGACGAACTCCGCGCCCGCACCCCGATCGCCGCGGTGGTGGCGCGGCGCGTCAGGCTGGCGCGTTCGGGCCGGCACTGGAAGGGAAACTGCCCGTTCCACAACGAGAAATCCCCCAGCTTCTACGTCTATGAGGACGGCTATCACTGCTTCGGCTGCGGTGCCCACGGCGACGCCATCGCCTTCGTCATGCAGTCCCAGGGCGCCGGTTTCATGGAGGCGGTGGAACAGCTTGCCGCCGAAGCCGGCATGGAGGTGCCCAAGCCGACGCCCGCCGCCGCCGAGGCCGAGCGCAAGCGGCTCGACCTGCACGGCGTGCTGGAGGCCGCGGCTGCCGCCTATCAGCGCCGCCTGCACCTGCCGGAAGGCCGCGCCGGGCTTGACTACCTGCGCGCCCGCGGCCTCACGGACGACACCATCGCCCGGTTCGGCCTCGGCTGGTCCGGCGACGGTCGCGGCGGGATGCCGGCCGAACTGGCGCGCCAGGACATCCCACCCGAGATGCTGCTGGAGGCCGGCCTGCTGCGCGAGACCGAGGACGGCCGCCCGCCGCGCGAGCTGTTCTACAACCGGGTGATGTTCCCGATCCGCGACCGTCGCGGCCGCACCATCAGCTTCGGCGGCCGCATGCTCGGCGACGGCCAGCCGAAATACGTCAACGGCCCGGAGACCAGCCTGTTCTCCAAGCGCCGCACCCTCTACGCGCTCGACCTGGCCCGCGAGGCTGCCCGCACCGGCCAACCCGTTCTGGCGGTCGAGGGCTACATGGACGTGATCGCGCTGCACCAGGCCGGCTTCACCGCCGCCGTCGCCCCACTCGGCACCGCGCTCACCGAAGAGCAGCTGGAGGAACTCTGGCGCCTGTCGCCGATGCCCACCCTGTGCTTCGACGGCGACGCCGCCGGCGCCCGCGCTGCCGCCCGCGCCGCCAGCCTGGTGCTGCCGATGCTCGCCGCCGAGCGCAGCCTGAAACTCGCCACCCTGCCCGCCGGCGAGGACCCCGATACGCTGCTCCGCCGCCAGGGGCCGCCGGCCTTCCAGGCGGTACTGGATGCCGCCCGCCCGCTCTCGGCGGCGTTGTTCGGCCTGCTCGCCGAGGGCACCGGCACCACACCGGAGCAGCGCGCCGCCCTGCGCGCACGGCTGATCGAGGCCAGCGCCGCAATCCCCGACAAGGGCCTGGCCGGCGAATACCGCCGCGTGCTGCTGGACGCCTTCTACGAAAGCCGGCCGCAACGCTCGCCCGCCCAGCGGAGCGGCAGATTCCCGCTGCGCCCCGCCACCCCGCGCCCGCCCGCCTTCACCCGCCCGCGTCCCGGCCCCGATGCCGCCGCCGCCGACCGTGCCCGCATCCTGGTCGCCATCGTGCTTCGCCACCCTGCCCTGCTGCGCGATGTCGACGAAGCCTTCGTGGCACTCGACCTGCCCACGCCACTCGCGCGCCTGCGGAATGCGATTCTCGAATGGGCGCGCGGCGCGGAAGCCCTTGACTCTGATGCGCTCATGTCCCACCTGCACCACTTCGGTTTGGTGGCGGAGTCTGCCCAAGCCCTGTCGGCGGTCCCCGTGCCGCTGCCGGCTTGCGCGGCGCCGGACGCCATGCCAGCGGAGGCCGGGGCGGGCTGGTGGCATTTTTTCGGATTGATGAACCCTGGGCGACTGGATGCGGAAGTCGCAGCCGCCATCACCGAGCTGGCCCAGCGTGGCGATGCCGCCGCCGAGCGCCGGCTGCGGGCGCTGTCGATCGCGCGCGACCGGCTGCGGCGCGGCGAGCACGACGCGCCCGATTCTGCCGGCCCCGATGATGCCGGCGATAACTGATATGAACGGAGTGTCCTGAGCAATGGCAACCAAGCCTGGTGTCGCCACCGAGTCCGCCACCACCGAGCAGGACGCCGACACCACCCTGCTGGACGTGCAGTCCGCCTCGGTCAAGCGGCTGATCGCCAAGGGCAAGGAACGCGGCCACATCACCTTCGACGAGTTGAACGCCGTGCTACCGCCCGACCAGAATTCCTCCGAGCAGATCGAGGACGTGATGGCCAACCTGTCGGAGATGGGCATCCAGGTGGTCGAGGGCGAAGAGAGCGAGGACCCGGAAGCTCCCGCCGTCAAGGCCGAGAAAACCGAGGAAGAGGAAGAGGCCGAACCCACCGGCAATGTCGATGCCGAAAGCCTCGGCCGCACCGACGACCCGGTGCGGATGTACCTGCGCGAGATGGGCAGCGTCGAGCTGCTGTCGCGCGAGGGCGAGATCGCCATCGCCAAGCGCATCGAGGCCGGCCGCGACATGATGATCGGCGGGCTGTGCGAAAGCCCGCTCACCTTCCGCGCCATCATCGCCTGGCACGAGGCGCTGAAGGCCGGCCGCATGCTGCTGCGCGACATCATCGACCTTGAGGCCACCCAGGGCGGCCCGCCGACCCCGGCCGCCGAGGGCGACAGCGAAGCCGAGCCCGCCGAACCGATCAGCTATACCTCGCCGCCGCCCGCCCCGCCGCCCTCGGATGACGACGACGAGGGCGAGGGTGAGGGCGCCGGCCTGTCGCTCTCGGCGCTGGAGGAGAAGCTCAAGCCCGAGGTGCTGGCCAATTTCGAGGCCATCGAGGTCCTCTACAAGCGCCTGCACAAGATGCAGTCCAAGCGCCTGGAGACCATGACCTCCGGCGAGGACGTCAACGTCCGCAGCGAGCGGGCCTACGAGAAAACCCGCGAGGAGCTGGTTGCCACGGTGCAGCAGGTGCGCCTGCACAACAACCGCATCGAGGAGCTGGTCACCCAGCTCAAGCAGCTCAACCAGCGCCTCACCGGCATGGAAGGCCAGCTGCTGCGCATGGCCGAAGGCGTGAAAGTGCCGCGCGACGACTTCCTCACCCAGTATCGCGGCAGCGAGCTCGACCCCAACTGGGTGGAGCGGCTGAGCAAGCTGCCCGGCAAGGCGTGGAAGACCTTCATCACCCGCCACCCCAACGACATCGCCACGGTGCGCGCGCAGATCTCCGCCGTCGCCACCGATGCCGGCCTGCCGATCGGCGAATTCCGCCGCGTCTACATGACGGTCAGCCGCGGCGAGCGCGACAGTGCGCGGGCCAAGAAGGAGATGATCGAGGCCAATCTGCGCCTGGTGATCTCGATCGCCAAGAAATACACCAATCGCGGCCTGCAATTCCTCGACCTGATCCAGGAAGGCAATATCGGCCTGATGAAGGCGGTCGATAAGTTCGAATACCGCCGCGGCTACAAGTTCAGCACCTACGCCACCTGGTGGATCCGCCAGGCGATCA
>JBEPTZ010000182.1:0-6879 GCA_041691815.1 Rhodospirillales bacterium | reverse complement strand
GGCGCCCGCCGGCCGTTCTACCGCCGCCGCAAGTCCTGCCCGTTCTCCGGCCCGAATGCGCCGGTGATCGACTACAAGGACGTGCGCCTGCTGAGCCGCTTCCTGTCGGAGCGCGGCAAGATCGTGCCGAGCCGCATCACCGCGGTTTCCGCCAAGAAGCAGCGCGAGCTGGCCAACGCGATCAAGCGCGCCCGCTTCCTGGCGCTGCTGCCGTATATCCTGGCCTGAGGAGTTCATCATGGCCACTGTTGAAGTGATCCTGCTGCACCGCGTCGAGCATCTCGGGCAGATGGGCGAGAAGGTGCATGTGAAGCCGGGCTATGCCCGCAACTTCCTGCTGCCGAAGAAACAGGCGATCCGTGCCAACAAGGAGAACCTGGCGCGGTTCGAGGAGCAGCGTGCCCAGCTTGAGGCGCAGAACATCAAGCGCCGCGACGAGGCCGAGCGAGTGGCCGAGCGGGTTGGCGGGCTATCCGTCGTGATCATCCGCCAGGCCGGTGAGTCGGGCAGCCTGTACGGCTCGGTGTCGTCGCGCGACATCGCCGATGGCTGCGCCGAGGGCGGGCTTTCCGTCAACCGCAGCCAGGTGATCCTGGACGCGCCGATCAAGATGCTGGGGCTGGTGACGGTGCGCGTGGTGCTGCACCCGGAAGTTTCCATTCCGGTGGTGGTCAACGTGGCGCGCAGCGTCGAGGAGGCCGAGCGCCAGGCCCGCGGCGAGGCGAGCGCGCGCGAGGAAGACGAGTACGAGATGCCGGTGCCGGACGAACTGGACCCCGGCGAGGCCGAGCAGCCCGAAGTCTGAGACTGTTGCCGGCAGGCGCCGGCCTGTGCAAGCGCCGGCCTGGATCTCCCAATGGGGCGGTCCAGGCCGGCGTTTTTGCGTGCGCGCGCAGCTGCCATGCTCCCCGCGCCGGGTCTCGCCTTGTGCAACGAGGGTTGCGCACCTGCAAATCGGGTTTCATTGTTCCCAGGTTAACTCATTTCAGGGTGTCGGGCCTTCCAAGGGGGCAAGGGCCGGCGCAGGGGGGGTGAACCATGATGCGACCGGTGCTCGACCAGATTCTCAAGCGCTTCATCGTACTCGGCCGGCTGACCGTGCGCTGGCCCGACGGACAACTGACCACCTATACCGGCGAGGCCGGACCGGAAGCGCTGATTGAGCTGCGCGATGCGCGCACCGTGCGGCGGCTGGCGCTGAACCCGGCGCTGGGGGCCGGCGAGTGCTACATGGACGGCGGCATGGTTCCGGTGGACTGCACCATCTACCAGGTGCTGGACCTGTTCGGCGCCAATGCCATGGCCGAGACCGCGCATCATCCGGGCATCTGGTTTTCCGAACGGTTGCGCCGGATGACCCGCCGACTGGCGCAGTTCAACCCGGCCAGCCGGTCGCGGCGCAACGTGGCGCATCACTACGATCTCAACGGCAGGCTGTACAGCCTGTTCCTCGATCGCGACCGGCAATATTCCTGCGGCTATTTTCCCACCGGCCAGGAAACGCTGGAGGAGGCGCAGGTCGCCAAGAAACAGCATATCGCCAGCAAGCTGAAGCTCGATCGGCCGGACCTGGACGTGCTGGATATCGGCTGCGGCTGGGGCGGCATGGCGCTGACCCTGGCGCGCGATTACGGCGCGCGGGTGACCGGGATCACGCTGTCGACCGAGCAGCTGGCCGAGGCGCAGGCGCGCGCCGACGCCGAGGGGCTGGCCGACCGGGTGCGGTTCGAGCTGCTGGATTACCGCGCGCTGCACCGGCGGTTCGACCGGATCGTCTCGGTTGGCATGTTCGAGCATGTCGGCATCGGCTTCTATCGCAAGTTTTTCGAGGTGGTGCAGCACAACCTGGCGCCGGACGGGGTGGCGCTGCTGCATTTCATCGGCCGCAGCCTGCCGCCGGACGCCACCAACCCGTGGATCGCCAAATACATCTTTCCCGGCGGCTATTGCCCGGCGCTGTCCGAGGTGCTGCCGGTGATTGAGCGCTCCGGATTGGTGGCGACCGACATCGAGGTGCTGCGGCTGCACTACGCCGAGACGCTGCGGCACTGGCGCCGCCGCTTCGCCGCCAATCGGGACGCGATCGCCGGGCTGTACGACGAGCGGTTCTGCCGGATGTTCGAGTTCTACCTGGCCGGCAGCGAGATCGCCTTCCGGCGCGAGGGGCATGTGGTGTTCCAGATCCAGCTGAGCCGCAACCCGCAGGCGGTGCCGCTGACCCGCGACTACATGGTGGATGCCGAGCGGGCGGCGTCGGCGATGGCCCGGGTGGCGACGACGGCGGCGGTCCAGCCCTCTACTTGAGCGGCACCCGCAACTGCAGCCCGGGGGCCAGGATGGTGCCGAGATTGGTGCCGGTGTCGTGTCGGCGCTCCAGTTCGGGCGAAAACGCCGAGCCTGGCGAGTAGCCGTCGGCGGCGGCCGGGCGGCCGGACAGCCGGTTGGTCAGCGCCGGCGTCAACCGCGTGCCGGGAATGACCTTGGCGGGCGGTGGTTCGGCGTCCTGGTTGGGCACCGGCGCCGGTTCACCGGCCGCGGACGGCGCCTGCAGTTGCGGCATCGGGCCGGGCAGCAGCCGGTAGGCATGGGCTGCCGAGGCCAGTAGCAGCAGGGCGAGCAGCAGCGCCGGCAGGTGGATCACGGCGGGTTGCCGGCGGGTGCGCCGAGCGGGCCGGCGGGGTTGGCGCGCCAGGCCTCCAGCGCCCAGCGCACGGTGGGGAAGGCGATCTCCGGCCACGGGATGTCGGCCCAGGCGAACAGCGCCACTTCCAGGCTTTCCGGGCCGGCGGCGAAGGCGGGCGGGCCGGCGAAGCGGGCGCGGAACATCACCTGCACCTGGCCGATGCGGCTGACGCTGTATAGCGCCAGCACGCCGTCGAGCAGGATGGCGGCTTCTGCTTCCTCCTGCGCCTCGCGCCTGGCGCCCTGCTCGATGGTTTCGCCGAGTTCCAGGTAGCCGGCCGGCAGGGTCCAGAAGCCGCGCCGCGGTTCGATGGCGCGGCGGCAGAGCAGCACCAGGTCGTCATGGGCGACCACCGAGCCGACCACGACCTTGGGGTTCTGGTAGTCGACATGGCCGCAATCCGGGCAGACCAGCCGCTCGCGGTTGTCGCCCTCGGGGATCAGCTTGACGAAATCGGCCATGCCGCAAGCCTGCACGCAGGCCGGGCCGGTTTCAAGAGTGCCGCGGGATCAGACCGACAGGTCGAGCAGCGAGCCGCGCGGCAGGGTCTGGCCGGGCTGTGGCGTGGGGCTGGCTTTGTCCGGCTGCGCCTGCAGCGGCAACTGCTGCTTTGGCTGGGCGCGGGCCTGCTGGGTGCCGTGCGGGTGGTGCGGGCGCTGGGCCGGCTGGGCGGTGCCGGTGGAGAAGGCCGGGAGGGAGGTGTTGGAGATCATGGCCCCGCAGTTTCGCCGCCAATGGTTGCGATGCGGTTAACCGCTCCCGGGTCATGGCGGCCAGCGGCGCAGGTTATGGCCGATGAACAGCGGGATCTGGTGCCCCGGCCGGCCGGGCAGGTTGACGACCGCCGGTGGCAGCGTCTCGATGCGGTCGAACAGCCCGGCATAGCCGGCGCGGATGCCGGCCTCGTTGCTGCGCGGGGCGATGATCAGGATGTCCTGGCCGAGCACGCTGGCCGGGCCGGGGGCGAAGGCGAATTGCCGGGCGTCGGTGTTCAGGCATAGCACAGGGGGGGCGCCGCCGAGCGCGTAGCCGATGCGGCCGGCGTTCGACCAATTGGGGGCGGCGACCGGCTGGCCGAGCAGGCCGCGCCCGGCCAGCACGGCGCGCAGCGGCGTGAAATCCACCGCCTGGAGTGCCGGGTCGTTCGGCAGCGGCAGCGGGTTCCAACGCACCTCGACCGCCACCACGGCGAGACCAGCCAGCAGCAGCGCCACGGTGGCGGCGGTGGCGCGGCGCAGGACCCGGCCGTCCCAGCGGGCCAGCGCCTCGCCGAGCAGCAGCAGCAGCAGCAGGTAGCCGGGGGCGGCCCAGTGAAACAGCACATGGCGCGACCACAGCGCGACGACGGCGAACAGCAACACCGGGCCGGCGCCGAGGCAGGCCAACAGCCAGCGCTGCCGGTCCTCGGGGCCGGCCCGCAGCGCCCGCAGCCATTGCAGCATCAGCGGCGCCCAAAGCCACGGCAGCAGGAACAGCGCCTCGCCGGCCAGCACCACCAGCGGGCCGAACGGTTGCAGCCGTACGGCGTCAGCGCGGTTGCCCTGGAAGGCCAGCGAGGCCCAGCCGTGTTCGGCGTTCCAGACGATCACCGGGGTGAACAGCAGCGCCGCCACCGCCACCGCCACCCAGGGCTGCGGGCGGGCCAGCCAGTGGCGGTCCTGCCTTTGGGTCAGCAGGTAGACGAAGCCGCCGGCGATCGGCAGCACGGCGTTGTATTTCGACAGCATGGCCAGCCCGGCGGCCAGTCCGGCAGCCAGCCACCAGCCCCAGCCGGGTGTGCGCAACGCCCGCACCAGGCACAGCGCCATCGCCAGCAAGGCGGCATCGAGCGGCCCGTCCGGCAGCACCCAGCTGGCGCTGGTGAAGCCGAGCACCGGAGCGCAGGTGTAGGCCAGCGCGGTCCACAGCCCGGCGCGGCGGCCGCCAAGGTCCTCGCCCAGCCGCGCCAGCATCCAGGTGGAGGCGGCGCCGAGCAGGATAAACGGCAGCCGCACCACCACCGGCGCCTCGCTGCCGAACAGATGCGCCGCACCCCAACTGAGCCACCAGGCGAGCGGCGGATGGTCGAAATAGCTGAGATGCAGGGTGCGGCCGGCGGCGATCATGTAGCTCTCGTCGACACCCAGGCCGATGGCATGCGCCATCACCAGGCGCACGGCGGTGGCCAGCAGGATCAGCCAGACAAGGGAAGGGTTCTTTTTTGAAAAAAAGAACCAAAAAACTTTCATTCGTGGCTTCGCCCCCACATGGATGAAGTTTTTTGCGCGCTTTTTTTCAAAAAAGCGCTGCTTCCTTGCTTACTCCCACGGCGTCTCCGCGCCATGCACGCGGCGGAGTTCGCGTTTCAGCAGTTTGCCGGCGGTGTTGCGCGGCAGGTCGTCGGCGAAGATCACCCGCTTGGGCAGTTTGAACGCGGCGAGGTGCTGGCGGGCGTGGGCGAGCAGGTCGGCTTCGCTGGCGGTGGCGCCGGGGCGCAGCACGACCACGGCGGTGATGGCTTCGATCCATTTCGGGTCGGGCAGGGCGATCACTGCGACTTCGGAGACTGCGGGGTGGGTGAACAGGGCTTCTTCCACGTCGCGCGAGGCGACCAGCACGCCGCCGGTGTTGATGACGTCCTTGATGCGGTCGACGATGTAGAGGAAGCCGTCATCGTCGAGATAGCCCACATCGCCGGAGTGGAACCAGCCGCCGGCGAAGGCTTCGGCGGTGGCTTCGGGTTTGTTCCAGTAGCCGTCGAGCAGTTGCGGCGAGCGGTGGACGATCTCGCCCTGGGTGCCTGGGGCGGCGTCGTGCATGTCGGCGTCGACCACACGGGTCTCGACGTTGAAGATCGGCTTGCCGATCGAACCGGGGCGGGCGTCGTGGTCCTCGGGCTTCAGCACAGTGGCGAGCGGGCCGATTTCGGACTGGCCGTAGCCGTTGAACGGGCGGGCGCCGGGTAGGCGGCGACGCAGTTCCTGCAGCACCGGCACCGGCATGATCGAGGCGCCGTAATAGACCGCGATGAGCGAGGAGAGGTCGCGGCGGTCGAAATCGGTGTGGCGCAGCAGGCTGATCCAGACAGTCGGCGGGGCGAAGAAGGTGGTCATGCGGTGGCGCTCGATCAGTTCCAGCACCACATCGGCGGCCGGCGCCGGCAGCAGCAGCGAATAGCCGCCGACCAGCAGCGAGGGCATCAGGAAGCAGTGCATCTGCGCCGAGTGGTAGAGCGGCAGGGCGGCGATGCTGCGGTCGGCCGCGGTGAGTTCCAGCGCGATGATGCAGGAGGTGTATTCGGCCAGCAGCGCGGCGTGGCTCATCGCGGCACCCTTCGGCTGGGCGGTGGTGCCGGAGGTGTAGAGCAGTTGCGCGAGGTCGGTTTCGGCGAGATCGGCGTCCAGGTCGTGTGGGATGGCGGGGTCGCGAGCCACGGCGGGGAGGGCGGCGAAATCGAGGAAATGCCGGACGCTGGCCAGCGCGTGGACCGGGGCGAGGTTGGCGGCGAGGGCGGCGTCGCTGACCAGGGCGGCGGCGCCGGACTGGGTGATGATGTAGGTGAGTTCGTCGCCGGTGAGCGCGAAGTTGACCGGCACATGCACCAGGCCGGCGCGGGTGCAGGCCAGCCAGAGCAGGAAATAGCCGTCCGAATTGCGGCCATAGGCGGCGACACGGTCGCCGGCGGCAAGGCCCAGGCCGCGCAGCTGGTGGGCGATACGGCCGGCGGCAAGGTCCAACTCGCGGAAGCTCCAACTCCGGTCGGCGAAACCCAGCGCCGGGCGGTCGCCGAACTGCGCGGCGGCGCGGTGGACGGCGTCGGCGATGGTGTTGCGGCGGGCGCGGGTCATGGCGGAGCCTCGAGCAAGGAAGCAGTTCTTTTTGGAAAAAAGAACCAAAAACTCTTTTCATCCGCCTCGGAACACTGAGTTTTTGGAGATTCCGGTGTCTCCACGCACTCGATGCGGCAAGGCGGATGAAAGAGTTTCTTTTTGTTCACAAAAAGATAGAGTCTTAATCTGCCTTCACGTTCTGCTTCTGCTCGCCCAGCCCGGTGATGCCGAGCGTCATCACGTTGCCGGCCTTGAGCCAGATCGGGTTCGGCTTCTTGCCCATGCCCACGCCGGGGGGTGTGCCGGTGGCGATCACGTCGCCGGGGTGCAGGGTGATGAAGTGGCTGACGTAGCTGACCAGCTTCTGGACGCCGAAGATCATGGTCC